>JAKSLA010000011.1 GCA_024401455.1 Paludibacteraceae bacterium | reverse complement strand
AGATGACGCCAGGCCCTATCTCCATCAACACAGCCACCTACGTGGGCTACAATGTAGGAGGATTTTTAGGAGCGACCATAGCCACATTCTTTTTGTGCTTTCCTTCCATTGTCATGATGTACTTTGTCATACGATTCCTCTTCAAAATGAAGGACAACCCAACCATCGCCTCTATACTGGCAAGTTTGAAACCTGCCATTGCTGGACTTATCCTCTCAGCCGCATTAATCATGATGAGCAAGGAAAACTTCAGTGACGCTGGCTTGGGCAACAACAATTTCACCATCATCATTTGCGCAGCGACATTCGTTGCCACATACTTCTTCAAGATCAATCCTATGATATTGATCTCGTTAGCCGGATTGGTGGGCTTCGCAATATTCTAATGGTGGACCCAAAGGTTATACATCTTTCGTTAAACTAACGAACACTTATTTCTTAACAATATAAATTATGAGCAAACAGTTTTTTTTCTTAAAACTTCTGCTGGCAGCGGGATTGCTTTTCGGCATCTCGTCCTGTTCCCAATCGGAATGGAAGCAGAAGCACAACATTAGTTTCTATCATTGGAAGTCTTCCTTCAATGTGGATGAGGAGACCAGAGAAATCACTCGCGAACTGGATTGTCAAAAGGTTTATATCCACCTTTTTGACGTCGTAAACAAAAATGGATCGATCGAACCGGTTGATGAAATCATGCCTATCGACACGAACATCCTTTTCAGCGACTCAGTAAAGTTAGTGCCAACTGTATTCATCTCCAATGACGTTTTCGTCAATATGCCAGAAGAGAATGTTTATAGCCTCGCTTCCAGCGTCAATAGGCTGATTGAAGAGATTGCCCTCTATGGTATCCATACTTCCAACTACTCGGAAATACAAATCGACTGCGACTGGACGGCAAGTACGAAAGACATCTACTTCAAGTTCTTGAGTGATTTGGCGGAATGCAATCAGTTCTCCCCAAAAGAGATCACCAGCACAATCCGTCTCCACCAAGTGAAGGATGTTGCCGTGATGGGCGTTCCTCCAGTCAAGAAGGGTTATTTGATGTGTTACGCCACATCTGACCCGCGCGACGGAGAGAAATCCAACTCCATCCTCGACATAAAGTTGTTGAAGAACTATACACAAAACTTGGAATCATACCCAATCAACCTGGACTTCGCCCTTCCTCTCTACTCTTGGGGAATCGTCACCAACCATAACGGCAAGGTTAAATTGGTGAACGGCATTTCAAAAACCGATTTGGAGAATGATGGGTTCAAGAAGATGTCAGGCAACAAATATTTGGTGTTGGAAGACTGCTTCATCAACGGGCTCTACATCAACAAGGACTTCACCATCGAGGTGGAAGAAATCACCCCCGATCTTTTAAGAAAAGCCAAGGTCTATTTGGACGAGAAGGTTAACCACGAATACAACATCGTCTATTATCACTTGAGCAAGGGATTCCTAAAAAGATTTACTATCAACGACTTAAATTAAGATTGGCATGAAAAAACATTTGTTAGCAATATTTTCGTTGTCCGCCTTACTTCACGGGCAATCCTCCGCTTGCGGTTGGGACGGATATTCTGATGATTACACATCCAACCAAATATTCAATCAAGAGGTTACGGAAGAGCAAGACTACTTCCAATTCTTGAGAACATTTGAGTTCTCCTACGACAAGGCAGAAATCAAAACCAGCCAAAACTGCCGAGACTGGACCAACTACTTCGGCATCACACCCGAACAGGCTTATTACTTAGTGAACGACGCTTCCAAAGTTTCGTTGGAGCAACTGCAACAATCGGGCAAAGCCCTCGACAAGAAACTTGCCTTTGCCGACAAGAATTTCTGCAAAAGCAAGAAGGAAGGGTTGAACTACCTCTCCTACGCCAAATATCTGGAGCCTTTCATGAAGGCTGAAAAAGAGAGTTGGTACGGAGTCTGGTCGTACCGATACCACCAAAAACCATTGGATGAATTGAAGTATGAAGAGACCATCGAAAACCTCATAAGCGCCTATGAAAGCCAAACCAACAAAGATCTGAAAATCAGATATGGCTACCAAATTGTCCGTTTGGCCCACTATAAGCGCCAATACAAAGAGGCGGTTGAATACTTCTACAAATATGTGGAATCGCTCAACTACAAGCCTGAGATCTATTACTACGCTTTGAGCCAAAAAGCGGGTGCCGCAGATGCTTGCGACTACAAAAAGGAGAATCCGGTTTCCGATTTTCTAACCGTCTTCTCGGAATCAAAGGACTTGAAGTTCTCAGCCTACAAGTCACTTCGTTTCTGCAACGGCCGTAATGGTCTATCCAAAGCTTTCAGCATGGCCAACAACAGCAAGGACAAAAGGGCTTGCGACATCTATTTCCTTTTGGCCTACAACAACTTCAACAACCCGATCAACGAGTTGGAGAAGATTGTGAAGATTGACATCAACGCTCCGCAGGCAAAAATTTTGATGGCCCGCTACATTGCCGAGATAGAGTCTGAACTATTTTCCCCTTACCGAGACAGTTACGGAAAGGAATCGGCTCGTAAAAAATTCAGTAACGTCGATGACGCCATCCGCATCGCGGAGAGCCAGGCACAAACATGTTCCAACAAAAACTTCTGGAATTTGGCATGTTCATTTCTACACACCTACTGTTTAGAGTACGACAAAGCCAAAAACAGTTTGAGCAAAGTGACGGCAAGTTCCGACCTCTACAAAGAGCAGAAAGATATGATAGGAACCATCATCGACATCTGCGAACCGATGATTTTCACAGACAACAATGCCAACAGTGCATTTGAAAAGCACGAGAATTCATTCGGCATTTATATTATACGGAAGATTATGGCCAGCCGCTACCAAGAGATCAACAACAAGGCAAAGCACTTCTTGTCAATCTACAGCATAGAAACAGACGACCCCGACCGTGGCCTTTGGGAAGAGATTATTGCACTTGCACAAAAATCCAACAAAAGCAAATTGGAGAAATGGTTGCTTGGCAATGACGGCAAGGTGGACATGGAATATTTGAACAACCGTTTGGGCATGGCAAACTTCTATGAAGGCAACATTCCTGCTGCAAAGAAACTGGTTACGGAGAAACTTGATTTCAACGCCAAGAACGTGCTTTGCTACACCATCGGCCACATCATCTACAACAAGACGGAAGATTCCAACACCTTCTACAACGACTACATCAGCGAAACCATCGGTAATGTTTCTTTCGAGAACACGAACATTAAAGAGGTTCTCTCTACATTAAACAAATTGTACGACCTTTCAGAAGGTGACAACGCACAGGCTGCGAAAGCAAGTTTCCTTTTGGGTAACTTCTATTACAACCTAAGCCACGAGGGTTACTACCGCAATTCATTCAACTACGACGAGAATTTCGGCACGGTAGCCTCCTTCTACTATACGAAGGCTCAGTTGATTGCCAATGAGGACGAACTTATGGCTTGCATCCTATTTGCTATGCAGAAGGCAAGTGACAGAAACAATACGCTCTACTTTGAGAAGTTGAATGAGTTAAAGCACACGAATTTCCACAAAGAGGCAGTTTCCAAATGTTCTCATTTTGCCGATTTCGTCAGTTCAAACGAACAAGGTCAATGACATAATCGGTCAATAGGTAAAACTATTGCTGTCCAGAAAAAGTTCCCCGAAAAGGGGAAAAAATCAGGCTGAATTCCATCGAGGGATTCAGCCTTTTTTGTATGTTTTTTCACCATAAAGAATAAACGAGGGGGACAGCTCATCGTTGAGCCTCAATACATCAATCCGAAAAGCCACAAGGGAACGACGTTTTGATATCCAAATTCTATATCATCCTTCACGACAAACGCATTTGACACTCCGACAATCTGCTTCTGCGTTTTGTTTTTTCCGCCAACCTCGAACGTATATTTTCCGACTTGGAAATCTGCCACACTCGACGTAATAACTTCATGCTCAACTCGTGTTTGATTCAGAAAGAAAGTCTCCCGCACATTTCCTATGTCTGTATTGTCTCTTCCAAATATATACATCAAAGCCGTATTGTCTAAATATACCTTATCCACCTTGCCCAATCCCCGGATGCCTCCCGTGTCGTCCCGTAATTGCATAATCAACCCTGCTTTTTCCATATAAGCGAACCATTCTGGCAACAAATTCCTACTAACGCCCAACACTTGCGACAAACTATAAAAATTTGGTTTGAATGGGACACTCTCCGACACAATACTCATCAATCTTTTTAACTTACGTATAGCGGATGTTGTCATATCAGTATATTGAGGAATGTCAACCTCAATAGTCTTATTTACAACTTGAATCAATCGACGTTCAAATTGTGATTCATTAGAGAACGGGTAATATCCTATCCTTATATATTCACTGAAATACACATAAGGATGAAACCCATTAGGAACTTCTATTTTATTCGACAAGACATCTTCAAGATTCAACAGAGGCAGATCTATACCTTTGAACAGTTTCAGATATTCTCTAAATGATAATCCCTGCATTTCATAAGGAACAACTCGTCGACTTAAATCAGCTTCGCCTTCTTCTATATCTAAAATACTGGAACCTGTAAATACGACTTTCAATTCTTTGTGATAATCATAAATCAACTTCAATTCACGACTCCACTCTTTATACTTATGAACCTCATCAATCATCAACACCTTGCCTCCTGTTCTCACAAAATCATCAGCCAAATCCACTAACGTATGATTAGAGAAGTACAGGTCGTCCGCATTCACCAACAATGTCGTATCTCTATCCAAGTCTTCTTTTGCTCTCTGCAAAAGCATAGTGGTTTTTCCAACTCCTCTTGGTCCCTTTACTCCAATAAGTCTATCACTCCAATCGATGCGTTCATACATATATCTATGAAAGTCAACTGGCGTTTCAGACAACATTATATTAAACCTACTTTGAAGTTTTTCCATACCTAACAACAATCGAACATTAAAAATTGCACCAAATTTAGTGCAATTTTCTAAAATACTGCACTGTTTTTAGTGCAATATAAAAAAAAATAGTTCAACACAACTCATCCAAACCGAAACAAGGCATTGGCAATTCACGCAAAATATCGACAACCGACGACAGCCAAGCCCATAACCACCGAGGCCCCAAATGAGACCCAAGCATAGGACTTCCAATGGGTCAAACCGCACTTGTGCAGTTTGGCCAGTGCCATCAGTTCGTCGCATTCGTCGGACGACAAAGTTGACATCGGAGGTTGGGACATAAACGAGCTTTGTATATTGGCCATTATGATAGACCAAACAAACATGGTCAAGGAAGCAGAAAAAATCATCGCCAACGCCACGACCAACGAGACAAAAGCTCGGCTCCCCATCCCTTCGTCTATTGAAATTGACATTAATACACCCCCAAAGAATAGCAAGAATAGAAATACAACTTGATAGTATTTCCCTTCTTCTTTGACATTTTCTTTTCGCAGCACCTCCAACAACGATTTGTACTTGTTTTTCTTAACCGGATCAAGTTGTCCGTTGGTATTCGGCTGATTTCTCATCCAATACGCCACAATACTTTCTATTTTGTACTGAGAATAATCGTAGTCCGTCACATCCAGATTAGCTTCTTTCTGGATTCCTTTATCATCATCATATACAACATTGAAATGGACAGAATGATACTTATTGTTATATTTTATCAGGAAGGCATGTTTTATATTCTTCCATTCATACAATTTTTTCTTCCCAAAACCGATTCCTTTTCTTCCTATAGTTACAATGGGAAGATTCATCACAAAATAGACACAGAGAGCCCAAAGGGATGGCAATGATATATTCCAAACCCAAAGCCAAACTCCTGTCACTGTTTTATTCAAAATCAACAACAGAAAGCCAATTCCAATACATGAAAGGACAGAGATATGAACAATTCTACTTTTTCTCGGCTTAATTTCTATTTCACTTCCTTCTACCCACATAATGCTTTCTTATTATACATTAGTTTTCACCCCATTTCCGTCCATCACTTTCCCGACAAGGCGTTCGACTTCAAAAGGGCCCTACTTTACATTTTCCAACTGCTTGAAATCAAAGAAGATTGGTTCCATATTTCCGTTTAAGACATAGGAATTGGCTAAATCAACCAACTTGTTTTTTCCGATACAAAGTGAATCCACTACCACATCCGATTGGATGCCTGCCATATCAAGCAAGGAGTGGAACACCACGCCCGACGTAATGTTTTTCGCCTTGTTCTCCTTTATACTCTCCACCTTATCGGCATAACGGGATTGATAACCATCCGAATAGGCCACAAAAAACGGAATATGAGCCTCGTACTCGGACACGACCAACGTACCGTGCAGTATCAATTTTCGTTCGTCATCATAAAGGTTTTCTCCATGATCGGCCAAATAGAGCATAGCCCAAACACCACCTTTCGCCTCCAACCTCTTAATGAGAGACGACAAGAACGCATCCGTATATCGAATGGTATTATCATAGGCATTGACTAAATATTCCGCATTCTCCGACGAAGCAGAAAGGAAGTCCATCGAATTATCAAAACTTGGACGGAAGAAAACAGAATCTTCCGGATAGCGCTCATTGTACTTAAAATGGCTTCCCATCGTATGCACCACGATGAACTTCTTTTTCGCAGGCGCATTTATCACCGACGCAAAAGCAGGGAGCATATCCAAATCATATTTCCTACCGCCCGTAATGGTCTTGTTCAAATTAAAACTCGTGTCACAAGCCGCAATGATTCGCTCCTGATAAGAGGTCAACTCTTGACTACTGATCCAAGCCGTAAAGAAGCCCGCTTCGGCAAAAGCTTCAGAAAGCGATTTCTCCCTTGCTGCTATTTCACGATGCTGAGCATCTGCCCTGGTTACGATTAACGGCACCGACCTACTCGTAAGGTTTGCCTGCGTCATAAAATGGTCGTATGAAATCAAGTTTTTTTGTCGAGAAAGGTTGGGGGTCGTATTTCGGCTGTAGCCATTCACCCCAAAGTTCTGCCACCTTGCCGCCTCACCAATCACCAAGACATAAACCTCCTCTTCATCATCCATCTTAGGGGAAATGCCGAACGAGAAATCCGCCAACTGCGCTTGGCATTCGCGCACCTCTGCACGATGAGCCAACACATCACTTGTCGCCATATAGACATCAAACGGGAAAACCTTAGCAACCTTCTGTTCCATCATTCCTTTCACATCCGACAGATTGTCCAAAATAGTGGTTCCCTCATTCGTCAACAGCAACCTCGCCAACGTGAAGAAATAGAAAAAACCGATAAGGAAGACCACGGGAAGCGAAACAAGCAAATATCGCTTTACCTTTTTCGGAAAGAAATCTTCATTCCGCACATACTTAAACGTCAAGAAAAAATAGCCCATCCACACGCCCAAAGTCAACAAGACAATCGGCCACAGCGAAGAGAAGAACTCGACCGACTCCTGCCAATTTGTGCTGAAGAGGGTATCCATCATCATAAAATGGGTCGTGACATGATTAAAACATATGCTTGCCATCTCTATCGGAGCCAAGAGCAAACTAAACACGCCCATGAAGAAGAAATAAGACTTACGTTTCAGAAAGATGGCAGGCAAAAAGAGTCCGGCCGAAGAGACGAGCAAATAGCCTATCTTCTTCACCCAAAAACCATCCAACTCCTCTGACAGAGAAGCCACCATTATATTTGGGAGGATCAACAGCAAGAGCAAAAATGCCACCAATACCCTCTCCCCTTTTTTACTTTCAAAAAACATTCTCAAAATTTAGAATTCAATTGATGAATAAAAGTACGAAATCACTCCACAACCTCAAAATTCTTTGAAATCATATTTCCCTCCTCATCCACAATCGTCATGACATGTTTACCAGAGGCTGCCGTCACACCCATTTGGTGGAATTGAGAGGTTTCGCCCAAATAAACATGGTCCAAATGCCAATAAAGAATCGCCGACTTGTTGCGATGTGCCACCTCAAAAACCACTTCGCTCTTCTTACCGTCATAATCTTTCGGTATGAACAACTTTCCGTTCTCCTTCGGATAAATGAACTCCATCGGGCGAGTGGACTCGTCGGGATTGCAACCGGGCATAAAAGGAGGCAACTCACGGTAGGTGACGCTATGCTTCTTGTAGTACCACTCCATGGACGGAGGGAGAACAAACCATGGCACATGTACCATCTCGGCAACGGACATACAAGAGGAATTGACTTGATACTGCTCATTTGGCGAAAGGTGGACAATCTTATGATAAGGGCAAGCCGGCGCTTCAAACTGAGGTTCATAGACTTTTGCCTTGCGCATCTCCGGACAATTAGGGCCTCGTCGGTAACCACTTTGGGCACAAATTTCAATCTCCGTCAATCCATCCGGCTCGCGGAACCAAGTGGTGGCTGGCAACTCATTAAAGACGGAAAAGAGGATTGGTGCCGCATGCGAAACACCCGTCAATCCCGGGCGTCCCTCTCCATCGGCATTTCCCACCCAAACACCCACCAAGTAGTCGGGGGTCATTCCAATCGCCCATGCATCCTTGTTTCCGAAACTCGTTCCCGTCTTCCACGCCACCAACTTAGAGGAGGAGAAAACGCGCCAATTCACACCTGGACGATTCAACTCCTTTATGGCGTTAATGGTCTGCCACACGGCTTGCGCTTCAAAAAGCACGGGCTCCTTCTGCAAACGAGGTTTGGCCTCCTCACGCGGCTCCAACCGCAACGGATGAATATCGGCCGCCGAGTAAACACGAGCGTCCGTATAACGCATCAACGTGCGCGCCATACTTCCATACGCACCCGCAATCTCCCACAAGGAACTCTCCGCACCTCCCAATATCAAGGTCAATCCGTAATGTTCGGCAGAATGGTTAATCGTCGTGAAACCCATCCGTTTCAGGTAATCCATAAAGCGAGGAATACCATATTCACGAAGCATCAAGACAGCAGGAATATTCAGTGAACGAGCCAAGGCATCTTTGGCAGGAACTGCGCCGTCAAACTTTCGTTCATAGTTATTCGGGCGGTATCCCGCTATCTGAATAGGGATGTCGGCCAAAAGCATATCGGGCAAGAGTTCGCCATCTTCAATCATCGCATTGAAAAGGAAAGGTTTCAACGTGCTACCGGTGCTTCGCTGCGCCGTAATGATATCCACATGATTATTGTCCTCCTGATTGTAATCCGCATTACCACAATAAGCCAAGACATTTCCCGTCCGCGTATCAGCCACTATAAGAGCAATGTTCTGAATCTGATTTTGAGAATAGATCGACTGGAAATACTTTACCTTGTCCTCCATTCGTTTTTGCAAAGTATAGTCAACGGTCGTACGAATCACCCGGTCACTCTTCCTCAATTTCATTCGGTCCACCAAATGAGGGGCGGCAAACTGCAACGATTTGGGCTTATCAGGCAAAGGCTCCGACAGGGCCAAGTCGCACGTCTCCTCATCTATAACCCCCTCGGTCTTCAACTTCTCCAACAAACGGTTGCGCTTCTCCAAAAGCATCTGA
This sequence comes from Paludibacteraceae bacterium, assembly GCA_024401455.1. Lineage (GTDB taxonomy): Bacteria > Bacteroidota > Bacteroidia > Bacteroidales > Paludibacteraceae > RGIG10190. Next base: position 61,984 of record JAKSLA010000011.1, on the reverse strand, counting down.
CGATTCTTCCCCGGGTGGATCAGAGAGGGAGCATTGGGAAGGACAGCCAACAACGCTGCCTCGGCCCACGAAAGATTATCGCACGAACGTCCAAAATAGCGCCACGAAGCACTACGCATTCCCACCGTATTTCCCCCGAAAGGGGCATTATCAAGATACAACTTTAATATTTCAGACTTGGAATAGGTCAACTCCAAACGAAGCGCCATTGCCACCTCTATAAACTTTTCTGAAAACGAACGCACTTGATGACCACGGCTACTCCTGACCACCTGCATCGTCAACGTACTGCCGCCGCTCACCACACGCCCCGCCGAAAAGTTCTGCTTCATGGCTCGGCATATAGAAACAGGATTCACCCCGGGATGCATCCAAAAGTATTGATCTTCAAACATCACAATGCAACGCTCCATCTTGTAAGGGACAGAATCACTTACGGGGAAACGCCATTGCCCATCGTCAGCCAAACGGGCACCCAATAGCGTTCCGTTGGCATCCGTCACCACCGTCGAATAGGAAGGGGCAAAGAGCGGCTTAGGCAAGCAAAACAGCCAAGTAATGAACAGCACAAGAAAAACGCCCAAGGCAAGTCCTCGTTTCCAACCCATTTTTCTCAGTCTCGGAAGAACACACATCCAAAGAGCGACCAGTCGGGAACGAACCTCACCCCAAACGGGATTCTCCATCCACCTATTTATCAACGATTTAAGCTTATCCATTCTTTTCTCTAATCTGTCATCTCTGCGACAGTTTTCCAAAAACAAAAATAGCAAAGATTTATTGGATGAGCAAATGGACATTCAGAAGAAGGATGGAAAGAGGCGGCCATGCAGTTGAATGCCCTTGGCGAGGAGCGCATGGACGAAGAACTTGACGATTTAAATGGAGAGTGGACCTGGAATGGAGAAGAGTAACGTGAAACAGTACGAGATACATTGGGCCAACCTTGACCACACTAAAGGCAGTGAGCAAAAAAAAAGAAGGCCTTGCGTAATTGTGTCGCCTGACGAGTTGAACGAGGTCCTCAGCACCGTGACGATTGTCCCGCTGACATCCACTGTTAGAGGATTCCCATTTAGGACGCGATGCGTGGTGAATGGAGTTTCTGGCGAATTAATCTGTGAACAGATCCGCACCGTGTCAATAGAGAGATTTGACGGAAAGTTGGGCGAACTATCCTCGAAAGAGGCAGAAGAACTGAGACAAATATTGTATAAAATGTTATGCGAAGAGTGACTGAAACTGTTTAGTTCTTCATAAGCCCCCAAATTTTTCAAGGCTGCATTTTTTCATCTACGAATGTGGATTTCCATCGTTCACCCGTAGAGACGGTGTGCACACCGTCTCTGAATGTGTGCACACCGTCTCTGAATGCGGGTTCACGTTGATTGTAGGTGGAAACGGTGTGCTACCCCACTATTTTTCCATAAACAGTCTCCTCCTTCATTTTTTGCAAGACCCTTACAAAGCCTTCAGGAAGATAGGACAAAGCCTTCTCTGCCATCTCTTTCGGAATGTGCTTATAGTAGGCTTCGGCTATACCTCCCGTTATACAGCAGAGCGTATCGGTGTCTCCCCCTAAACTTACGCCGAGACGAATGGCTGATTCATAGTCGGTTGATTCCAAAAAAGCGATGATAGCTTCCGGAACAGTACCTTGGCAAGTCACATCATATTCATAAATCGGTCTTATCTCGTCACAGGTGCAGTTTAGGCCATATCCATACTTAGATTCGATGTAGGAACGAATCTCCTCTTTGCTGCTACCAGTCCTTGCCATGAATATCGCTGCGGCTGTAGCCTGCGCACCCTTCACGCCTTCGGGATGGTTATGCGTGACACTCGCAGAGATGGCTGCCACCCGCTCGGTCTCCTCCAACGTGTCGAACATCCAACCCACTGCACTGCACCGCATAGCCGACCCATTGCCATACGAATCATAGGGACGACGCACCTCTATCGGACTACCATCCTCCCCCACTTCCTTTTTGGGGTGGAGAATCCACATCAAGAAATGAAGGCCGTAGCCGCTTTCTATATAGTTTTTTGCATAATCAACCAATTTCTTTTGGAGTTCAACTTCGGTACACGCCTTGTCGGACAATAGCCAATCGGCCACCGCCACTGTAAGCACAGTGTCGTCCGTAAACTCACACTCCTCGTCAAAAAATTCGAACTCCGTTGACTTGTGATTCTCATACTCGTAAACGGAGCCCACAATGTCGCCTATGATTGCGCCTAACATAGTTTTTATTGTTTAAATTCAATTCAAGAACAACTTGAGACCAGAAAAAACACCAATGCATATTTAAAGCATTGATTCTATCCAACCAATCTCTCCAATTATCCTTGGCAAGTTATAGAAAAGTTTTTAGATGTGCAAATCCCCGCATATCCTCGCTCCGCTCGTATCTACGGGGTTACTCAAATAGCGTCTTACAGACGCGTCCGCCATGTCCATCACCATCCATCAGCCATCACCCCACAAGCCGATAACCGCTCCACATCAGCGTCTGCAAAACGCTACCTCTATAACCCCGTACATACACGACACGCCAGTGGCGGGGATGTGCGGGGGCAGGTGCGCAGAGTGTGGATGTGCAGAGAGTGGATGTGAGAGGCGGAGGCGCAGAGAGTAGATGTACGAGGCAACGGCAGAGCAACAGTGGATGTGTGATGCAGCGGAGCCACAAATTAAGTTATCAATGAAACGTTTGTTTCCAAGCAACGACAGTCATTAAAGAAATTATGTTAAAGATTGTGCAAAACAAGATAAAAAAGATTGCTTTTTGAAGAAAAAATCGTATCCTTGCCGACAAATGTCGGCAGATAAAATATGAGCAAATTCAGATACCCAATTGACAATGATCAGTTCCAGGAAATAAGGGAACAGGGACTATTGTATGTTGACAAGACTGACATGATGTACAATCTTGCCAACAGGTATAAGTATATCTTTCTGGCTCGTCCTCGCCGCTTTGGCAAGTCTCTGCTTTGCAACACCTTCAAGGCCTACTTTCAGGGGCAGAAAGAGTTGTTCGAGGGGCTGAAGGTGATGGAGTTGGAGAAGCAGTGGAAAAAACACCCAGTACTACACTTCACGCTGAGCGGATTGAAGAACCTCTCGGTAAGTGAAGCAAAGACGAAATTGGAAAGTCTGATTAGAGGCTATGAGAATATCTATGGGAAAGATCCTCTTTCGATAACTCCTGGTGATCGTTTCCGCAATCTTATTCACAACGCTGCCGAACAGTCTCGTGAGAAAGTCGTAGTCCTCCTCGACGAATATGACTCTCCTATCATGCGTCTGATGTATGACAAGGAACAACTTGATGCGATGCGTTCGATGCTGCGTGAGTTCTATCAGGTGCTGAAGGACGAGGGTGCTTATCTCCGTTATGTCTTCATCACGGGTGTTACCAAATTCTCACAACTTAGCATCTTTTCCGAGTTGAATAATCTGAAGCAGGTTTCTATGTTGGATGAATATTCTGGCATCTGTGGCATCACACAGGAAGAACTTGACACGACTCTACGTCCTTGCGTGGAGGAATATGCTCAGAATCAGAAGATAACAGTCGATGAAGCATACGCTTTGTTGAAGAAGAATTATGATGGTTATCATTTCTCAGAGAATAGTAAGGATGTGTATGCTCCATATAGTTTGTTGAATGCTCTTAATGATAACAAAACGACTCCTTATTGGTTTGAGACTGGAACGACTAAGTCACTGATTGAACATCTTCAGCATCATCCTGAGTTCAACCCATTGGATTTTGATGGAGCAGAATTGTCGCTTATGGACTTCAACATGCCATGCGAAAGTGCACGAACTCCCATACCATTACTTTATCAAAGTGGTTATTTGACCATCCAGAACTACGATAAGGAAGATGATGTCTATCTGCTGGGCTTCCCCAACTATGAGGTCCGCCAAGGTATGGTCGCTGGCTTAGCCAACTATCTGATGGACACGGATGATCTGGAGCAGAATGCCCTGATTCTTGCCATGTCCCGCGCACTCAAACGCGGAGATCTGTCTGAGGCATTGACCCAACTCCGCTCCTACATTGCCAGCCTTCCATACGACATCATAACTAAGAAGGAATGGATGGCCAAAAAGAAGCGTGAGGCGTTCTACAAGTTGCTTATCTACGTCATCTTTTCTATGCTCAACAGCAAGGTCGATACCGAAGTCAAGAGCATTCTGGGTCGTGCCGACGTGGTGGTCAAGACCAAGACGGACATTTTCGTATTGGAGCTGAAGGTAGATGACTCTGTCGAAAATGCTTTGGCACAGATTGACAGCACGGGATATACAATACCTTACGAGTCTGACGGCCGGAAAGTGACCAAATGTGGAGTTTGCATAGCAAGCGAGCAGCGTAACATCACCCAGTGGCGCATCACCGATGCCGAGGGATGCCTCATAAATGACATGAAATTCTAAAGGAGCAGACAAAATCTGCGGAGCACCTCCTCCCCCCGCCCGCTCATATACTCAAATAGCGTCTCGCAGATGCTGACGTGTCCGCTCCACCCCAGCGTCTGCAAGACGCTACCTCTATAACCCCGTACATACACGACACGGCAGTGGCGGGGATGTGCGGGGGCAGGTGCACAGAGTGTGGATAGGTGAGGCAGAGCGACTACTCTGATAGTGGATGTGTGAGGCAGTAGCACAGATAGTGGCGGTGCAGAACGACAGCAATGCGCTGTGATGACGGACAGATTGAGACCCGCAGAGAAGAGGCAGGCCAAGGCTCACCACCGTAGCGTCTCACAGACGACTGGACCACCCGACATCGCTATCCCTCCGCATATCCTCGCTCCGCTCGTATCTACAAGGTTACTCAAATATCCTGACACATCCGCTTAAAACTGTCTAAAATGCTATTAAATGGTGCCGTGTTGCCGATCCCACATTTCCATCCTCTCCTCCCAGGCATCAAGTACCCGCTGATATTTGGCATCAGTTTCCTTGTATTCATACAACCTACTTTCTAACAACCAATAAAGCGACTTATCTTTCAACGAATCTGAGTAGAAAGAAGAAAGTGATTTCACTTCTTTAATTATTATAGAACAAAACTCTCCCTTATTGTCTTCATACGATTTCAGTTCTTCTGCTGTCTTAAAGAGCAGGTCTATATCTTTGGGTTCCACATAAAAAAGGGATATACGTCTATATCCTTTTTTTAAACTTTCTATGAGTTCGTCAACAGGCACTACTCCCGCCATTTGTTTGGTTACCACTTCTCCCATTACCGTCATATCAGAAAGTAAGTGATTTTTGGCTATTACATATTTGGTAATGGGGTTATTTCCACACCTTCCATAAAAGACTGTGCCACACTTAAATAGGGTGGGAATACACGTAACATCTTCTTTCATTCTATCTTCTAAAGACGCTTCAAGTTCATTTGCCGACAATTTTTGAGCTTCATATTTTGTATTACAAAGTTTATCAATTTGAATGTCACCATATCTGCAAGTATCACCTTGTAAAGGATATGGCACGACATCCAAATCAGGGAAACGATTGTTCTCAAAAAAATCACCCATATTATTGTAATTCGCATCGATGTCCGATGTACATGCATAATTATAAGAGAGCGGATAGCTACAAAAGGTTATGCCTAACGACCGAAAATGTTCTTCAATTTGAAAAGATTGGAAGGACATTATTGATGTTTGTATGACTTTCAACTTTGCAACATTTCTTTCTTCTTTATCGCGACTGTTGTAATAATAATATTCCTTGCCCAATTTGATGTATTGTACAAATACATCCTCACAACGGCTGAGCCTCTCAAAATATTCTAACGATTTTGTTTCAAAGTCTTTTTCTGACGGTTTTTGAGATAAATTTTGTTCCAAACTATCAGATGCCTTTTCTGCAGTTTCTTGTCGGTTGTTAATCCATCCTTTAAAGAAAGCTAATACTGTCAAAAACACCAAAATACTTATGAAGAAAACCATACCATCACCATCTGCGAACATATATATCTCATACATTCCGAATGCTATAAAAAAAGCACCTAATATTTTATATTTCATAGAATTACTCAATTAATATTAAACCAAACTTTTTTCTCAACAGCAAAAAAAACACAGCCACCAGAACACAAATTTAAAACACGAGCACAGTGTTAATCATTCAATCATTTTCAAACACAAAAATTCTCTTTGCTCTCAACAGAGCAGAAGACACGACTGAAATTCATTTCTGACACCAACTCAAAATCAGCGAAAGTCACCCTTGATTTTAAATCTTCAATCTGCGACAAGTAGTATTCCCGCATATCAAAAGAGGGACTGTTTCTGAAAAAATAAAGCGGTATTGGCACATCCGATCCCCAAAGCACACGAGAGGAAAATCCTCGATTACAAAGTTCCACGATAGAGTCAACTGACATAAATGCAGTGTCCACATACGCATTAGGGCACGCTGCCAGAACCTCCAACGCTTCATTTAATGGTCTTCCATGGGCTAAGATAAAATTTATATCAGCATTCCGTTTAATGAGTTTTAAATATTTTCCAGCATGACAACAGTCATCTGCTCCAGTGTGAATGAGAATAGGCAAATGCATTTTCCTTGCCAATTCAATCAGAACACGAAAGTTTTTGCCGCGAACCGGCCAACCTTTCGGATGTAATTGTGGATGAATCTTCAGACACCTCCACACAATTCCACTATTCAAAAACAAGTTTAAAGCGTTGTTCTTAATCATTTGTGGCGTAACCCACAAAATCGGGAACACATTCGCCGCACCAAACTCAATGATAAAAGATCTTATCTCCCCTATCACCTTCGCATAATTCTCCTCACATATCGTTGTCGATGAAACTGCACATTTCTCAACATCAACAGAGTCAAGGAAATTCTTCAGTTCTGTTGATGTTGTGTAAATGTCATAGAATTGTCCTATGTGAATATGAGAGTCAATCATTCCTTACGGCATCCTTGTACCGTTTGTATTCCTATAATTAACCAATTCTCTGAATCTTCTTAATATAGCATCCATCTCCTCTTGGGGAACTTCTTGATTATTTGTAATTTTTTTATACCAATCAAGCACTGTACTTTCAGTAATTAGTATTGAATTTTCTTTTATGATTATCAAATCTTCCATTTCCTTTTCTGATTTAAAGAGGAGGTGTCTATAGTCAAACTATTCAACACCTCCATTTACACAAAAATTACTCTCTGATCTCACATGTCCAGAAGCATTTTCCTACCTTCTCTGGACAACCTGCTGCGTAAGAACCAACTGGAGCATTCTTTGCTACCACTTTTGCTTTTTTGTAATTTTTCATTTTGATATAAATTTTAGTGAGCCTACTCTATCACAGATTTTCAGCATACCTCTGTTTTTATTTCCCGAAATACTCTTCTTTTAATCTTTTGTTGAGGAAAGCAACATCGCAAAAATGCTTTGTCACTTTCAACATATCGCCACCATTCTCATTGTAGTTACGAACTAAACACGGAGCACAATAATCACGTGCTTCACACGCCATACATTGCGGCAAATCCTTTTGTTTCAAGTCTCTCAGATAATGAAGCTTATCTGACTTTTTCCAAATATCAGACAGAGAGAGTTGATAAACATTACCCACGGTATATTCTTGCCATCCAGCACACGGATAAACATCACCATTAGATGTAATACAGCATGAATTGACTCCGGCACCACAAAAAGGTTCATTAGCAAAAACTTCTGGTTCTTTTGTCGATAGTGGAGCCATCTTTAATATGCGTTCTCGGTAATTCACATCATGTTCAATAATATCTCTTATCACCTGTTCCGTCTCCTGCAAATCAATACGATTCGCTAGATTCTGCGTATTTAAATCCGCCTGTGCCATCATGATAAAATCTGTCTGTGCCTTCACCTTTAGACTTTGGGCGTAGGCAAGTACTTTATCGTAACCCTCTTTATTGGCTTTCATAATCGGACACGATATCTGCACTGGGATGTCAGCCGCCACCAACTTCTCAATAGCCGCCTTTGTCTTCGCATGAGAGCCCTTTCGTAAAGTGATTCTATCGTGGATTTCCGAATCCATACTATAAAGAGAAACCTGAACAATAGAAAGATTCGCCTCCTTCAACAAAGGTATCTGTTCGTCCTTCAATTCTGTCAGATTGGACAAGACTCCTACGCACATATCTTTCTCCCTACAATATTGAATCACCTTCATGATATCCTTATAGATAAAGACCTCACCTCCCGAAAGAGTGACACCGAAACCACCTAACTCAGCAAACTCATCAATGAGGGAGCATACCTTTTCGTATGGCATGTCACCGCCCACATCTTTTTTGGCATTAGGGATATAACAGTGAATGCAACGTTCATTACAACGACTTGTCAACTCAAACTGCAGTTCATGAAGTTGATAATATTTACGTTGCAATTGTTCCATTAGTGTCTGAGAATCCTGTTGGATATCATCCGTTGTAAACTGAGAAAAATCATTGATGAATGTTTTCGGATTGTCAAGACTATAAGAGAATGATACATCGTTCGCCTCTAAATCCTCCTCAGTTTCACCAATCACAAGAAATTTATGATCAGCCAGATCTTTTATAAACTCACAGAAATCAGTCTTCAATTCATCAATTGAAACACTATCTCCATAAAGTCTCTTTAAATCAGCAACTATCGCATCAACCTCTTGACCTTTTCTCGAAATCCTCTTCAAAAAGTCAGCACCAATATCGTCATAGATACGGTCATGCCTCGTCATCTGATTCATGAGATATCCATACTCACCGATGAAACGGATAAATGTATTTTTGGATTGCTTTACTAACATACAATATGGTTTAATCGTTCAAAATCTGTTTGCCTGTTTTGGGATCAATCTTTGGCTTATTGGGTTTTGGAGTTATTATCTCTCCTCCATTATTAGGTTTAGGTAATAATCCTTTGTCACTAGTATTCTTTGGCATATCAATAAAATTTAAATTAGTTTTTGCAAACATATCACATCTTATTCGCACAATCAAACAACCATCGTACCACATTTTTTTACGCTTCCGCTCATATATTATTACATAGCCGTATAACTATCTTATACATCTTCGAAAAAATATGCTGTCGGACATAAAACATGGGCTACCTACATGAAACCCTAACGGCGAATGCGCGTTAAACACACACGAGGAGTGAAGACTACTCAAGCTAATATTTCCGTGCCACGGTACTTTTTAGAATTAAAATTGGCATATATACGCCGTTAGGCGTTTAATGTTGGTAGAATCACAATGCACAATGCGTTGAACAAACCGATTCCCCGTTAGGGGATTAACCTTGTGCGTTATCAGTCACAAAATAGGACAGAGCCAATATTATTCTCAAGAGCTCATTCCTCTCGATTTTTACAAAAATAGCACTATTATTCCTCTCGATTTTTACAAAAATAGCACCATTATTCCTCTCGATTTTTACAAATTAATAATATATTTGCATAAAAATCAGCATACTATGTACATAAATAGAATAATAGACAAATTCCTAATCGAATGGAAAGAAAGCGAAAACAGGAAACCCCTATTACTAAGAGGAGCAAGACAAGTGGGTAAATCGTGTGCGATCAGGAACTTGGGCATACAATTCGAATATTTCCTAGAAGTGAACTTCGAGAAACGGCCCGACACCAAAACTCTTTTTGAAAGCAACACGGATGTGCGAACCATCACTAAACAATTAGGATTGCTTTGGGGTGTAAATGTAGAGCCAGGGAAAACATTACTTTTCCTGGACGAAATACAATCATGTCCTGAAGCATTAAAAAGTCTATGGTTTTTCAAAGAAGATTTTCCTGAACTCCACGTCATTGCAGCTGGTTCTTTATTAGAGTTCACTCTTAAAGAAATGCCTTCGTATGGTGTAGGACGCATCAAATCACTATTCATGTACCCTTTCTCCTTCAATGAATTTCTTTGTGCAATCGGCAAAAATAATTGGGTGGATGCAATACGCGAGGCAAGTGCAGAAAGCCCCTTGTTCGATGCAATCCATAACGAACTGATAACACAATACAGGAATTTCCTAATCATAGGCGGTATGCCCGCAAGCGTTGCTATGTGGGTAAAAAAACACGACTACAAACTATGTCAGTCAGAACTAGACGACATCCAAACATCCTACTACGACGATTTCGCAAAGTACTCAAAAAAAATCTCACCCCAATTACTTCGTAATACACTTCTCAGTGTGGTCGCCCAAAACGGAAAGAAATTCGTTTACAACAAAGTGGAAGGCGGCTATAGAACAGAAGAGATAAAAAAAGCTCTAAATATGCTAAGCGATGCAGGCATAATAAAAAGAGTTAACCACACTGCAGCTAACGGACTTCCCTTAGGTGCGGAGATAAACGATAAGTTTAGAAAATATCTTTATCTAGACAGTGGCCTTTTATTGCGCATTTTAGATCTGGATTTAGGAGGTGCAAACGAGTTGACCGAACTAATCGTGACGGGATCTGTTGCAGATCTAGTAAACAAAGGAGGCTTAGCCGAATTGTTCTTGGGTTGGGAAATGTTAAAGCACAGCAATCCAGCAAGTTCTCACGACCTATTTTATTGGGAAAACATAAAAGATGGTGCATGTTCTGAGGTTGACTACATCACAGGCAAAAATTTCAAAGTGCTGCCTATCGAATGCAAAGCTGGCACTAGTGGGAAAATGAAAAGTCTCCATCTTTTCATGAAGGACAAGCATCTAACGGAAGCCATAAGATGCTCCTTGGAAAATTTCAACGAGATAAAAGATGGAGAGAGAACCATAAAAATAATCCCTCTTTATGCTGCATCTAAAATAATGTAACTTAAAAAAGTTAGAAATCTCGCGACTCTCGACAGCTGTACCGCAACCTTAGCCAAATATATTCATAAACGTTAAAATATATCACTTTGCACCCACATTCGGGTAAGAGAGAGGAGATTACCATCATTCACGGCTCCTCCTTCCCCACATTCTTGCTGAGCGTTTGGAAGAAATCACGTTTCAGAATGTTGGATATTTTCAATAGCAGTGCCGTGTCGCAACTCTCCCGCTTGAAGATGTCATAGACATTCTGCCGATTGCAATGAAGGTGCTTCGCCAACCAAGACGGGCCACGCTCCTGCCTATCCATCTCCGCTTTTATCAGTTTCCCTATATGTACTGCCATAAATATAAAAAAGGCGTGCAACTACCGTCTGTTTATTGAACAGCCAGGGAAACCGCCAAGAAACCCCATACACCGATAAACGAAGGCAGCTCACGCCCTTAAGGACGCAAGCACACTTACATTTATTCCGGTGCATGAGTTAGCTGAAGATTTGGCGGTTTTCGGCTATATGTTCAGAATGAATGCTTAAAGCTCACTAATATGTAAACAGATTGTTATTTCGCCATTAATTTTTTATTAGTTAATATTTTGAGTTCTATAAATTTCTCTTGCATGCCAAGAGATTTTCACAAAAATACAAAAAAATCATTCTACTTGATTATTCAAGGTCAATGTATTCAAGGCAATGGTTACAAATTCACCGCCTTATCATTTACGACACAAAAGGTCTTTTGCCTTACTATACACCTGTATATCAACCTCTGGCAACAAATATCAAGTGAGTTTCCACACCCAAGACCACAAGAAAAAACATAGGGCCGGATAAGATTTCCTCCTATCCGACCCTTTTCTTATCCCCTTTGTTATTTAACCAATATCGATTGACCATTATGAATATAGATCTCGCCCTTGCGCAACGCTTCTACTTTTCGCCCGGAAAGGTCATAATAGTTCTGATCCTTGTTCGGCACGCCAGCCTCAACATCCTCTACAGAAACAGACGGGCAGAAGCATGGGGTGGTCTTCATCAAAACCACGAAACAGATTTGTTTGTTGCTGAAAGTAAAGGTGAAACTGCCACAAACATCCTCCTTGAAATCATATCGAACAACAGAAGGATTTGACGTGTAGTTGGCTGCACCCGTATTCTTATTGAATGGAACAGAGAGTTGCTCTCCATTCACCTCCGTCAAAGAGCCTACACTTTCGGAATCGTTGGTATAACCGACAAACGCCACCGACTTCACCGCCGTATTTTCAGGCAAATAGAACGTATTTTGCGCTCCGTTTGAGTTCTTAAACGTGGTGTAAGTATGTCCATCCATTTGCACCCTCACATCATTACCATACAAAACGCTCTTGTCATCACGGCCCGTGATAGCCCAAGCAATTCCTTTGCTGTCGGCGTCACTACAACTCCACAGATTGTTATATTCGTTTCCATGGGTCGATGAGACTTCTCCATTGCCATAATAATAGACCTTGAATTCACTCCAATCCTCCTCCTGCTCTTGGGCTATCGGAGAGAGATGAACCCCTTCGGAAGAGGCACCAAGTCCACCCATCTCATTCGCGGCACGAACAGTATAGGTCGAGTTAGAATCAATGGTGCCCGTCTCTTTGTAAAATGGTTCGGTTACGTTTGCCAAATATTGGCCGTCCTTAAAGATGACGTAGCACAAAGCCGCATCCATATCTTCCCATTCCATAACGGCACCAGAGGCAGAAACACGAGGGGCAGGCAACTGCTTCGTAGCCAAATCAGGACGCCATCCATCTTTTCCGCCTATCACATTCTCAATAGTATAACGAGAAGCCTCCTCGTAGGAGAGACGAGGATTGAAATTGGCTGTGGAACCATCTTTCGAGCAAGTGTAGTAGCCCCTTCTTCGGCTCACATCAAGCGGATTTCCATTACCATCCATTGAATTAAACTCGGCAAATAGTGTCGGAACGGTATTCATCGGATCGCCCCATCCTTCGGCTTTAGGGACCACCTTCATTCTCGTGTTCAAGAAAACAGCACGAGGTTTGCCGCTCCAAGACCTACCCAAACGGAACGAGCCGTTATTGATGGGATATCCATCTATCACACAATTTTGGAAAACGTAGCCCCAAGAACTTTGGGTGGCTGGAGCCGTCAAACAATTATTGGCCCTGTTCTCCATGATGAGCGAACACTGGTTGAAATAAAGGTCGCCGCCACCGCATATATAATCGACCGTTCCATGTATTTCACAATTTTCCAAATAGGAGCGCCGCTCGCCAGAAGGGGTGTAATAGGTGTCTTGGGTACTCAACATCCTAACATTCTTGTAAATGTTCTTGTCTGCCTGGTCACGAATAACGACAAATCTATTGACCGAAGAATTAGGGTCATTGTACGATCTATTTTGTAAAGTGATGTCTTGCATGTAAGTGAACGAAGCATTCTTCTGCAAATCGAGGGTCGCCGTCACGCTGATACCCTCCGACGAACATCGGTTGTAAAGCACAACGCCCTCCATGCTTTGGCCTATGAACGACACCTGAGCAGCAGAGAAAGTGGTGCGTTGGTTAGCATCTCCCGTCTGCGCGCCGATATTGTATTCTCCATTAGGGAAAAAGATGTAGAAACGTCCATTTCGGGAAACCTCGGCCGCCTGCTTAGCCGCCTTGAAATCGCCATCGACACCTACGACGAAATTGAAATTCCGCTTGGTCACAGCATCGGCCGCCAACAGCGAGGAGGTCAATGCCAATGTCATAAATATTTTCTTTGCATTCATCTGGTTGTATGTTTTTATGGTTTAACGCAATCTAAGAGGATTTTTCAAGGCTAAGGTGCCCAACTATCGGGCAAGGCGTTCAACCTTTTCAGCCAAATTGGTAGGGGCTCCAACTATCTTCTCCATCTTGCCATTCTTATCAAATAAGAACAAGGTTGGAATGGAACGGATATTGTAATGGGAAGTTAACGCGCCGTTGTCGTCAACATCAATCTTAAAGAATTGGACTTTACCCTTATATTTTTTCGCCAACTCTTCCACATGCGGAGCAAGAGCCATACAAGGAGCGCACCAACTTGCATAGAGATCCACCACGCAAGGGCCTTCGCCCAAATATTTGGCATCGGATGATGTATAGTTAATCACGCGACGGCGATATTCAGCGGCACCGATTCTTGCCACTTTACCATCCGCCCAAACCGCAGCCTTCTTTGTATCCGACTTGGTTTTAGGCTTCCGAGGTTTATCCTCCGCCGTTTTAGATTGTTCTGGCTTCTTGTTTTCTTCTGCCTTTTTATCCACTTGGGCCGGCTTCATTTCCGGCTCTGTCGTCTCTTCGTCATCAAGCATCCAAGCGAATATGAACAATGCCACTACTATTCCCAATCCGAATTTAATAATCGTCTTCATCTATTTACCTTTTTTGAACAAAATCACTTTGTTTTCAGACGTCAGAAATCTGCATTTCTTTCGTTTCTTTAATCTTACAAAGATATTAAAAATTGGGAATTGTGTTTCGTTGTAAAGAGAAAATGAATGAAAGGAACTTCTATCTTCCCTGATTTTCTAAATTCATTTTTTTTGACTCCCTTAAACCGAGATTTTGGACAAAGAGGAACCATCGTGCAACATTTCACTAAATATCATTAAAAAACGGGCTGAGATAAAGTACGACTACCAAAAATTTAGTAATATTGAACGATGAAGTAAAATTGAGAGATTTTTCAAACCCATGAGGCATTTAGCACTATTCATATTACTGACGATCCTTTCCTTCGGGAACGGCTACTCGCAACTCAACACCAACCGAATTTTAGCCATCGGCCAAAACGCACTCTATTTTGAAGATTACGTACTCTCCATCCAATATTTCAACCAAGTAATCCGAGTAAAACCTCACTTGGCCGACCCCTATTTTCTTCGGGCCGTAGCCAAAATCAATTTGGAGGACTACCAAGGATCGGAAGATGATTGTACGCTTGCGCTCGAACGTAACCCGTTCATGATCAACGCATACGAATGTCGAGGCATCGCCCGCATCAACCAAAAGAAATATACTGAGGCACAAGAAGATTTCGCCCAAGGTCTGAAGTTCGACCCAGGCAATCGAAGGCTGATGCTCTATTCTGGCATCGCCTTTATGCAAGAAGAGAATTACGGGAAAGCCATCGAAACACTCTCTTCGACCATCCAAAAGAACCCGAAATTCGTGGATGCCTACCTCAACCGAGGCCAAGCGTACCTTGCCAACAAAGACACTACGGCCTCCTTAGCCGATTTTGAGAAGGCCCTCTCACTCGACAAATACAGAGCCGACTGCTATGCAGCCAGAGGCATCGTGCGCTACACAAGAGGCGAATACAAAGCGGCCTTGGACGACTACAACGAAGCGATCCGCATGAAGCCCGACCGCCCCGGCTACTACATCAACCGTGGACTTATACGCTACCACCTCAACGACTTGAAGGGGACGCTCAACGACTACGACAACGTAATCCAACTCGACCCGAACAACTCAATGGCCTACTACAATCGCGGATTGCTTCGCAACGAGATTGGAGACAAGAACCGCGCCTTAGAGGATTTCGACCGTGTGCTTGAATTTAACCCCGACGACTACATCGCCCTCTACAACCGTGCCTTGATCGAAACCGAATTGGGTGAAAGCAACCGTGCCATAGCCGACATCAACAAGGTTTTAAAGGAATACCCCGACTTCTACCCGCTCTACTACTGCCGCGCAGAAGCCAAAGAGAAGAAGGGCGACAAAAAGGGAGCGCAACTCGACTACAACCAAGCCATGCTAATGGAACGCGACCGCTGGAAACAACAAGGGCAACACCAAGAGGAGAAGGAGAAAGGGAAAGAGAAAAAAACAAGAACGAAGTCGGACAAGAGCATCAAGAACTTCAACCGCCTCGTCATAGCCGACAAGGAGGACGAAGAACGCCGCATCTCCTTCAAGAGCGAAACACGCGGAAAGGTTCAGAACATCAACTTCAACATCGACATAGAGCCGCTCTTCCACCTCTCCTACTACATCAAGGACAACGAGATGAAGAAGACGAACTACTTCGTCCAAGAGATTACCGAGATAAACGCCAAACGCCAACTGCCAAAGAAAATCCAGATCGGCAACCACGACACGCAGTTGAGCAAAGAGCAGATTGTCGAACATTTCCACGCCATCGAAGAGAAGACTATGAGCATAGAGAAAAACAGCCATTACATTCTCTATTTGAGCCGTGCCATCGACTTCGAGATGATTCAAGATTACCAAAGTGCCATCGAAGATTACGGCAAAGCCATCGATGCCAACCCAAGTTCTTGGATTGCCTACTTCAACCGAGCAAACATCAGACACAAGAAGATGGAATACGAGGCTTCCCTTGAAGACGAAATCAAAAGCGAGAAAGAGAAAGAACTCTCTCAAAGCAGTTCGCAATTGATCTATGGACTCATGTTGAACGACTACGACCAAGTAACCACCCTTGCCCCGAGACTTCCATTCGGATGGTACAACAAAGCCAACATTCTCTCCGAGCAGAAAGATTTCCGCAATGCCATGGCCAACTACACAAAAGCCATCGAATTGGACAAGGATTTCGCCGAAGCCTATTTCAACCGAGGATTGGTCCACATCCTCGTGGGAGAAAGCCGTGAAGGCATTGCCGACTTAAGCAAGGCAGGCGAATTGGGCATCTACTCGGCCTACAACATCATCAAACGCTACAACAAAGAATAATTCAGAAAATCGGGAATTTCAAAGAAGGTCCTTAAATAAACTAAAGACGGACCTCCAATTAAATAACTATTTCCTATCTTTGCAATGATGAAAACAAGGTATCACAATATACTCGCAACAGCCATTCTTTTCGTGCTTTCGGTCCTTAATGCGACGGCGCAGGAGAACATAGACCCTAATTGGTTCTTCTCCCACCTCATCAAAGAGACGCCACACCTGGACGAAGAGACGCACGACAGCATCAAGAATGCCCTGATGAGCCAATACATACGTGACTACAGAGAATTCGGCAAAGAGATTGCCCTCGACTCGTTGGCCGCCCGCACCGACCAATTCATCGAAGACGAACAAGAGAAGCAACTCATCAACATGACCGTCAAAGAGTCGTCGTCCACCGACACCGAACACATTGAAGACTATATCAGCAAGACGGACAAGGACATTCTTCGTCTAAAAGGCGATGACACAAGTGCTAAATTGGCCCGCCTCCGAGCAAAAAAAAGCCAAAAGAGCGACCGCTACACCTACTTCATACAAACAGAATTAGAGAAGACCGAAAGGTTAGCCGATTCGCTGACGAACGTGCAAATCAAGAAAATGGGCATCACCCCTTTTCAACCCATCGTCTTTTCTCAAATCAAAAGAGAAAACATCACGCCGACTTTTACTTTAGACGAAGTCAGTTACCACAAGAAAAAAGCACCACTTTTCGAGAAATCAACTTTCGAAAAGAAATGCGAAGAGGCAATCAACAGGGAGGCAATCAACAACAGTATCATCATCAGCATCTCCTGCTATGACCCTGACCTCATCGAATTCTATGCTTTAGGCGAATTTGACAACAAGGCGGGCGACATCTACAACATCAACCGCAACCTATACATCCAAGACGTTGACAAGCACAAGAGCGAACCCGCTTTCGAGCAATTGAGCAAACTGCTAAAACCCAAGAAGCAAGGACCTTGGACAGATTACAAGAAACTGACCATCCACTTCTCCCAATACTACGTCAACAATTGGCACAAAGGTGGAACACCTAACTCCACCTTGCTTTCCGTCCTTACTTACAAGAAGAATTACAACAAAAACGACATTCTGACTTGGGACAACAGCATCAACGCTGAAATCGGTTTTTACAACACGAGCGAAGATACCATCCGCGCCTTCCGTGTAAACAACGACGAGTTTGAAATCATCAGCCGTTTGGGCTATGCGACGGGCATCAAAAAGCTGTATTACAGTTTGTCAGGAGATTTCCGCACCTCTCTATTCACCAGTTACGACGGTATCAATTCAAACGATGTGGCTTCAGCATTCCTCTCACCTTCCTACTTGACATTCGGATTAGGTGCTGACTATCGTCACAACTCAAAGACATTCCTCCAAGTGGCTCCCTTCGCCTATCGTCTTATCTTCATCATCGACGACAGGGTTGACCCGCTATCAGAAGGCATCAAAGACGGCAAGGTGGCCAACCTCTTCGGATATATGACCCATGGGGAACTCTATTGGAAGTTCTCCCGCGAAATCAACTTCAATGCGAAGGCTCAACTCTTCTGTGCCTACCCGCACGACTACATCGAGGCGGAAATTGAGTTTGTAGGAAACTTCATCATCAACCGTTTCCTTAGTTCGCGTATATCGTTCAAACTGAGGACAGACAATAAGACGACCATCGAGACAGGTATTCAAGAGCAGTTGAGTCTTGGCTTCAATTACGAATTTTAGAATGGAACTACACATCAAAATTGCACTCGCTTTTCTATTGCTGATGACCCTTCTCACATTCTGTGTATATGGGTGGGACAAGCATTTGGCCAAATCACCTAAGAAACCGAGGCGCATTCCTGAAAAGACATTGCTTTTACTGGCTGCTTTCGGAGGCAGTATCGGTGCCCTCGCCGGGATGCTCTTTTTCAGGCATAAAACACTTCACAAGAAATTCAAATATGGCGTTCCAGCCATCATCTTCATTCAAATACTAATCCTTTACCGATGCCTACGATAAAGAGAGGTACGGAAGAGACAACCAGAATGGCGACAAAAAACAAAGTTCCTTGGGCTTTTTGGAACACATTTTGCAGCATTCAACACAAAGGTCAATAAGAACGAAGAACCCGATTTCCGCCCCATAAAATTTGGGCAACCAAACAGTTTAAAACAATGAAACACAGCAATAGAAGAACCGTGTGGCACCACTTAAGAATAATATGCTTCTTTATTTTCAGCCTCCTCTTCACCAATGGTCATAGCCAAACATCCAATTGCGAAGGACTAAACATCCGACTCCACCAAGACAACGACGTCGTATGCAGCGAAAACGGGCAACCCATAACCTGCCAAGTAGAAGAAATAAGTGGGCAAACGTCCAACTTCCTTTGGCAAGAGAAACCACAGGGCGAGAGTCAATGGAGAGACATCTCGACAGAGAATAGCATTCTCCTTCTTCCCTCCGTCAACACGGACTATCGCGTCATGGCTACCCAAGATGATTGTCAATCGGCGCCAGAAGAATTTTCCATTAAAGTAAGACCGGCTATAAAGATTGAATTGCCGGCAGACACCACCGTCTGCGAAGGAGCCAACCTCACCATCAAGAATGTAGTCAAAGCAGGAGAACCCAATCTTTTCTATTGGGACGGACAGAAGTCCGACCAAGCCAGCCACACCCTCGTCGGCATCACTGACGACATAGAGATAACCCTCATGGCTACTGACGGAGTTTGTTCAACAGAGACCAAAAGGTTCAATGTATATGTAGAAAAGGCCATCAAACTTACCCTCTCTGAAGACCAATATATCTGCAAAGGCGAGGAGATTTCCATCCGTGTCAGAGCAAGAGGAGGAGCCGTTTCATCCTACAAATATGTTAAGCAAGAAGAAGATGGACCCGAAGTGGAATTTTCTCCAGAAGAAAGGAACATCATAGAAACGCCGCTAAAGACAACAACTTACACCGTTACGGCAAACAGCGAAGCATGCGAAAGCGTAACGCAACAAACAACTGTCTTTGTCGATCAACCCCAATCCTTGCGACTCACGACAAGCAACAATGGTGACCGCATCTGCAAAGGTACGGAATTGCGTCTGGACGTGGCTACCGAGAACTGCGACCAACTACAATGGGAAATGAGCACCACCGCAACAACTCAGGCAAAGATTTTAGGCGTTGGACGAGACCTCTCAAAAAGCATCGTCTTGGAGGAGAATGCCACGTTCAGAGTTTTGAGTCTGAAAGAGAGCACCTGTCCGCAAGAAGCCTCCAACGAGATTACCGTATATGTGGACGAACCTCCGCTTATCAAAATCAAACCAATGGCCAAGAATTACTGCACCAACGATGTCATCCAATTGAACGCCGACCTCTATCAAGGAAAGTTCGAACATTTGGGTTGGACCCGCATCTCCGAAAATGGAGCAACAGAGATATCCAACGCGCCATCTTGCGAAGAAAAAGCCACAACTGACGCCACCTATGTCGTATGGGCTCAGTCGAGCACCTGTCCTACGGCAAGCGACACCATAAAAATTACGGTAGAGAACCTCTCCACACCTACGATCAGCATCTCAAAAACAAGCCTATGCGCAGGCGACGAACTCACCCTCAACGGAACATACGGCAATGCCGCTTCTGTCAAATGGCAACGAAGAGTGGCCGGCGATCCCGTGTTTAAAAGCATTTCCACCGAACTAACAAATGCCATCATTGACAAGCCTGAAAAAGATGCCACCTATTGTCTGGTGGCAGAAAGTTCTTCCTCTTGCCCCGAAATATGGTCAGACCCCGTCAAAGTCACAGTTGAGGCTCCTATATCCATCCAATTGGAAGCAAAAGAGAATGCTTGCCAAGGCGAAACCATTCTCATACAAGCGACCACCAATGCGAACGCTAACCAATTGAAATGGGAACGCATCAACAGCAACGGCAGCAGCGCAGTCCGCACGAACTCTCTCAAAGTGAGGGAATCCATAGAAGAGACGAGCACCTATACGGTGAAGGCATCGTCTGAACTATGCCCTATTGCCGCAGATAGCATAACCATCAAAGTAACCCCAATACCTGCGTTCTCTTTTGAAACGTCAACAGACAGTCTCTGCGAAGGGGATGAATTAACACTCAGCACCGACTACCCCGACACAGAAAATATCATTTGGGAGGAATCACCTATGGCATTGAATAGTTTCTCCTTGTTGGGAGAAGGCAAGCAAGAATACGTTTTCACTCCGACAAGTTCTGCCAAGTATAGAATGAGGGCAGTGACCCCATCAGGATGCGAAGTCGTCTCCAAACCTCTCTCCGTCAATCTGAGCAAATCCATTATAAACAACCTCCACGACACAACCATCTGCATAGGCAACCAACTCAATCTTTCTCCGTTTATGAACAACGCTTACCGCTACGAATGGTCGCTTGACGCTGGGTATTCGCAACTCATCCCGAACTCAGAGATAACAGCACTCGCTCCCACGGAAGCGACGACCTACCATGTCCGCATAAAGAATGGAGCCTGCCAAGAGGAACAGCCGCTATACGTTGATGTGGTTCCATTCCCTAACATTGCAGAGATTGAAATAACAGGCCACCATAGCATCCGAATCATTGCCGAGGGCGGCACAGGCGTTTACTCCTACAATTTCGGACACGGATTTAAGGAATCAAACTCATTCGAGAACGTACGATACTCCAGCACCTACAAAATCCAGGTAAAAGACGCTATAGGCTGTGTGACAGACACAGTTATCCACACGCCCGACTGCGAAATTGAAATTCCCCATTTCTTCACGCCTAACGGTGACGGAGAGAACGACCTCTTCATCGTAAAAAACTTGGAGAAATTTTTGATATACACGGTCAGCATCTATGACCGACACGGCAAACTCATCTGCCAACTCGACGAGAATTCCGAACCTTGGGACGGAACCTACAACGGGAAGGCACTGCCTTCAGACGACTACTGGTATATCATCAACATAGAAGAGCAAGATCAACTGTACACAGGACATTTCACGCTACTTCGATAACGGTAATCACACTCATACAAAATGAAACTAACAGGCATTGCAAATAAAATATGGTTCTCGCCTATAGTCGCTTCCGTCATCTTCTATTTAAGCACAATCGAGAGTATGCCCGAAGCCATCACCATTGACTATACAAACGACATCGTACACACGCCATCTGGAGAAGAACTCATCTCGCTCACTTTCTGCAGAGACACGATCGGCCACTGCTGTTTTTATATGCTTTTGGCATTTGCACTATTTTTCGACTTAAAAAAGAGTTGCCGCCTTTCCGCCAAGGTTCAAGCCACACTCAGCATTTTAGGTCCTATCCTCTTTGGTGTTTCAATGGAACTTGTACAAAAATACTTTTTCCCTCCCCGAGCCTTCGAATGGAGCGACATCATAGCCAACTCGGCAGGTTGCTTGGCCGGCTACTTTTTAGCAAGGCACTATTCCAAGAAGAAAGCATAAGCCGTTTTTCTCAAAAAAAAGAGACGCCCCATGGGGACGCCTCTACACCTTTCTAAACAATCGACTACTACATTTTAGGTTTCCATCGGTCATAAGGATCATCAGAAGACGACGCGCCGACATTTTCCGAATCTTGACCGTTTGCTTCTGCCTCAACCTCTTTTGCCAAATTCTCCAAAGAGTTTATCGAGTTTGAAATTGCCGACATAGAATTATCGTCCGCTACCTGTCCTTTCTGCTCCAAAAGTTCCTCCGTTCGTGATTTCTTCGGACCATCGTTTACCGGATCCTCCTTTTTTCCTATGCCTTTTATTTCCTTCAATCGCTCATAGAAAACCACTTCCGAAGTGGCAATATACGGTCTTAACCAAAGAGCACCTATACCCAATGTGAGAATACAAAGCAAGGCCCAACCAAGAAAACTAAGATGCAGGAGAAATAGATCAAACTTATATCCATCCATCATTTCCTTACTCTTGTCGATACATTTATTAGCATCCAATTCGGGATAATCTTCAGCAATATAGTAAGTCATTGCATAAGAATACATTTTGATGATTCCCGGAATAATTAAAAGCAAAAACCACAAAAAATTAAATACAGCTTGCAAAACAGAGACCGCAAGAGAGCGCGAAAAATCACCATAAGCGATATTAAACATTCGCTGCACCATTCTCTCACCATCGCCCGTTTTCATCAAATGATTAAAGACAAGAGTAAAACCAAATCCGAGAGGCAAGTCAATCAACACTACACTAACAATTCCTAAACCGAGCGCATTAAGAACAGCTCCAACAACCGATGAGAGCAACACACTGACCAAAGTAGTCAACGCCGCATTTCCCCAATGGCCATTCAAAATAGCAAGAGCACGCTCTTTAATCAAAGCATTTTCTATTTCCATAACTAAACTAATATATATTTATTTTTAATCAACCTTTTTAGAAACATTACCCCCGGTGGTTAATAAACCCTCAACAAAGAACTATCACCATAACTCAAGAAGCGAAATCCATTTTCCATAGCATAAGAATAAATGCGACGCCAATCCTCCCCCACATAAGCAGAAATCAAGAGCAACAACGTACTCTGTGGTTGGTGGAAATTCGTCACAATGAACTTCACTATTTTGAACTGATATCCCGGCACGATGATAATCTGCGTATCAGCCTTCACTTCCTCCATGCCATTGGCATCCAGATAAGCCAAAATCGTACGCAACGACTCTTCTGCCGTGATAGTCGTTTCCGTTTCGTAAGGCATCCATTGATTTACCTTCAGAGCCCTATCAGCCGCCCAATTCTTGTCCGAAAGGAGAACACCCACATAGTAAAGGCTCTCCAACGTGCGGACTGAAGTTGTTCCGACAGCCACCGCTTGGCAACCATTTTCTATCAAACGCTCTATCACCGCTCGCTTTACGATAATGAACTCAGAGTGCATTTCATGTTCTCCTATCGTTTCCGACTTGACAGGCTTGAATGTACCCGCCCCTACATGCAATGTCACCTCTGCTCGTTCTATCTTCTTAGGCGTCAATGACTCAAAGACAGCCTCTGTAAAATGAAGGCCTGCTGTAGGCGCGGCTACTGAGCCCTTGATCTTCGAATAGATAGTCTGATAGGTCTCCTTGTCTCGTTCGCAAGTATCACGATGCAAATAAGGCGGAATAGGCAATTGTCCCGCCGCGTCCAAAATATCGGCATAAGAAACCGATGTATCATTCCAAGAAAACTCTACGAAAAAAGCGCCACCATCGGCCTCGCCTAATCGTTGAGCCGAAAGCACGACCTCCTTCCCTCTCACGACGAATGTCTTTGAAATGGTCCCCTGCTTCCAACGCTTTGCATTCCCAACCAAGCATTTCCACACACAAGACCCCGTGGCTTGAAACGCCAAAACATAATCGGACGGAGCATGAGGCTCCAGGCAGAAGACCTCTATCTGGGCTCCCGTCTCCTTTTGGAAAAGAAGGCGGGCCTGAATCACTCGAGTATTATTGAATACGATGAGTGACCCCTCTGGCAAATAGTCAGCAATGTTCTTAAATACCGTATGAGATATAGCCCCATTCTCGTAAAGCAACAACTTGGATTCGTCTCGCTTCTCCAAAGGGAATTTGGCTATCCGTTCGTCCGGAAGTTCGTAGTTATACGCCTCCATCGATATTTTTTTCGTCTCTTGCATCGTATTTAACCTATCTTTAATTCAATTTATGCACAAAAATAGTGAACTTTGTGGGATAATGGCAAATAGGGACAAGGAAAATATAATGACCAAGAGGAGGCCCCCGCAAGAAAAATCCATTGTCATTTCCTCCTTTTGACAATTCAAGTGTTTATTTTTTATTGGAGAGTTTCAGGATAGTTTGATCGATTTTGAAAGAAGTACAATAAAATTTCTCCCGTAAAATTTTAAACAGATTTTCATATAGAAGATAAAAAAACAAAACCAAAAAATCATGGGAATAAAAATAGGAGATAGAGTTCGCTTCCTCAACAGCACAGGAGGCGGCGTAGTGAAAAAGTTCATCAACAAGGAGATGGTGGAGGTTGAAGATGAAGATGGATTCGGAATGCCAACCCTCATCCGTGAATGTGTCGTTGTTGAGACGGAGAATACCATCCACACGCAAGAAAAGCGCAAGGATCCAAGCAAGATGAAGTTGGAGGAGAAAAAACCAGAACTTCCCAAAGACGAGGATGACGAAGAAGAATACAAGCCACAAGAGACCGCCGAGGGCGAAAAACTCAATGTTCACTTGGCCTTCGTACCGATGGACATCAAGCAACTGTCATTCACCTCATACGAGGCTTACCTCATCAACGACAGCAACTACTATCTCGCTTACAACATCGCATCAAGCAATGGGAAGATTGCCATGAGCCGTTCGGCTGGATATATTCAACCCAATACCAAAATCTTTATCGAAGAGTTGAAAAAAGAACAACTCAACGACATTGAGCAACTCAACATCCAAATCATCGCCTTGAAACAAAGCAAGTCGTACAGCATCAAGCCGACCTACAATGTAGATATAAAAATCAACGCGGTGAAATTCTACAAACTCCACAGTTTTGTGGACAACGACTTCTTCGACGATGCCGCCCTTCTCTGCGAAGTCATCAAAGACGATGTCGCTTACGGAAAGGATGAAGTCAAGGAAGAGGATTTGGAAAGAATCATCAGCAGCAAGGAGACAAAATTCACGGCCAAGGTTTCAAAGAAGCAAAACGTCCCTGACATCATCGAGATTGACCTCCACATCGGTCAATTGTTGGACAATCTAAACGGACTCAGCAATGCGGATATGTTGGAGTACCAACTTTCAAAATTCAACGAGACAATGCAAGAAAACATGAGCCGAAAAGGTCAAAAGATTGTCTTCATACACGGCAAAGGCGAGGGTGTGCTTCGTAACGAAATCATCAAACAACTCAAATCCAAATACGGCAGTTGCACATACCAAGATGCCTCTTTCCGCGAATACGGATTTGGTGCAACCATGGTAACTATTAAATAAAAGAAGAAGGGAAAACAGAAACAAGAAGAGAACAAAAAAGGCGGAAGAAAAGGGCGACCACAAAAAAAAGAAAAAGGGCGACCTCAAAAAAAGAAAAAGGCGACCTCAAAAAAAAGAAAGGGGCGACCACAAGGGTCGCCCCTACATATTATCTCGAAACACGTTCTTCGTAAACGCCCGTAAGTTCGTCCTTATTAGAACAGTTGATGGCCTTCACGCCGCTCTCTTCCAAGTTTTCTGCTACGATAACAACCGAAGAGTTTGAGATGGTGATATTACCGTCTGTCTTCAAGCCAGCCACTTTACCGCCCGACTCAGCCTCATAATCCTTCAAACCATCTACTTCGACAATGACTTTTGCGCCTGAAATCTGAATTCCAGATGTTGCATTAATACCCTTGCAGGCAGTTGCCTTTGAACCACAAGTGATGTCAACGTCGGCACCGTCCATCAATCTTACAAATTGTTCAGTCTTGATACCCGTCACATAAGTAGGACCATCTGACTCTTGAAGCAAACTACCCGTCATAACGATTTTAAGCTTAGCATCTGAGATGATAATGTCTTCAAACTCGTTCTTGATGGCTCTTGCTCCATTACCAGACATTGCGATGTCAATGTCACCACCCTTGATTTCGATAACGCTATCGCACTTCAACGCCTTAACACCGTTCGAAGCAGAAGTCACCTTCAACGTACCGCCATTGATATAGATTTGATCATTGCAGTCGATACCATCACCCTTAGCCTCGATAGAAACGGAACCACCATCCAAACGGAAATAGTCTTTCGTATTGATACCATCGCCAGCCACGTCCGTAAGAACAATCTCACCAGTCTTCACTCTCACATAGTCCTTGCTATAAATGCCATGACCTGCCATAGTGCTGATGCCCAAGTGACCAGTACCATTGTCGCCGCCTACGATTTCATCACCATTCTCATCCACCTCACCACAGAATACCACCTGCGTTTTTGCCCAAAGAGCTGCATTATTGATCGTATCGCAAGAAGCGACCAAAGCATTTTTAGAGCAATCGGCCAATATGATGTTAGCACGGTAATCTTCCAAGATACGGATAGCCGAACCATCCATATTCGCCAACACCAAACCATCCATATACAAAGCAAACTTTGCAGACGGAGTGACGTCAAGCGAACCATCCATTGACGTACCTTTCAAATAGTATGTTATATATTTATCCGTCGTTGAAACGATTGAGACATTAGCGCCATTCGCCTTCACCTCAACGCCCTTGCCGGCATAAGGATTGATAATCTCAACCGTATCGCCAGCATAAAGTATTTGTACTTTGTCTGACGAAATAGGATCTGCAAATGTCAAACTATCCAATGCTTGGAAATTTAAAGCATCCCCCATCACACTTCCGTCCTTGGCCTCTACCAAAGCCTTACCGCCGCTCAATCTAATATCCTTACAATTGAAAACAGAATAAACGACATCGCCATTGCTTGCGGAATGAAACGTCATTCGTTGTTCAGCAAAAGCACCTAAAGAAAATAAACTTGCGAAAAGCAAGGAAGCGATTCTTTTCATTTCTTCTCTAATTTGAATGTTTGATTACCAACCTTAACTAAATAGAATCCGTTTGACAAGTCAGCAACTGAAATGCCATTTTTTTGAGAACAAACTGCCTTCTTCACCAATGCTCCATCAATGGAAAAGATGCTTACCGCCGTCTTTTCAGAAACATTTGCCAAGAAAATCTGGTCTGTAGCCGGATTAGGATAAAGGAAAAGTTCCCCTCCATCAGAGAAAATTGATTCTACCCCTACATTAGAAGCAGGTTGGAAACGCACTTTTGCGATAGCACTCAAATCAAAGGAAACGGGTGCATTTGACGCCATCTGTTCAATAAACATCTTATTGTCCGAGAAAAAAATCTTTCCGTTTTCTTCTACAACGTACTTCTTTTCTTCATCGACTCCATTCAAATTAACCAATACTGCTGTCTGCGCCATTGCCTCAAAAGAAGAGGCAAACAAAACGCCCAACACGACTGACTTCAATAAACGATTAATCATATTATATATATTTCAAATAAAATCCCAACTGCAAATATCATCATTTTTATAGAAAAACAAGCCATTATTCATCATAAATTTCAAGCATTTACGCTTATTTATTGACAGACCTTGCATTCTAAAAGACGAGCCAGGGGTTTCACCTTCCCCTTTAATAATTCAAACAAAAACCATGCCTTAACATTCCCTCTATCAAGAATCTACCATTTTTCGTAGGAGCAATGGCTTTTTACCCCAAAATCCCTTTGTATTTCCACGAAAAAAAACGTATTTTTACCCAATATCTCGAAAACAGGTATGTTTCGCACATTGGTTGCTTTCTGATTTTTAAAGAGTTTTCAAAAGAGCGAGATTGTATTGCATCACATATTAACCCATACAATTCGCTCCCCAAGAACGACAAATATTTGAACATGAATTGTTTACTCAAAATATTTTTAGTAATCTGTTTGGGGTGGGCATCTCTTGCCTCGGGCATGGCCCAAAAACAGAAAATGGCTCGTTTCGACCATTTCACCGTCAAAGACGGACTCTCGTCCGACTACGTACTTGCCATTTCCTCCGACTCATTCGGCCATATTTGGGCAAGCACGCTATGCGGTCTGAACCGCTTCGATGGATCCACATTTAAGTTGTTCCAAATCAAAGACTACCCCAGCCTATTCCGAAACGATGGCAAAAACATAACGTCTCTCTCCAATGGGAAAGTCATCATCGGCGGATACCTGGGCATGCTCGTCCAATACAACGAAAAGACGGATCTCTTCGAAGACTTGTCCTTGTCTTTCAACGACTCAACCGGACATAAAGAAATAGCCGGTTTCTATCACGCCCCCAATGGCGACATCTACGTCTGTACAACAAAAGGCATTTACATCTACGACAAAAAGGCGGAGCGGTTTTCCAACAACTTTCCCGCATTCAACGCCATGTCAGACCTTTCCATTCGCTCCCTACACATTGACAAAATGGAGCGTTTCTGGGCTTGCTCCCACAACACACTACACATCTTCTCCAAAGAGGGAACTTTCATCCGAAAATTCGATTTGGCCGACGAACACAAGCAGATGTTCATCTCCCAACTCTATCCGATGAACGACTCCACCCTACTCGCATCCAGTTTCTCCGACATCATATTCTATTTCAACATCAATGCAGACGGGGAAATCTCGCAAACGAGTTCTTTGAAGACGCCATTCTATAACATTTCGGGCTTGTTGCGCGACAGGTTCGGCAACTACTGGTTCGCCTCCGACGGAAACGGACTTTGGTTTTCCGACAAGATTCCACAAAACGTAAACGACTTCACAAAAATCATCCCCTACGAGGCCGAGAAAAACACTTTCGACAAAGTTTATGCTATTGCAGAAGACTACGAAGGCAACATTTGGGCGGGGACAAAAAACTCAGGTCTTTGGAAATACAAAAGGAAGGACAGTTATGGACTCATCACTTCTGCTGACGTTAGATACCCTCACTCCTCTTGTTGTGACTTTGACGAGACCAGCAAAGGCGAACTACTCATCGCTTCAGACGGTGGCGGACTGACACTCTCTTCTCTTGACTTTTCCCAGTCAAAAAACATCGACACGGACAATAAAAACGTCGTAAACATCGCCAACGACCAGAAAGGAACATTCTGGATCGCCACATGGGGAGGCGGCATCTACACTTACGACGCCAACAAACAAACCATCACGCCATGCACCTTTGACGGATTACGGACCAAACTCAATTGCTTCTTCTCCGCGACAGTCATGAAAAACGGTGAAGTCTGGGTCGGCACGGCAGGTGACGGCATATACGTCCGAAACACAAACGGCCAATGGCAAAAGAGACTTCCAAACGCACCTAACACCGAATCGGAAAAATGGGTTTACAAAGTGGTAGAAGGTAGAAGCGACAGCCGGTGGGTACTGACCCCCAGAGCCATTTGGCGCTGCCGCTGTGCAGAGATGCGCCCCGTCCTGTTCTCCACGCCTAACAAGGACAAGCACAACCCATTGGCCATTTACGACGCAGTATGCGACCAAGATGGGCAACTTTTCGCCGCCACAAGCAAATACATCCTACGCTACTCTGCCGACGGCTACCATTGTGATACACTCAACTACGTTCCCGAAGGAGAATACGGATCCATCTGCATCGGAAAGGACGGCATCTTATACACCAGCGGTTCCAACGGCATTCTGGCCATTGACACCAAAGAGAATACTTGCAAGCCTTACGCCAGCGACTTCTCGGACAAGGGGGCCAACTACTTCTCGCTCCGTTCCGGATTTTGCGATTCGAACGGCCGCCTTTTCTTCGGGTGCAACGATGGATTTTTAGCCTTCGACCCATCTCAAAACGACGAGAACAATACAATCAGACATTTTGCCATCTCTGACATCTTTATCTCCGGGGCAAGGCCAGAGACATTCGGCAGAATACTGCCCAACGGCAGCATATCCAACACGCAAAGCATAACCCTCAACCACGACGAGACGGAAATCGAGTTCAACATAGACATCATCAACTACTCCGGCTTCAAGGCTTTGTGCGACTACCGACTAATCGGGCTCAACGACAAATGGACTCGTGTCGAATCCAACCACAAAATTAATTTCTCCTACATTCCTTCGGGCGAATACACCCTGGAATTGAGAGCCTACAAGCCTGACCTTCCCAATGATGTGAAAACGATTTCTCTCCACATCACCGTCCTTCCACCTTGGTGGGAGACTTGGTGGTTCAGGGCACTTCTGCTACTATTCATAGGCTCTCTGATTGCCATAGGACTCAGTCACCGCATCAAGCGCATCACCAAACAGAAAAAAATCCTCGAGCAGAAGGTAATGGAGCGTACGAAAGAATTGAACGAAGCCAATCAAGAGATTACGCAGCAAAACAACTTCTTGAAAGAGAATCAGATATTGATCGAGATGAAAAACGAGGAGTTGAGCAACGCATTGAGCAGCAAGGACAGGATTCTATCAATCATCGCACACGACCTAAAAAATCCGATGTTCGGAATTGCAAGTGCCATGGACAGATTATCCAAAGACGCCACATCCATCAGCGACGAGCAAAAGAGAAAAATCATTGCTGACGTTGCCGAAAGCGCAAAATCGCTACAAACAGAGTTGTCTAAGTTGCTCCAATGGGCCACGGCGCAAAACGAGGAGATGCCTTATCTCCCGATGGAGACAACCATTCCGCTCATCATCAAGGACAACATTTCGTTTTTCAAAAACCTATCGGCAGAAAAGTCGCTTAAACTCACATTCTCCAACGAGGTCCAATCAAAGGCATTCGTCGATCCAAGAATGATAGCGGTAGTCATCCGAAACTTGATAGCCAACGCCATCAAGTTTACCCCTAACGATGGCAACATCGACATCAAAGCGTGGGAGGACGAAGGCCACATCTTCGTATCCGTCCACGACAACGGTGTAGGCATGAGCGAAGAACAAAAACAAAAGATATTCAGCGGAGAAAGCACCCTTGGCACGAACAACGAAAAAGGAACCGGATTGGGACTTAAGGCTTGCAAGCAACTGTTAGACCTTATGAAGTCTGAAATGACGATAGAAAGCGAAAAGGGCAAAGGCACCAACTTCACCATCAAGATGCCGATGGCCATTGATTTGGTTAAAGAACGCGAAGAAAAGAGAGCAGAGAAAATCAATAGGCTGGAAGACCTCAACTTCAGTCTGTTGGACGAAACAAGCATTCTCATCGTAGAAGACGACTCTCTCATCCGATTACACATACGCAAACTTTTGGAACAATTCATGATTGTAACAGAAGCAAGCAACGGAGCCGAGGCCCTTGAAATCATCAATCAAAACAGACCCGACATCATCTTAAGCGACGTAGAGATGCCCGTAATGGATGGAATCGCGTTCGCCAAGAACATCCACAGCCAAGAGGAGACGGCCTCCATTCCATTCCTATTCCTTTCGGCTCGGAACTCAGACGCCGACCGTTTGAACGGCCTCCTCAGTGGAGCCATCGACTACCTCTCCAAGCCATTTGTTGACGACGAACTTTTGATAAAGCTCTGCAATATACTAATGACACAGCAAGCGCAGACCAAGATGATCCTTGCACAACAAATGGAAAACATCTCCAAAGGCGAATCATCGGAAGAAACGCCAGACAAGACAATCATCAGTCCGATGCTGGAGCGCATCATGGCCTCCATCGAAAACAGATATAAAGATTCCAACTTCTCCATCGATGACATCTGCGCCGACTTGGAGATGAGCCAGTCCACCCTCAACCGAAAGTTGAAGATGTTGACGGGAAAAACATCCAACACCCTCATCAACGAATACCGTCTCCACAAGGCAAAATACCTTTTAGAGAATTCGGACATGAACATCAGCGAAATCGCTTACGAAGTCGGGTTCAACGACCCTCACTATTTCAGCAAAAAGTTCAAGACACTGTTCGGCATACCTCCTTCGAAGTCCAACAATGCATAAAGCGACACTTCAAAGTTACGGTAGCACATATCGGTCTGCCCCCACATACACACCACTACCGTGTTGTGCCTGTACGGGGTTACTGAAACAGCGTCTTACAGACGCTGTTTTTGAGTATCATTGTCTATGTCGATGATGGGAATCAATCTATCTTCAACTCTTTCCAGTTCTCCTTTTTGAAAGAGATTCGAGCAAACGGATTTTTCACACGAGAACCGAAATCAGGAACGGCAAAGCCAAATCCCATTTCTGCGCACTCCACCTCCTTCAAGTGCGTTTTCACTTGTAGCAAGCAATAGAAATTCTTGGTTATATAGTATTTCGTCACCAACTTCTCATACATAAAATTCTCCGAAGGATTGTCGTTCTTTACCCCGTTCTCGTCCTCATCTGGGACGATAATCTTATCATACAGATAAGCACCCACATGCACACCCGCCGTCAAACGATAAATTGTAAAATCGCAAGCGAAGAAACCGCCCACACGGAATTTTGTCATCGGGTCGTCTTCCGTTATAAAATTATAGCGGGTGTTTTCCGTTCGTTGCGTACCGTCATAAATGGTATTATACATAGCATCGGCACCCAATCCGAGACGCCAACCATTCGTTATCGGCAAATAGAAGCCATAACTTAAAGAAGCATTAGGATAAACATGCCACTCGTCATCACGGTCCAACTGTTGGGCGCCACCTTGCAAACTTCCCTCCATAGCCAAGACACGACGCACCTTCTTCGGCTTGTCCTTCATCGGCAACGGATTAACATTCGGTGTATATCTTAGTCCTAAAACCGCATCGGCCATATAGAACGATTTCGCACGACGAAGCACATGACCATTATGGAAGCCCATCACATTTCCTCCCAAAGAGATCATCCATTGCGAGCGAGGTTTGCCATACAACTTACCCAAAGCAAAATCCAGATACAAGCCTGCCGTACCGACTCCCGTCACAGGGAACATCTTTCCATTGATGGAGTCGCCATAATGAACATTCGTAGCGATACCCAAACCGAACTTCATATTCAGTTCGAACGCCGGCTTATGAATGATTGGATATAAGAAATAGGGATACGTATAGATTACAGGATCTATATAATCGAAGTTTTCTGTTTTGAGGGCACCCAAAGCAAAACCCAACGACGGGAAATTGAAGGTGTAGTCAAGATTCTCATCGCCATACATAGGCAACTCCAAATCCGTCTCCAGACCGCCGACATAGCCGCCGCCCCCACTCGCCTTACCCGCAAATGCATCGGTCTTCATTCTGAAAATCATGTTCTTCTGAGCATGAATTTCAGGCACCCACGTGAAAATCATCACGAATGCAAGAACCGCCAATTTATGAATAAGACTCATCTTCTGTCAACTTATTATCGAATAGTAAACAAAGTTTTAATAGCAATAGCAAAACTTTTCCCAACAGAAAAGCACGCAAATTTAAACTTTTTTTGTGTTAAGCAGTAAAAATATAGCAAATTTTCAAACTACCTTTGTAAAAATAGATTTCTGGAACAACATAATAAAAAGGAAGCAGAAGATGAACAAGACAGAAGAAATAGTCAGAGAAATCATACAAAAGTTCAGTGAAAACGGATGGACCCTATCCACTGCAGAGAGTTGCACGGGCGGCAACATTGCCCATAACATCACCCTTATTCCAGGCAGTTCCGCCATTTTCAACGGGGGAATCGTCTCCTACTCCAACGAAGTGAAGATGAATCTTTTGGGCGTCAAAGCAGACGATTTAGAACGAGAGGGGGCCGTAAGCCAGCCCGTAGTGGAGCAAATGGCGAAAGGTGCAGCCAAGGCGTTGAAAACCACCTTTGCCGTATCCACCTCAGGTATTGCGGGCCCAGGCGGAGGAAGTCCTGAAAAACCAGTCGGAACAGTTTGGATGGCCGCCTCCGACGGTGAAAACGTCATCAGCCAGAAATGCCTTTTCGGTACGGACCGGAAGGAAAACATAGAAAAAGCCACCCTTGAAGTTTTTTTTCTATTGAAAGAGTTTGTTCAAAAGCAAAAAAGCATTACCTTTGCATCCGAAAAATGAAATCCCACTAGATGCAAACAGGGAAAGTCATTGATCAAATTTTAAATATTAGAAAACGCAGTGCTCTTTTTTTATGATTTCTGTAGTTACGCTTCTCCTTCGGGGACGGGAATCTGGTAGTACGGTTTTTTATGTGAATAACAAATCATAAGAATACAGAAATGTCAAAAGTTTGTCAAATCACCGGTAAAAGAGCGATGAATGGTAACAACGTTTCTCACTCAAAGAGAAGAACCAAGAAGTCGTTCGACGTTAATTTGTTTTCAAAGAAGTTCTATTGGCCAGAGCAAGACGAGTGGATCGTTTTGAAAGTTTCAGCTAAGGGTCTTCGTACCATCAACAAAAAGGGTATTAACGCAGCATTGATCGATGCAGCAAAGAAAGGTCGCATTTAATTCTTAGGAGGAAACAGAAATGGCAAAGAAAAGCAAAGAAAATAGAGTTCAAGTTATTCTTGAGTGTACAGAGCAAAAGGCTAGCGGTGTTCCTGGCATGTCTCGTTACATCACTACTAAGAACAGAAAGAACACTCCTGACCGTTTGGAGTTGAAGAAATACAACCCTTATTTGAAGAAGGTAACAGTTCACAAGGAAATCAAGTAAAATTTATAGACTATGGCAAAGAAAGCAGTTGCATCAATGCAAAAAGGAGAAGGTCGTGCTTACGCTAAGGTAATCAAGATGGTTAAATCTCCAAAGACAGGAGCTTACTACTTCGACGAGCAAATCATTCACAATGACAAGGTGAAGGAGCACTTGGCTAAATAAGTTCATTCGTGTCTATACACATACAAATCCTCGGCAGAAATGTCGGGGATTTTCTTTTTTCTCTAAAACAAGCACCTCATCGCACATTTTTATCAGCACTCCAACATTTTATCCTATATACAAAAAACATTGTTAGGTTATTTTTATTAATTTTGGGATAAAATAGAGAATCATTAGAAATCAATAATAAACACAGTTGAATATGTCTGAAAAAATAGATTGGGCTAACCTATCATTCGGATACATGCCCACAGATTACAATGTTCGCTGCTACTTCAGAAACGGAGCATGGGGCGAAATCGAAGTGAGTTCATCAGAATCCATCAACATACACATGGCTGCAACTTGTTTGCACTATGGCCAAGAGGCATTTGAGGGATTGAAAGCGTATAGATGTCCAGACGGCAAGATCCGCATCTTCCGCCCTGAGGCTAACGCAGAGCGCCTCCAGTCAACTTGCCGTGGTATCTTGATGCCAGAGTTGCCAACTGAGAAGTTCGTCGAGATGGTAAAGAAGGTCGTTAAGTTGAACGAGCGTTTCATCCCACCTTACGAGAGTGGCGCATCACTTTACATCCGTCCGCTCCTTATCGGTACAGGCGCACAAGTAGGTGTACGCCCTGCTACTGAGTACCTTTTCGTCATCTTCGTAACGCCAGTAGGCCCTTACTTCAAGGGTGGTTTCCAAGCTAACCCATACGTAGTCATCCGTGATTTCGACCGTTCAGCCCCATTGGGAACAGGTATCTACAAAGTCGGAGGTAACTACGCTGCCAGCCTTTTGGCAAACAAGAAGGCGCATGACTTGGGTTACTCTTGCGAGTTTTATCTTGACGCAAAAGAGAAGAAGTACATCGACGAGGCTGGTGCAGCCAACTTCTTCGGCATCAAGAACAATACATACGTAACTCCACTTTCTACTTCTATCCTTCCGTCTATCACCAACATGAGTTTGATGACATTGGCAGAGGAGTTGGGCATGAAGGTTGAGCGCAGACAAATTCCTATCGAAGAGTTGGAGACATTCGAAGAGGCTGGTGCTTGCGGTACTGCTGCCGTTATCAGCCCTATCGGCCGTATCGACGACTTGGACACTAAGAAGTCTTACGTATTCGTCAAAGAAGGCGAGCAACCTGGCGGTTGGAGCAAGAAGCTTTACGATAGCCTTCGCGACATTCAATACGGTCGTGCCGCTGACAAGCACAACTGGGTAACTGTTATGGACTAATCCAATTAGGTTAGACACACTTACAAGAGGGACAACCACTCGTTGCCCCTCTTTTTCTTATAAGGTGACCTCTATAAATTCATTTCAAGAGATTTTTGGAATTATTTTGAGCAGATTGCTGCGCGGAAGGAGGGAGCAGTGCGAGCACTGTGACCGACTGACAAACAGCAAGATGCCAAAATAAAACAAAAAGCTCCGAAAAGATTTCCGAGGGCACAATCTCATTTATTTCTTAAAATCGGTGAATTTATAGAGGTCACCACAATACACATCCTACTCACTCAAAATCATTTTCAAATGAAGATTCATCATTACTGCTTAGGCTTATTATTATTGGCATCATGCACAGGGAACCAAAACGTCAACAATGCTCCACAAACCTCTAATGCCGGATCCATTGCAATCGACTCAGTAACAGCAACAACTCCAACGGCAGAAGAAGCCAAAGAAGAGGAAATCAAACTTCCCGTTGACAAAGACATTGCCTTTGAGGTTTACCAACTAATCAACAAAAAAGACCTTCCTGACTTGTTCAAGGACATCAAAAGAGAAGATTCCGAACTCACCAACTTCATGAACCTCTCAAAATTCATTGCATTGGGCGAATGTGACTATCACTCCTTCAACTTGCAATGTTATGCAGTAGAAGACGGTTCTTTTAAGGTCTATTGGACCTATGAGAATGGATGCGACGGATCAGTTGTTCTTCAAAAGGCAGCATACACATACAAAGACGGCAACCTAAAAAAGTGTGACTTCGATCTATATCCAAGCATGAAGGACGCCATCAAGCCAGAAAACTACGCCCAGGAAGATTGGGACAAACTATGCCAAACAACAGAGGTAACCAACCCACTCTACAGATTCACTTCACACACAGAACTCCTAATCTGCATCAATTCCGACGCAGAGACGGAAGGTTATGTTTGTAAATACAAATGGAACGGCAAGTCGTTTGAAAAGGAGGAATAAAGGGGGAAGGACGCTACCTCAGCAGCTCACTCATAGCTATAACCCCGCACATGTCTTCGTTTCATGTACGGGGTTATAGGGGGAGCGTAAACTGTCTTTTCTATATCTCTATTGGTTCATCACTATTAACATCTTCCATCTGTGCAAAAATAGCCCCCCCCTCGAATCGGCAAAATTTGTTCGGTTGATATTATGGTCTGGATTGTCGATGAAACTAATTGAATGTTTCCTTCCCCCAATACTTAAACAAAAAAAAGAAGGCATGAGTTTCCCCATGCCTTCCTTAACTTCAATATGTCGGATGAATTACTTCAATCTTGCCTTGATAGCCTCAGTCTCCTTCTCGTAACCTGGCTTGCCAAGCAATGCGAACATGTTCTTCTTGTAAGCCTCAACACCTGGTTGGTTGAATGGGTTAACCTCCAACAAATAACCGCTGATACCACAAGCCTTCTCGAAGAAGTAGAACAATTGACCGATGTAGTACTCGTTCAATGCAGGAAGATCGATGTGCAAGTTAGGAACTTGACCATCCACGTGAGCCAAAACAACGCCCAACTCAGCCATC
The DNA here is from genome assembly GCA_024401455.1 of Paludibacteraceae bacterium. Classification (GTDB taxonomy): domain Bacteria; phylum Bacteroidota; class Bacteroidia; order Bacteroidales; family Paludibacteraceae; genus RGIG10190. Next base: position 24,294 of record JAKSLA010000011.1, on the reverse strand, counting down.
TTGTTCACCTCGTCAACACGCTTACCAGCCAAGAAGTTCAAACCGTCCAAGTTCTCCTTGTCAGAAGGAACAACCACCTTCTTGTTAGCTCTCTTGATAGAGATAACAGTCTCGAAGATAGTACGCTCACCCTCTTGGATCCATTGACCCATAGAGTGAAGGTCAGTTGAGAAATCAACAGCAGCAGGGAAAATACCCTTCAAATCCTTACCCTCAGACTCTCCGTAAAGTTGCTTCCACCACTCACCGATGAAGTGCAATTTAGGATGGTAGTTAACCAAGATCTCGATCTTCTTACCCTTTTGGTACAACTCGTTACGAACAGCAGCGTATTGAGCAGCAGGGTTCTTTGAGAATGGAACGTCGATGTTACACATCTCTTGCATCTTCTTAGCACCAGCAACCAACTTCTTGATATCGAAGCCAGCAACAGCGATTGGCAACAAACCTACTGGAGTAAGGACAGAGAAACGACCACCAACATTATCAGGAATTACATAAGTCTCATAACCCTCTTGAGTAGCCAAAGTACGCAATGCACCCTTAGCGGCGTCAGTTACAGCAACGATACGGTTCTTAGCCTCTGCCTTTCCAACTTGCTCCTCCAATTGAGTCTTCAAGATACGGAATGCCAAAGCAGTCTCAGTAGTAGTACCTGACTTAGAGATATTGATGATACCGAACTCCTTATTCTTCAAGTAAGCAGAAAGTTCAGCCAAATAATCCTCACCAATGTTGTTTCCAGCAAATACGATAACAGGATTCTTCTTGTCCTGTTGCAACCAGCCGAAATAGTTTGAAAGTGCATCGATTACAGAACGAGCACCAAGGTAGCTACCACCGATACCAGCGACAACAACAACCTCGCAACGGCTACGCAAATCGTTGGCAACTGCGATAACCTCGTCCATAAACTTCTCAGTGATAGAAGATGGCAAGTTCAACCAGCCCAAGAAATCGTTTCCAAGACCAGTACCCTTGTGCAACATTTCCATGCACTCCTTTACCTTTGACTCATAAGCATTAACGCAATCCTTGCAGATGAAAGGGAATGCGTTTTCAATGTTCAATTTAATGTTTTCCATTCTATTTTGTTATTTACGAAAAATCTAATCTTAAGCGACGAATCAACGCAAGTAGTCCGTCAATAATTTAACCTCGATGGCTGGAGAAATCTTGCCGTAAAGGATGTTGTAAACGGCATCCAAAATCGGCATGTTGACCTTGTACCGTTCATTGATCTCCTTGATACATTTTGTACCATAATAACCTTCAGCGATCATCTCCATCTCCAATTGAGCAGTCTTCACCGAGTAGCCTTTACCAATCATCGTTCCAAACGTGCGGTTACGGCTAAACTTGGAGTAAGCCGTCACCAACAAGTCGCCCAAATAAGCCGACTCCTTGATGTTTCTATGCTTTTGGCTCACAATGTTGATGAATCGGAGCATCTCCTGAATTGCATTCGAGATAAGCACGGCTTGGAAGTTGTCGCCATACTTCAAACCGTGGCAAAGACCCGCTGCGATGGCATAGACGTTCTTCAATACAGAAGCATACTCCAAACCATCCACATCATCAATAACAGCCGTCTTCACAAAGTTACAAGCCATCATTCCGGCCAACAATTTGCCGTTCTCCCTGTTTTGGCAACCGATGGTCAAATAAGAAAGCCGAGCCAAAGCCACCTCCTCTGCGTGACACGGACCAGAGATGACCATCAGATTATCGTCCGACACATTATAAACCGTACGGAAATAATCCGATATAATCATATTTTCATCCGGCACGATACCTTTGATGGCAGAGACGACAATCTTATCACTCAACGATTCCGTCAATTTCTGAAGGTGAGACTTCAAGAAAGGGGATGGAGTGGCGAAGATCAAGATGTCTGATGACCTTACCACTTCATTCAAATCGGCGTTGAAATTGATTCTGTTCGTATCAAATTGAACAGATGACAAATACGACGGATTTCGTCCGAGGCGTTTGAAATCGTCAATTTGGTCTTGCCTGCGAAGATACCAATTGATACTTCGTTCCGGATTCATCAGACAAATTTTGGCGATGGCAGTAGCCCAGCTACCACCACCCAAAACTGCTATTTTTGGTTCTTTTACCTCCATAATCAAATTTTGCCAATCCACTCTGCGACCTCTTCGCGAGCAGGGTTAGCCAAATCAAGTTTATATTTCTTATTCAAGCCGCAAATATCTTGGTGCAACTTGTTTGGATTACACTCCTTCAAGCTTTCGATTGTCAAGAAACCTGCCTTTTGGATTACTTCAACCCACTCTTCAGGAATACCAAGTTCCACATACTTTGACTTTGCATCCTTCGCTTGTGTCACCTCAGGCTTCATTTGAGGGAACAACATTACCTCACCGATAGCGAACTTACCAGTCATAAGCATCACCAAACGGTCGATACCGATACCAATACCGAATGTTGGAGGCATACCATATTGAAGAGCACGAAGGAAGTCGTGGTCGATGATCATCGCTTCATCGTCGCCCTTATCGGCAAGTTTCATCTGGTCGATGAATCTCTGCTCCTGATCGATTGGGTCGTTAAGCTCCGAATATGCATTAGCAAGCTCCTTACCATTGACCATCAACTCAAAACGCTCAGTCAAACCTGGCTTAGAACGGTGCATTTTGGTAAGTGGAGACATCTCAACCGGATAGTCGCAGATGAACGTAGGTTGGATAAAGTCGCCTTCACAAGTCTCTCCGAAGATTTCGTCGATAAGCTTACCCTTACCCATTGTCTCGTCAACCTCGATACCGAGTTTCTTAGCGGTCTCGCGGATTTCTTCCTCGCTCATCGGATATAAATCGTAACCCGTTTTCTCCTTGATGGCGTCAAGGATAGGAAGACGACGGAACGGAGCCTTGAACGAGATAACCTTACCATCGATCTCAACCTCCGGCTTACCGTTGGCTGCGATACAGATCTGCTCAAGCATCTTCTCTGTGAAGTCCATACCCCAATTCAAATCCTTGTAAGAGACGTAAAGTTCCATACAAGTGAACTCAGGGTTGTGAGTCTTATCCATACCCTCGTTACGGAAGTTCTTTCCCATCTCATACACGCCCTCGAATCCTCCAACGATCAAACGCTTCAAGTAAAGTTCCGTAGCGATACGCATGTACATATCTTGGTTAAGAGCATTGAAATGCGTGATGAATGGACGGGCAGATGCACCACCTGCGATACTTTGAAGGATTGGAGTGTCAACCTCCGTATATCCTGCGTTGTCCAAAATGTTGCGTATAGTGCGGACGATGGTAGCACGCTTCAAGAATGTCTCCTTCACGCCTTCGTTCACCACCAAGTCAACATAACGCTGACGGTAACGAAGTTCAGGGTCGTCGAATGCGTCGTATGCCACACCATCCTTATATTTTACGATTGGAAGCGGCTTAAGGCTCTTGCTCAAAACGGTCAATTCCTCTGCATGAACGGAGATTTCTCCCATTTGCGTACGGAACACGAATCCTTTGATTCCTACAAAGTCACCAATGTCGAGCAACTTTTTGAAAACCACGTTATATGTGTCCTTGTTTTCTCCAGGACAAAGATCATCACGAGAGATATAGACCTGAACACGGCCTTTGCTATCCTGCAACTCCATGAACGATGCCTTACCCATGATACGGCGGCTCATCACACGTCCTGCAATTGATACCTCCTTGCGTGGAGCGTCGTCAGAGAACTCACTTTTGATATTTGTCGAATAATCAGTAACGACATATTCTGCAGCAGGATATGGATCTATACCCATTGCCCGCAACTCCTTTAGGCTCTCACGCCTTAGGATTTCCTGTTCACTCAAATCCAATAAACTCATCCGTCTTTTAACTTATAGTTATCTCTTGATAATAATCCAAATATCTGCAAAAGTACAAAAAAATAAAACTACTTACCCTACGACACGGCATTTTTGTGAAGTACAAATCCAAAAGAAATCAACAATATAGGCAGTTACGGGTAGAAAATCTGTTTTATAGTTGTTCAAACAGGCCTTCGGGCGAATCACAACCATAAAGATTAACCAAGCCGACATTGCATTTTGCACGGAACAACTCCGCCACTTCCCGATAGGCATCTTTCGCCAAAACGGGCAAATGGGCGATTTCACCTTCGTGCCGATAACACATCAAGCCGTTACGTCGCACCACATCAAGATGCGTCACCGCCCAATGGAAACGACATTGGGAATAGGAAGAGAAGTCATGACGAGCAATGGCTTCATTCAACAAGTCGAAATCAAAGATGCCCCTTTTAAAAACGCCTTGAAACTCATTCAAGACATTCGTTTCGTTTGCCTCGTCCATCAAATCGTACCCATCCATCGGAGTAGGCTGGTACCCTGCCCCATGACGAGTCAGATATGTGCGAGACACGAGATAAACATCTGCGCCAACCAATTCGGCCCTTTCCAATGCGTTCAACCCCGTAGCCGTAGCCGTGACGTGAGGGACAAAGCCTAAGTCTGCATCCAGCAATAGGCCCTGCGTCGATTCAAAAATCAAATCGTCAAAGTCCGATTCTTCCAAATGGACGGCACCCTTTCTAATCTTATCGAAAGCCTCAACAAACATCTCATCGTATGGGGCATAACGTTCTGTCTTGTAATAAGCAGCCACGCCATCCAATATCTGTTGTGGGTCATCCTGCATCGTATAGCAGACACCCGACTGCGAACGTCGCAACGCAAAATAGACGCCCTTCCCACAAGTGCCGTCGCTGCGACTTTGCGCGTCGTTTCGGTTTGCCTCTACATCATACGGTGTAATGATAGGCGAACGACTCACGTCAAAAATCGGGCGAGCGACGCCCTTCTCCGCCAACACATTCCATTCTGAAACGAGGCAAATAGGATCAATAAGAGCCGACGAGCGATAGAGGGTCGGCACGCCCAACAGCGTTCCAGACCCGAACGAAGAAAAGACATGCGTCACCTTTCGACCGCAGAGATTGCCCTTCACGGTATGGGCCGCCTGTGGGCCTCCCGTGAATCGAATCACCAACGGACGGCGTCCCTCCGCCAACGACTTTTTACAAAGCCATTGGACGGTGACACCTTTCCCTTCGTCGCCAAAAAGCGACCCTATTACGATCTGTTTTCTCAAGACTACAACACCTTCGCCCTTTTCTTATAATGCTCAATGGCAAGATAAGAGATGACATTCGACACGTTGGTATCTGTATTAGCCTCCACTTCAATGTAGTGGTCGCCCAGCAAATTCCGCCAATTTTCTCTCGTTCCTTTCAGCCGGCCACTGTAATCCAACAGGTTGACATGATAAACCTCCCAATTCTTCTTTGCCATGGCCAAAATCTCTTCCGACGTCAAATCTTGTTGGGCACCGCCGAAAATATCACGAAGAGCCGTTTTAGGGTAAAAACGCAAATCTGGTTCGTCTCCGATGGTTATCAACAAACCTTTCTCTCCTCGCTTGTTAATGGCATCACAAGATGTGTGGTGAGCCGCGAAATAGTGTACCAACGATGTGCTTTCTCCATCGTTGCCTCCGCCTCCTCCCTCCAAATATATGGAAGTGAGCCACTTCTCCATCAACTCATCGCTGGCTTCAAACTGACCGACCTGCAATGGTGCATCATCACACTCATGGTCGCCATAGGCGGCAAAGCACAACTGCGGACAAGGAATTCCCTCGTCCAATATTTTCTTCATCACGTCCGGAAAATCGTTCTTGATAAGATTGGCGGGGATATGGCCCATTGAACCGGTCACATCCAACCCTATGATGATAGGCATCACTTCTGGGTGTTCGGCATTTTCGCAACATTCGCGAACCACACCCGACGGATTCATCTCCTTAACCATCGACCTGTTCCTGAAAATCTGAGTTGTTTCTGTCTCTTCATAGAGACTTACACGGCGAGTAAAAGCCGTTTTGTAAGAATAAAAGCCACCTCCCATAATTATTCAATTTAGTTAATTACACGGTTTTTACAAATCTACGATTAAATCCTCAAAAAAGGAGGAAACAATAATAGATTTTTATCCAATGCTTTTTCTTAATTTTGTTTCAAATTTCAATACACTAACAGAAAGAGTTTTTCATTTCGTATGACAAAAGGATGGATAGCCGGACTTCTTTTCTCCGGCATTTTGATGATAGGGTGTGGCGAATCCACACAAAACAAAGGCACAACGGCAACTGCTGACTCAACCAGTAATGCAGAAAACATTGACAGTCTTGCCACAAGAACTGACTCAACCCAATCCGATTCGACAGGCAAGGATAGTTTGATCAGCGATTCGGCAATCTACAAGCACCCCAAGATTGTCCGCCAAACATACAAGTCGGGCAAACTCATCCGACCAAACATCAAGGTGAAGGGTATTTACATCACCGGCCCTACCGCAGGAACCAAAAGGATGAAGGAGTTGGTGGAACTCATCACCTCTACCGAAATGAATGCCATCGTACTCGACATTAAAAACGACGGAGGAAAGATCACTTACAAAATCGACAACGAGCAAGCCCAAGAAATGGGTGCTTGCATCAAATATGTGCGCGACATGCCTGGCCTCATCGAAAACTTACACGAGAAAGGCATCTACGTCATCGGCCGTATCGTATGCTTCAAGGACCCGGTTTTGGCCAAAAACAGACCCGAATTAGCGCTCTGCAAACCCAACGGCGGCCCCGTAACCGACGGCAAAGGCCAACCTTGGGTAAACCCCTACAAAAAGGAGGTTTGGGAATACCTTTGTTCCCTTGCCGAACAAGCCACTGCCGACGGTTTCGACGAAATACAATTCGACTACGTTCGCTTCCCTATCGGCGACGATGCCAACAAGGCTGACTACGGCGTGGATTTGAAGGAGTACCCTCGGGAAGATGGGTTGAACGACTTTTTCGACTATGTACAGGAACGACTACACAAAAAGAACATCATCTTTGGAGCCGACCTCTTCGGAACCGTCATCGGCAGCGATACGGATAGAGACCGCACGGGGCAAGACTACGTGGATTTAGGCAAGAAGGCCGACGCCCTTTACCCGATGATCTACCCGTCGCACTACGGGCCTCGCACCTTTGGACTCGACGTGCCGGATGCCCATCCCTACGCTTGCATCAAAGGAGCATTGGAACTTTCAAAGAAACAGTTCGTTCCATTAGGCGACTCCATTCCTACGGCCATCATTCGCCCTTGGCTCCAATGCTTCTCCGCCCCTTGGGTCAGAGGGCACATCTCTTACGGCAGCAGACAACTCAAGCAACAAATCCAAGCTGTATATGACGCAGGCTACGAGGAATGGGTGCTATGGAACGCTTCCAACCGCTACGGCTACGTTAAACAAGCATTGACAAGCAAAGAAAATGCAAAGTCTGACGAAAAAGCGGCAGCCGACTCCACGAAACAAGCAAAGGTCCCAAGTGACACTACGACTACAGAAAAAGCGAATATACACAACGACACTCAAGAAAAAACAGAAGAACAATGATAGACCAAATGCTCGAATTCAATAAGCAATTCGTTGAGACGAAGGCTTATGAAAAATACAGAACCAGTAAATACCCTGACAAGAAGATTGCCATCGTAACTTGTATGGACACCCGATTGGTGGAATTGCTCCCTGCCGCCATCGGCATCAAGAATGGCGATGTGAAAATCATCAAGAATGCAGGAGGAACAATCACCAATCCGTTCGATTCCACGGTACGCTCCCTTCTTGTCGCCATCTACGAACTCGGAGTAAACGAAATAATGATCATCGGTCACACGGGATGTGGCGTACAAGGCATGGACAGCCAAGAGATGCTGCACCTTATGCGCGAACGTGGCATTGACGAGGAGCATATCAATCTCATGAAGCACTGCGGCATTGATCTGGACTCTTGGTTGCACGGATTTGACGACACGGAAGCGGCCATCCTCGAAACGGTTGACCTCATAAAAAATCATCCGCTCGTACCTAAAGACATTGTGGTTCGCGGCTACATTATGGATAGTGAAACGGGAGCGCTAAAAGCAATATAGGTATTCATCGGGAATGATTCGAATAAGATCATTCTAAAAACCGATTTTTATTTTTCCTTCGGGGAGACAATCAAAAACAAAATGGCAGAAAGACAAAGGGCCACGCCCAACATACCGGCTGCCGTCATTGCCTCCCCGAACAAAAACACGCCTATAAAAATAGACGTCAACGGTTCGGTAACACCCAAGACGGAAGTTTTCGTAGCACCAATCAGTCGGGTGGCAATCGTCAAGGCCAATATAGACACTACTGTCGGAATCAAAGCCAAGCCCAAGAAACGGAGGCAACTATCGGGCCAACGAAGTCCCGCCTCAACATCAACCCCCAGCACTAAAATACAAAGGAAGAAAAGCGCCGAACCCGAAATTAGGGAGTAGCACGTAATCGTAGAGGGAGAGACCCGCCGAATGGACTTCACGCTATTGACAATCACAAAATAGCCCGCATAGGAGAGCGCAGAAACAACAGCCAGCAATATACCTACGGGCTGAAATTCAACACTTTCAGAGGGGTTACACATTAGCACGACCCCGACAAACGTCACCACAATGGATAGCCACGTCCGTTTGGATGGGTAAACACCCTGCAGGGCCATCAACATAGCCACCATCACAGGATAAAGATAAATAAGCGTCGTTGCAAACCCCGAAGGGATATAACAGTAAGAAGCGAACAAGGCCATACTGCTTGTCGCAAAAAGAAAACCCAACAACGACAGCCAGCCGAACTCCCGAAGAGAAACCTTCAGTGAATGCTTACGCAACAGCATCCACCCGCCAATCAACAAGGCGGAGATGAAATATCGGAAGAAGAGCATCGTCAAGACGGACACGCCGTCATCCAACAACGGTTTGGCAAACAGCGGATTGGTGCCATACGCAGCACCTGCCAACAAGCCCATAAAATAGCCCGTTGCCACAATTCCCCGATGTTTTGTCTGTCTGTCCATTTCCTTTTCTATTTACACGACAAAGATAATACGCAACTGCCCTACTCTGCACTTTTCTCGAAAAAAAAGAGGCTGTCCGAAGACAACCTCTGAATTCCAAACGAATCTATCGCAAAAATTACTTTCTGTCGTAAGCAGAAACGATCTTAGCAGTTACACCCAAGCCAGAGATCAAATCGCCGGCCAAGCCGCCCAAGATATCGTTGGCTTCGTCCCCAAGTTCAGGAGTTCCGTTCAAACTGCCCTCAAAATTTACCGTGAGATACAACTTGTCACCATTGATCTTAACTGACAAATCCTTCATTTCCAAGTCCATCATATCAAGATAAGAAGCACTACTTGAATCGGAAGAGAGAATGATTTTCTTGAGGTCGCAACCCTTACCCAAAGTAAGTTGCTCACCCAAATACTCGCGAACAATTGTCAACTGACCATTGTCCAACGCATAAGAGCCTTTGAACTCATCTCCATCAGTGACGCCAGAAAAACTATTGTCTGCTCCGAAAGTGATGTCTCCAGCCAATTCATTCATAAAATTCAAATTGCCCGCCTGCTCTTCAGAAATAGCGATACCGTTCATCTTGATGTCAGCATACGAGCCTTCCAAATTGTAAGCCCAAGTTCCCACCAAATCTTCTTGAGAAACCACTACAGAAGCATCACCATCGTCATCCTTTGTACAAGAAACCATACTTACCGATGCAGTTGCCATCATAGCAACTAACACATAACGAAAAATCTTTTTCATTCCTAACTAAATTTAAATGATACACCAATTACCGTCTCAGAAACGGCAACCCTATTATTACCACAAAATTAAAGATGTTTTCGACTTTTGCAAATAAAACGGAATAAAAATTCGCAATGGGGAGAAAATGGAAAGATGGCAAATGTGTACTTTCAATTTAGAAGTGCAAGAAAAAGAGTCGGATGAAGGATGCAGGGGCTAGCCCCTGCATCCTTCATCCGACTCTTTAGGAAATCAAGAAGCAATATAAAAAAAACAAAAATGGAGACCGAAGTCTCCAATAGGTTTGATAATTTTGTATTGCATATGTACAATCATCTTACCCGAGAGCAAAGATATGGGATTTATCTGGGATTACAAGAAAAAAAGTCGCTGAAGGCTATTGCTCAGGCCATAAAAGTCAGCGAAAGTACAGTTTGTAGGGAAATCAAGAGGCATGGAGGTTCCCGTTCTGGATACAATTGGGTTGCCGCTGACGAAAAAGCTAAAAAGCTGGCTCATAGGACCTCAAACAGGAAGTTGAAACCCGAAATTGTCATGCTGATTAACGACTGCATAACGAAGGATTGGTCTCCCAGACAAACGGCTGGATGGCTTGAAAAGAACTATTCCATAAAGGTTTCTCACGAGGCTATTTACCAAATCATCAGAAACGACAAGTCGGGTGTGCTCGCCAGTCATTGTAGGCACAAAATGAAATATAGGCATCATTGGATCAAGCAGGTGGCTAAAAACATCCCCGGCAGGGTCAGCATACATGAGCGTCCTAAAGAGGCCGATGGATCTCGTTTTGGGGACTGGGAGATGGACACGATTGTTGGGCCTGGCAATAAAGGGGCCATACTTACTCTTACGGAGCGCAGCACAAACTTCATCCTTGCGGCTAACCTCCCTAATGGGAAAAATGCGGCTGCCCTCGCTTCGGTTGTTTGGAGGCTTCTTCTCCCTTATAAAGGCTTCGCACTTAAAACCATCACCACCGATAACGGTTCGGAATTCGCTGAACACTTGTCCATTTCCAAGAGACTTAAGGTCCCTGTCTTTTTTGCTGACCCATATTCCTCTTGGCAGAAGGGCGCCATCGAAAATGCCAACAAACTTATTCGTCAGTATATCCCTAAAGAGATGGAGCTGAACTTTATTTCTGACAAGAAACTTGCTTTCATTGTCGCTAAAATCAATGACAGGCCTAGAGAAAAACTCGACTTTGAATCGCCTAAAAAGCGTTTCTTCAGTTTTTTTGACTAATATTGCACTTGCTTCTTGACTCTAGGATGTTGCTCGCAAATCATTTTTGAATGAGAAACTTGCAGTTCCAAAACTAATTATCTATTTTTGCCATCAATAAAAAGAGGTTTATGCCATCAGCAAATTACCCAAACTTTAAATTTCTATTCCCAATTTAGGAATATAAACTATCAGTAAACATCTCGCAAAACGTTGAGAAACTATAACATAGAACAAATAATTTTTCGTCATTGCTTAGAGGAAGAGTCTGAACAATAACGAACTCAAAGAATATTTTGATGGAATTTGTGCAAAAGACAACCAAATTGAACGATAGAGGGTGGATGTTGCTTTTATCTGAAATATCAAAAGGCAATGTGATACCTATCATTGGAGACGAATTGTTCAATGTGACGGAGAACGGCAAACCAATGCCTTTTAAGGCCTACATTGCAAAACAACTAGGACAAAGATTGGGAATTCAAGATCAGTTGGATGTCACTCAACTTTCAAGCAAATTTTTCGAGCCCTACTGGGACAACATTGATTCCGACCCATACTATGAGACTTGCCAAATTCTCAAGGAGATGGAAAGTTCTCAATTCGTTTTTTCCAACCAACTAAAAGAACTACTCTCAATCGATCAATTCAAACTTGTACTGACGACTTCGTTTGGGCAGTTCGTATTCAAAGTCATGGAGTCTGTTTGGGGGAAAGGAAAAGTAAAAAATCTATCTTACGAAAAGCACACCACAAAAGACGACATAGAAGACGAACACCAACCCACTTGTTATCAAATATTTGGCAAAGCCAACGTCTGTCCCAACTCATTTGTTCTGTCAGATGACGACATGCTGGATTTTGTGTCAGATTGGATGTCAGAAAGTTATAGGCCTAAAAGGTTATCCAATTTATTGAGAGACAAATATCTGTTGGTAATCGGATGCAATTATCCAAACTGGCTTTTCAGATTTTTCCTACACTCAATGAAAACGTCGTCTCATGCCGCCAGTTCATCCCGTATTGGGTTGATTGCGGATAGCAAATTGGACGAGCAATTGGTCGGATTTCTTTCTCGAATGCGAACAAGCATACACGACGATGCGGAAAACTTCATTTCTGAATTAGTGACCCGATACAAAGATTTCAAATCCGAAGATCTCAAAAAGGAGATCTTCATCTCATACGCCAGCGAAGACTTTGAAACGGCCAACGAAATTGCAGAGACATTCAAGCGACTAGGGGTTGGAGTATGGTTTGACAAGGCCTCACTTGAACCAGGTGATGAATATGTGAAAGCAATCAAGAAAAACATCGAAGATTGCAAGGCATTCATCCCTATTCTATCAAAAAACGTATTGAATCCAGGCAGACGATTCTACAAACGAGAATGGACATGGGCCAGTGAAGAAATAGAATGGAGAGGTTCAGACTCATTCATCTACCCTATCGCCATCGACGATGTCGATTTGGGGAATGATATTATCACCAACTTCTTCAAGAACAAGCATGTTCTAGACTTCAGGAAAGAAGACAGAGAAGAAAACATCAAGAAAACAATCAGGAATCTGCGTTCGCAGTCACGTTAATATTATAAGCATGAAGAGTAACCTACAATACAGATGGATAGGACTATCATCGTACGAAGAATCAGATTCTTCTCTGTTTTTTGGCCGGTCTAAAGAGATTTTGGAGCTGTCGTCTGACATCCAATTCAACATACAGACTATCATATATGGTCCTTCCGGCATAGGAAAGACATCCATCATACGAGCAGGCATCTTTGAAGACTTTCGCAAAAAGGGGTTCTTGCCGGTTTATATCCGCATCAACGTTGAATCCGAAATTCCCTACACTCAGCAAATCATATCCGCAATTGAGGAAGCTTTAAGGAACACCAACGGAGAAAAAGAGGTTATAGTTGAAGGTGCGGACTCATCTCTATGGGAATACTTCCATGGCAATCAGTTTTGGGATTCATCAAACTATCCTCTCACCCCACTAATCGTCCTTGACCAATTCGAGGAACTCTATACTTTATCAGCCAAGCAAGACAAGATAGACGATTTCTTTGTTCAATTGTCTGACTTATGCGATGCAAAGATGCCGAAGAAAGTCAAGGAAAAACTTAATTCCCAAGGAATTAGAAGTCCTTACTTGGAAAAAAACGACGGTTACCGCTTAGTCATCTCATTAAGAGAAGACTTTCTTCCTCGCTTGGAAGAGTGTTCAAACGAGATTCCTGCATTCAAACATAACAGATACAGTCTGCAAGCCTTGACAGAAGAGCAAGCAATGGAGATTGTCCTTAATCCAGGAGAAGGCATCGTCACCGAAGATGTAGCTTCTGCGATCATATCTAAACTTTCATACAAATCTAACTATAAAATTGCTGGAGCGAGAAACAAAATTGTTGAACCTGCATTATTGTCACTGTTCTGTCACGAACTGGACAAGCGAAGAATTGCAAGAAACGAGTTAAAAATATCAAAATCCCTACTCAACGAATGGGGAGACAATATTATAAACGACTATTACAACGATACCATATCAAACATCTCTGTCCAAAGTGCAGAATACTTGGAAGATGTATTGATGACCAAGGATGGATTTCGAGATAACGTGTCCGTACAAGATGCGCTGTCAAGCGGACTCACAAAGGACGAATTGAATTACTTGCTTCAAAGCAGACTTATCCGCGAAGAAGAGTGGAGTGGCGTCAAACGATTGGAATACACTCACGACATCCTTTGTAAAGTGGCAAAGGCGAGAAGAGACAACAGGGAAGAAGAAAAACGTATCGAGGAAGAGAAGAAGGAGAACGAGCGACTTCAGAAAAAGTTACACCAACGAAACAAAAGAAACCAAATCCTCTTCTTTGCTGTTGGTTCATTAATCGCATTGATTGCAGGAATATATTGGGCATTCTTCTTTCATAAAGTAGCTTATTACGAAGATGTTGTACTTTGCTATGAGTGGCCAGAAGGCATCAATTCCATCTCGGAATCACAAGTCAAGCATAGGCCTCTATCGTATAAGTTAGAAAAGAAGGGGGCGCTATGCTCACATTGGACGACTGTTACTGCAGTAAATGGGCTACTTCTGCCTAATGTTGACAATGCCTTTAATCAAGTATTCTTAGAGACAGATGCCAATTCGCTCCGAAATCTTGACAAGAAATACCAAAAGATGCTTAAGACTGTAGTATCTTGGGAGTTTATATCCGATGCTTCAAATTCAAACATAATCCAACAAAAAGCATATAATAAGAAGGGGGAACTAATATACAGTTTCTCGTTCACAGACAATAAGATTATCGACGGGAAACTTCGTGGATGCGTTGGTTTGTACACCAACGCGGCAGGCTACCCTATCCAATCATATAAAAACGGAGCCAACAACGTCAAAATCACATTGGATGAAAACGGCTACCGTTGCAAGGTAGATTTCTATGACGCATGGGGCAATAGAGACAGAGACAACAACTGCGTTTACACCTATAAAATGGAATCGTCTTCAGATGGACTCCTTCAAGAAAAAGGGGCAATCAACGAAAAAGGCATATACGTATATGACAGCCAGAACAATTCCGTAATCAAATATTTATACAAGAACTCAAAACTGACCGAACAACAGTATTGCAACCCTCAAGGAAAATTGGAGAACAACAACTACGGATATGCTGTCGAAAAGAACGAATATGACAACGAAAATCGTCTGTCCAAGAAATCATATTACGACCAAAAACAGAACAAGGCGTTGATTTCCAAAATGCAGAAAGCCGAATATCATGCTATTATGTACACATACGACTCACGAGGATTCATTTCAGAGATAACATATTTAGATGTCAACAACAATCCGATTAAGCAAGGATTTGCCCATGTCTCATACGAGAATAACGACAAGGGAATGATAGGGAAATGTCGCTACTACACTTATGACGGTTCAAGTTTTGTCTGCGCCGATTCGATTTCAGGATATTCCAACGAGTACAACGATCCTAACGACTACGCTTTGGTAACGTTCAAGACCAACCTTGGAGAGACAGGCGAGCCAACCAACGACGCCTCTGGCGTTGTGTCATACAAATACGAATACGACGACAAAGGAAATATCTTATCCGTCACAAATCTCAACAACAAAGGAGAAAGCATCAACAATAATGCAGGTTACGCAAAAGCAGAATACCAATATGACGACAACAGCAACCTCATTTCTTGTCGTTATTTAGCGAAAGACAACTCATTGACAATCAACAAAGAAAAAGGTTATTCGATTGTTGACTATGCCTATGACAGCAGAGACAATTTGATAAAAGAATCATTCATGGATGAGCATGGTATGCCTACTCAGATTGGAAATGCGCAAACTTATTTGTATGAATACGACAGATTCAGCAACAAGACTAAGACCATCTGCAAAAACAAAGACGGAAAGAATGTAACAGAGGGAATCATAACGAAGAACACATTCGACCCATTTGGCAACATTGTACTTTCCGAAAACTTTAAGAGCGACGAAAAGACTCCTGTAAACGGAATAGAAGGATGGCAACGGAAAGAGACACAATACGACATCAACAAGTTTAAGACCGATGAAATATTCTATGACGTTAACGGATTCGTAATCAACACACCAGGGAAACCATACGCCATCAAGCATTCAGAAAACGATGAATTCGGCAAAGTTGTTTCAATCTCCTATTTGGATGACATGATGGAGCCTATATCGTATGAGGGGAAATACAAAGACACATTAATCTACGAGAGCAATAAATTGGTCAAATCTAACGCCTTGGACAAAAATTCAAACGTCACAATCAGCACAGAATTCAAATACGACGACAAACAAAGACTGTCTGAAGTAGCCTACAAGGACAAGGACGGGAAAAGCACCCAACAGAAAGGCTTTACATCGAAGGCCATTGAGTACTCAGAGCATGGTGATGTAATAATAACCTACCTTAACGGAGAGAAGGTTGCTAAAAAGGACACCATCAAAGAAGAATATAAATTTCCATTTAGTCTTTTAATGGAAAGCAATATGCTACCTGTATATAAGGTATTAAAGACCAAAAACTGGAAATACGAAGGCTATATGCTAAATAACGAACCGTGCGGAGTAGGCAAATTCACTTGGTATGAGGCAGGATACTTTATAGAAGGCTATTTCAACGGATGGAACGTAGTTGTAAACTCATTGAAAAGCGAGGAAGAAAATGAAGACTAAACTTTACTACATATTATGCTTGTTTTTGTCTTTAGCATTAGGAGTCTCAAATGCTCAAGATAATTATGTGGACCCTTGGGAAGACTGGAACGTACCAAGATTTGACACGATTATTTACAGAAATGAACTTTGTCAAGCGACATACACCACTAAAGGATTAGAGTTGATCAAGAAAATTGGAATTTCAACCAACTCTATTAGTACTATTACCGCAACAAGTTTATTTATCGGTTATTTAACTCGCGACACCTTGATACAATTCGACGATTATACATATATCGACACCATTCTTTGGCGTTTCGTCGATGAACATAACGAGACTCTTACAGCAATAGAAATCATCCACATAGCAGATACCATTTCACCCATTGTAAACATTCCTTCGGATCCTTTAGTCTATAGAATGTCGGATAAATCTCCTTTTTCTCAGGATTGTTACGGTGAATTTACTATCTCTTATTCGTATATAACGTCGCTCATTACAGACTGTTCTCCTATCGAAAAAATAGAATATAGATTTGATGGAGAGGGAAAAGTCGAGTTGCACTACAGCGATTTATACTTTCAAGCAAAGGCTGGCACCCACACTATCGCTTATATTGTCACCGATTACTTTGGCAACCAAACTATCGCAGAACAAACCATTGAAGTCGTAGATGATGTTCCACCAATAGTTGATTGCGACCGACTCGGAATCTTCGATATCGACATAGATGTATTCCAACCTGAAGTTGCAAGATTTGATTTGTTACAATACAAACTCGGATATGTTCTTGACCATCTTTCTTTTGTTGACGAATGCGATGGAGAATTATTTGCAACACTCAACAGATCAGACGAACTTGATGTATACAATGACATCTATCCCGCAGGGGAAACCTCTCTATATTATACCTTTACCGATGCATCAGGTAATTCAGCTGTCTGCGAACAAAGATTGTTTGTCAATTATTTGCCACAACCGCCAGAGTTCTCTGTTGAATTTTGTCAATATGACCCAGATGCGAAAACTTGGGAAGAGTACGTAAGGAGGGCTTTAGATGATTATCATTGGGGATTTGACCCATTTCGTTGGGGAATCCAAATATTGGATGAGTATGGACGTATTATAGATATTTCAACAAAGCCAGACCTTACCCAACTCGGAGAAACCACTTATTCTTATTCACTATGGTCTGAAAATTCAATAATTTCAAGTGGAAACACTTTCAAAATTACAGTAAATGGATCAGCTAAGCCTAATGTGGTTTACCAAGACACCTATTGTCCATTTGAAACTGCGGAAATTTTGGTAGAATCAGAAACTAGTGATTACTTACTTTCTGGAGAGTTTCATTGGAATATAGATGGGGCAGAAGTTGTATCTGGAACTGGTAATACAATAAGTCTCAACACAGAGATTCCAGGAGAAAGAAGAATCCAAGTCACGCAAGAAGGTGTGTGCCGCAACGATACCATTGATATAACGGTAACAGTTTTAGATGTTACAAGTCTCGGTGGAGACCCAATTGTTGTTTATAATGTAGATGACGCTATAGATGGAATTTATCCAACTCTACTAGAACAAAATCCTAACATAATAAACCCTAATGTTTTGTCTCATATAGAAGACTATAATGTTTATGTAGAATATCAAGGAGAGCGATTCGATTATCCTTCATTCCCCTCTCCCAATTACGATGATTATCTAAATGGAAAGTATGGAGTGAGAAATCCACTAACTGGAGTAATCGAGGGGAATACATTCGTAATGAAAATTTTTTCCAAAGAATATCCATGCCAAAATGTGGAGTATGGGATACTCATCCAATTCTTGCCTTCAGAGTCTGAATCATCAGAAGGTGATTGCTTTTCACCGTATGATGGCAAATGGATAGAAAGTGTTAAGGAGTGTCCCGGCTCGTATGTAGAGGCGGGAGACACTATCTTTTTGAATAACACAGAAGCGTTTGTCTGGTTTGGGAAAGAGTGCCAAAAGGACTCAACTATGGCTGGGAAAACAGTAGTGCTGAACCAAGATTTGTATCTCTGTGGAAAATTTTGGAGTCCAATTGCATTTGCAGGAAACTTTGATGGTCAGGATCACAATATTGTGGGTCTTCAGATTCATACAGAAGATTATGGAAAAAATGCAGGTCACAGTAATGCAGCTATGTTCAGCTCGAATTCAGGCTCCATTTATAACCTAAACCTAAAAGACGTATATATATCAGACTCGTT
Source organism: Paludibacteraceae bacterium (assembly GCA_024401455.1). GTDB lineage: Bacteria > Bacteroidota > Bacteroidia > Bacteroidales > Paludibacteraceae > RGIG10190. The sequence goes on along the minus strand of JAKSLA010000011.1, from coordinate 5,889 downwards.
GGAAGGAAATATATACCGTGCGTCTTTGGTTGCTGAAAATCATGGTTGTGTAAAAAATTGCTCTGCGGACGGAGAAGTGACTGTCATCACTCCCAAAATATCTTCTTCATACATTGGTGGAATTGTAGGATATAACGCAGGAGTTGTTGAGAACTGTGTCTTCTCGGGTACAATAAATATGATTCACAAGGGAGAATATTCAGAAAGTTCGACAGGTGGAATTGTTGGACTAAATTCGGGACTGATAAATGCCTGCATCAACGATGGTGAGGTAGTTGCTAATGGTTTTGGAGTAGGAGGCATTGCGGGTGCTACTTATGGGAAAATTATAAATTGTGCCAATAGAAATACGGTGTCTGGGGAAGGCAGATTTGGAGACTTCCACAATGCGCATTTTGCCGCAGGCGGAATAGTAGGCACAATGGGGCGCACAACGTCTCTTGTGGCAAATTGCTATAACATTGGTTCTGTAGAGGGTAATGATCTTGTCGGAGAAGCTGATGGACGCAACGTGGTGAATTGTTATAAGACTTCATCTAATCGAGCTGTTGCTGACACCTATGGATTTTCGTATGTATATTACTTCGAAGAATATGCTGGTTCTAGTTGGCCACAAGGAAACGTGTCTTTTGAGAAAGGTCCGAACGGAACATATATACTGAAGGAAGAAACATTTGGGACATTCAATTTGATAGAAGCTCTCAATGCATGGGTGGAGGAACAAAATGACTCCGTGTATATGCTTTGGCAACCTGACACAAGCAATATTAACAACGGATACCCTTATTTATTCTTGTCTCCATGTCAAGCGACAAACAATGAAATTGACTACGAAAGGCCTGAATTCGTCTGTAAAAATGTGCCATTCAAGGTGAGAGTTTCGGGTGGAGATTCATACCAATGGTATGTAAACGACATATTCCTAACGGCTCATGACTCAGCGGACGTGACAATTTCATCAACCGATAATAGTGCTGTTCTCTCAATCAAAATCACAAAAAATGATTGCAAGCACACCATCCGCGATACTATAATTTTTGACAAGGTAACTCCATTCCTATTAAAAGAATGGAATGATGTCGTAGCAATAAACAATGCAGACACTCAATTCGTATCATATCAATGGTATCGCGATGGAATGGAACTATATGGAGAAACAGATCAGTATTTCTACGAGCCAGGTGGCCTATCAGTCGGTGCCTACAACGCAAAAATATGGAAAACAGACGGTTCAACAATAGAAACTTGTCCTATACTCATCAATGAGGAATTCAGGTCCCTAACGTTAGTTCCGTCAGTCGATATATACCCCAATCCAGCCCAAGCAAATGCAAAGTTCCATGTCCTATTCAGTGACCTTGGCAACCTAAATATCGAAATCATACAGATTGTTGACAACATAGGAAACATCGTGTTAAATTCAAAGGACACGTCTTTTGATCAGACGTTCACCTTGCCTGTAGGTTTTTATATAGTATATGCCAAGTTAACTAATGGACGAATAATAAGTAAAGAAATAGTAGTATTGAAATGAAACGTCTTATATTCACATATTGCATTTGCCTACTGTTGACGCTTCAAGGGTTCGCTCAAAAAGGATTCCAAACTCAAGTTGACTTTGGTGCAGGCATTCACTCTATGCTATTCACACCAGAGGCAGGAGAGATGAATTTGTCTATGGGAGGGAAATTGGGTGTGACTGAATCATACTACCTAAACGACCATATAGGCGTGGGCGTGGGGTTATATGCCAATCTCCACGGAACGAAATTTTCGCTTTCGCAAGATTCGCTATCGGGTGTGCTCCAAGACACACTAAATGAGTTCACCTACCAACTGAATACAAAGGTGAGATTAAATGAATACATTAAGATGTTTTCGATTGATATTCCATTGTCTTTCAGAACCAGATTCGATCTGAATGACAAGTGGGATTTACGAACTAACATTGGCGCCACATTCAACCTTCCCGTAAGCCGCACGTTCGACAAAAAAGGATACCAGACTACCACAGCCCATTATATTGAGCCTAACATCACGTTCCACGACATGCCAAACCACGGGTTCTATACTGATTCAGTTGACACCAGCCACGATTTTTGGATGCAAGGATTCGGAATCTCCCCTTTTGTGGAAGTGGGTGTTTCAAGAAACATAACGCATAAATGCAGACTATATGTAGGAGCATATTGCTCTTATGGCATCTCCAACCTTTTGGAAGGCAATAAGAACTATTACGCTTCAAAGACAACATCCACGGCACTTTCTCCCGCAATAACAACCAAAGCCAACCTCATTTCGGCAGGAATAAACATCGGAATTATCTTCAAGAATGGGAAAGAGTATGTGGAGACCTATTACGACTCTATACCTTTTATCAACGAAATAGAATTAGACACCATCGTAGAAGAAGTGGCCGTAATTGACACTCTTCCATGCATTGACTTTGTTGATTCCATAGAGATCAAAGTCGATACAATAGTGGCTCCACAAAAAGTTTCCAAGCCCGTGTTTAAAGGAAGGAAAGTAAGACTTATCTGTACACATGGCGTTAAAGCAACCTTTTACATTAGAGAACCTTTAAACGAAGAGTTCAGCGCAGATGTAGAAAGGAAACTGAATATGATTGCCAAATCTATGATGGAAAACCCCATAGAAAAGGTTGTAATATTTAGCGAAGGGAAGCATCTGGATCTTGATAATGTCAACGCAAAAAAGAAAGAAGTCACATTCTTATATAGAATAAAAAAATATCTAATCACAAAAGGTGTACATTCATCCCAAATCGTATTCGGAATGGATGGCTCAAAAAAATAAAAACAAATGGGACAATTTATAGAAAACATCAAACTCCGTTTCGACCAGTCTTTATCGGGAAAATTGAAAGTCCAATTTGGTCTTATCATATGCATCTTTCTCTTTCTCTGCACCCTACTTGCCACAATAGAGAATGTATTCACAGACGAAACATTTTCAAAGTCTTTTTACAAGACTTTTTTTAACATGATCTCGTCCTCTTCCCTAAAAGACGCTACGGAATTAGAGTCATTTCCTTTATTATATACTTTTTTTCTTGCTTTAGTTTATCTTATTGGTGTGGTTGTCTGGAGTGGACTCGTAATTGCAACATTAGCCAACATTATGAGAAAAAGAGCAGACCACTTCAAACATGGATTATTGCATTATTCTTTTAAAGGGCATATCGTGATTTGTGGAAGAGACATTTGTACCCCCATTCTGATCAAACAGATGCTAAAAAAACATCCACAATCACTCATTGCATTGATGACCAATGAGGATGTTTCATCTCTGCGCTATACTCTACTCTGCGATTTGGAGAAAGGGTACGAAAACAAAGTTATCTTCCTTAGAGGCAACAGAAACTCATTAAAAGATTTGGGATCTTTGAATATTCCTTTTGCTTCCGAAGTATATATTATAGGACAACCTAACGAGACTGATGGTGACTTGAAAAATTTAAGATGTTTGGAACTGATTTCTTCAATTTGCCAAAAGACGAGAAAGAAACCCCGCTGCTATGTTAACATTTCCGACCTAAACGCGTATGCTCTGACACGCTCGTCGAATGTCCTGACAGAGACTCAAAAAGCAGACATCGAATTCTCGTCTATCAATTTTGAAGAATCATGGGCTAAAATTGTATTGGTTGACAACAAGAGTCCCCAAAGTGGCATCCACTACCTGCCGTTAGATAGAACAGGAATATCAGACGAGACAACACGACACGTCCATTTCGTAATAATAGGAATGTCAAAGATGGCTGAATCATTGGCGTTGCTTGCAGCTCAAATCGCCCACTACCCTAACTTTGTCACAAAGAACATCAGGACAAAGATTACTTTAGTGGATGAAGACATCAATCCAAAGATAGAAGAACTTTGCTACAAATACGAGACATACTTTTCTTTAGCAAAACATACTCACAAGTTATTCAAAGACTCAATTACAACGGTCAAAGATTACACTCCTTCCAACGACTACCTAGATATTGAGTGGGAATTCATCGAAACGAAACCATCCAACAAGCTGTTGCACTCATATTTAGAACAGATAGCATCAGACAAAGATTCGATTTTGACACTCGCTCTCTGTTATGATTCAGCAGAGAAGAACAACAATATAGCATTCTATTTGCCTGATGCCTTATATACCCCATCTGTACAAATCATAACAAAACAAAACATATCTACATTAATATCAAAATATTCCAGCAAGAAATACTCAAACATTAAATCCTTTGGCATGGCTGACGAAGGGATAAACATTGACATAGACCAAACAGAGAAATATGCAAAAATGCTGAATTTCAACTATCTCTATGGAAGAATGCCCAATGCGAACGACTCAGCCAACATGAATAGAGCATGGCATAAGTTACCCATAGTGAAAAGATGGTCTAATTTGTATAGTGCTATGACCATTCCTTCGTATGAGCGTTCTCTTTCTTGTATTCGCCAATATGCTACCAAAATCATGGCAAATGTAGAACATAACAGATGGAATACAGAGGAACTTCTGTTGGGCTATCGTCCTGTGAATAAGAAGGAATTTGATGAGGTCTGTAGAAATCCTAAATACAAAGATGAATTGAAAAAGAACTACATACATTTTGACATACGTCCTTTTGATGAATTGGAAAAGATAGACAAGCGTGTTCTTGCTTTCGACATAGCAAAAATAGAATTTGTATCTCTATACAATACAAAAGAATAAAAGGCCATTCTTTAAAATCAGACTTGTCCAGAAGATGTCCTACAATACAAGAATTTTATTCAGCAAAAGATTGGAATCTAATACACAGCGTTTCAAAACAAAGTCTCTGAATAGTCCCAAAACGGTCAATAAAATATCAAATTGGGGGCAAAGAAAGGCAAGCCTACTTTATCCTCTCAATCTCCCATCTTTTCAACGCTTTGTCTTTCGAGTCGAACTCAACAGCAAAAGTGACCAGTTCTTTGTCTTCCGCAAGGAATGGAGCGGCGTAACTGCGGTCTTTGATTTGTTCGCTTGCCGCGTCAAGACCTCCGTTTGAAGTCATTTTCAACTCGAAGATCGCGTTTCTCCATTTGGTCTTGCAGACGATGTCCATTCTGCCTGTGGCAATGGAAACCTCCGATTGCGGTTTGAAACCGCATAGGAACAGCACCTGCACGACGATGAACTGGAACCGCTCCTCTATTGCCTTGGAGGTGTTGTCCTGCGAATAGGGTGTGCCTGCCACCAAGGCTTGGAGAAACTGCATGGCTTTTTCAAGGTTGCCAAATATGAACTCCTTTTTGAATTGGAATATGGTTGATTCCACCAAACTCTCGTCTTTACTCAATATTCTTGGTACAATCAATTTCGAAATTGCTTCCTTCACTTCGTGATTAGGCACACTTAATCTGTATGCTTCTAAATCTTTATCATATTCTTTTATCGTAAGATAGCCAGTCTGATATAAAGAAAGCACAAGATTCTTTCTGTCTGCGTCGTTGCCTTCCAAAGTGTTCATGTCCAAATACTCACAATCCCAGTTTGGCATCTGATGCTCTCCTCTATCAATAGTGTCCATCAGTACCTTTGTAGCGCCGGAAGCCACCCAATAGTTCCCTAATTTACAATCCGCAAGGGCATTCAAGAGACTAAAGGGATTAATCACCTTTACCAGTGACTGACTGAACGAATAACTGTCATACCTATCCAGAATAGATTGATATGCCTGCTCGCATGTTATTTCATTGGCATCAGCAAGCCTCTCCACGTGTCGTTTGAAATATGACTGTAATTCCTCATGCGTAAATCCACACACTCCTGCATACTCATCATTCGCGCTCAGAATCTTGATATTGTTGAGCACAGAGAATAGGCTCAACTGAGTGAACTTCA
>JAKSLA010000109.1 GCA_024401455.1 Paludibacteraceae bacterium | reverse complement strand
CATTTTATCGTAGCGCTTACCTCTCGAAAGCGGGTGCAAAAGTAGTGCATTATCGGATATCCTCCAAACGTTTTCAGATGTTTTTTCGGATTATTTTTCATTACGGCTGGTTTTCAGGCAGGTAGGGACGTTCCCATTATTCAATCAATCGCGGCGCAGGTATCATATAACCGATGGAAAGTCCCAAATTGAAGTTTCGTTTGGGATAACTATAATAATTGGCAAAAAGACTTACTGCAATAAAACGGAGTTGAGCCACCAACGACAATTCACTGATATACTCTACATTATAGGTTTTATCGCCATCATAGGAGAATAGTCCCTCTGTATAGGGTTGATAATAACCATTAGGAATGATTCGACGGAACGGGACAAAGATATAATTCTCCGAACGAAGATGGAACTGCTCGTTGAACTTGAAAATCGGCTTCACACCTCCTGCTACAAAGCAATTGGAGCGAAAGGCAGGATTAAAATTAACCATCGCATGCTTGGTCGGCTCAAACGCTGGCATCATCAACATGGTCTCCATATAATTTTCACCCAACTCCTGCGTGGTAGCCACTCCGTCGATGCACGCTCCAAGCACGAAGTGGCGCGTCATACGGAAATATTGGTCCCAACGGCAGGACAAATGCATCCATGACTCCGTCAACGAGGTATGAGTTCGTGACACTTCCTCCTCCTCCCGCTTGAAAATGGCATCGCGACGAGTTCCTACAATCTGCTGCAACGAAAACAACATCTCTCGCCCCGCAATAGGATATTGCTTGTGCGACAATGTATTCGCTTGGACACGAAACGCAGAGACAAAAAGCCTATGGTCAGTACGATTCTTAGAATCTACCGGCACATCATATCCCATATACTCATTGGTGATGTTACCATAAGCGCCACCCAACTCCATCTTTCCTGTCATCAAAAACGGGAAGCCCACTTTCAGTTTTCCATAAGTCTCAAGAGCGGAGGACTCGGAGGAGACTTCGCTTTCATAAAAAAGATGTTCTTCCTGAAAATAGGAGAAACGGTGTATATTAGAAATCAATTTCAAACAGAGCGGATAGACCGTGGGCAAGTCCACTCGTGCCTGAAGACGAAAATCGTTATAGAAACGCCCAAACTGGCAGTCGGCCTTCAAACTATAGGGTGCGTAGTAGATGCCTTGATACTCTGCACCGACATAGAGTTGATTGTTAATGGAAGAGGTGACATTGCCTCCGACATCCAACAATATATTGTCATTCAACTTTACATCAAGCAGCAAATCGAACGTCGTATCTTTCGGATTGTAAATGGCATGAGGGACAATCTCTGTTATCTTCGTATCAGACAACAACTTGAAATATATCTTCTTAAATTCTGGGAACGTGAATTTTTGTCCATTCGTATGGAACAACTTGCGTATATAATACTTCTGTTTCTCGCCTACTCCATTGATCTCGATGTTACGGAAAACAAGGTTAGGCAACTGAGACTTGTATATCTCACGACGAAGCGTAAGGTTTCGCCTATCTATGCGACGCCCCACCGATGCCTTGATTTCGGCAATATGCGCTTTGGTCGAATCGTAGCCGATGCGGCTCAACTCATGGACTTTATTAAAATCAAGCAAGCCAACGTCTTCAAAATGGAAATCGAGCAGCAGCCCTTTCTCCATATCAATAGAGTAGTTTGTCCTACTCATAATCATATTTTCAAGTTGCAGAACAATGTCTGCCTCATTAGGTTCTAACGGATTGGAGGCCACACTACTTCCTATGGTGTAATCGGGAGCGAACTCCGACTCCATCACATCCACCGGGAAATTATTGTAGATGCCGCCGTCAAAAAGGAGATGGCCGTTCACTTGAATCGGTTTATAGACTAACGGGAAAGTCATGGACGAACGAACAGCATCGCCCAAATCACCCTTACGGTGTAGATATTCCTGCTTGTTGTGGACATCGGAAGCCACGCAACGGAACGGAACAAAAAGCTTATCAAAATCGCCCCCACAGAGCGCTGTAGCCTGCGAATAGAGTTTCATGAACGCCATATTCATCTGCGTAGGTCCAATGATGCTGGATGGCAAAATATGAGGTTCCAATTTCAAAGAATCGGACAAACTCATCTTAATGCTCACAAAACTCGGCGTAGGATCTTTCTGCTTAAAATAGTAGGTTTCATCTTGGTCTATATTATTGCGTTGCCACGAAGTGAACTCCTCCGATGCTACCAACAGTTCCATCTCGTCGGGAGAGAAACCCATCGCATATAGCGAACCGATAATGGCACCCATGGATGTTCCCGTCACATAATCAATCGGTATCCCCTCCTCCTCCAATGCTCGGATAATGCCAATATGAGTACACCCCTTAGCACCACCGCCACTAAGGACCAGTCCGACTTTCTGCGGGAAGGCAGAAAAAGAGATCAGCAATAGGAGAAATGTAAATAGGAAACGAGACACGGGAATATATGGAAAAATGATGGATTATGACGGTAACGACGTGGCGTCTCTACGATTGTGGATGATGAGGTAAAGACGTGGAGTGCCACGTCTCTACACTCATACCACACCAGTTTTATTTGAACGATGCCGTCAAATCAACATTACCGCTCAATGTCTCTTTCAATCTTGCCTCCGTTGAACCGTTGCTCCACTTGTCAAATGAATTGCCGGAAGTAGGCACAGCCATGATGAAAAGATTGATGGTAGTCTCCTTTGCATTCTTTGACTCTGTAAGGAAGTCGTCAACATCGCCAACAGAAGAGATGGAAACGCGTCCCTTCGCCTCGTCGTTGCTCTTGATGGTCAACTTGCCCTTTCCAGACAACTCAATTGAATTGACAGCCAAACGAACGAATGCACGGTCACTGATACCTGTCGCTGAAGACGGAATAGTGAGTGACTTCAAATTGTCGCACTTATAGAACGCATACGCATCAATGATTTCAACGCCCGAAGGAATGCTGTAGTTTGCATCGGTCTTGCGTGGAGAATAGAGCACCAAACGAGAGTTGTCCTTACTCATCAACACATTGTTCTCTGCCTTGAAGTTAGCATTGGCAGCGTCAACATATATCTCCGTCAAGAACTCATTCTTGTCGAAGGCACGCTCCTCGATACTGTTTACAGAAGCAGGGAGTTTTATGATACCCAAATTGCTACAAGAGCTAAATGCGAATGTACCGATCGTCTTTACCTTTGCAGGAACTGAATAGGACGAGTTCTTCTTATTCATTGGATATTGAACCAACTCCGTCTTGTCCTTACTCATCAAGACACCGTCCACCGAAGAGTAGGACTTACTGCCCGCATTGACCAAAATAGACTCCAAGTTCGTACAAGAACGGAAGGAACCTGGATTGAGCACCTCGATAGCGGCAGGAAGCGTCACCGTCTTGAACTTGGCACCAATAAGGGCCGACGGATCCATCTCCTTCACTGAAGCCGGGATGATGTAAGCGACATCCGCCTTACCCTCTGGATATTTGACGAGTGTCTTCATGTCCTTATAGAATAGCACACCGCCCTTAGCAGAGTAAACCTCGTTCTTCGCATCAACGGTAAACTCGCGCAACGAGTTGCAGAATGCGAACGCATATTGGTCGATAGCCGTGATGTTTTCAGGGATATTGACCGTAGTAAGGCTTGAACAGCCAAAGAATGTACGCTTAGGCAAAGTTGAGATGCTTGCAGGAAGGTTTACCGAAGTCAAGTTGCTGCAGTTAGCGAATACTCCCTCGCCCATTGTCGTCAAACTCTCTGGCAAAAGAATGGCATAGAGGCTTGAACAACCTGCAAATACGGAATTGCCAAGCGTAGTGATATTTTTAGGAAGAGTAACCGTACTCAACTTCTTGCATCCAGCAAAAGCGGAATTGCCGATTTCGAACATTCCAGTAGGAAGAGTGGCCGATTCCAAAGAAGTACAGTTATTGAACACCATCTCTTCAATGCCAGAGACACCGTTCTCGATCGTGAGTTTCTTGATGCCCATCTCGGCAGGGAAGAAGAAAGTCCTATCAACGCCATCCACGTTCTGCTCGTACATCAAGTTCTCCAAGACACCTGTACCATGAATGGTTAGGTCACCTTTCTTTACGGAGAATACCCAAGTAAGATTATTATCCACCACAGCCAACTTCTCAATGTTAGAGTTGGAAAGGATCTTCTCCTTTGCCACACTGATCAACTGCTTAGGGATTGTCACATATTTCAAGTTGGTGCATTTTGCCAATGCATCCTTCTCCAAATTCCACACACTTGAAGGGAGAATGAGCGTCTCCATCTTCTCAAATCCGCTCAAAGCAGACTCGCCCAATTCACGGACACCATCCTCGACAACCACCTTGGTAGCACCGAGCGAAACCATCTCTTCCTGACGGAGCATCTTGCCCTTTCCCGAAACAACCAACTTGTTGCTTGCAGATTCGAAACTCCACTTCACGTCGTCACCGCAAGTGCCAGCTGCGTCAGCCAATGTGATTTCTGGCATCACTAGCATAGAAAAGGCCATTCCGGCCACACAAGTCCATTTTTTGTAATTAGCCATACCCAAATGTTTTTTTTCGTTTATGGGGCAAAGGTAGGTAAAAATGTGCGAAATGACAAATCAAAAAAGGCACATCGACAAGGGCGATCGGACGGCGGGAATTTTATCGGGCACCACGCAATCAGGCACCGGGGCGGGCACAAGGCACCGCCCCTACACGCACCCCCCAACGGACGGAGCATACATCACCAAGGACAAACACAACCGTGGGAACGAAACGCCA
>JAKSLA010000108.1 GCA_024401455.1 Paludibacteraceae bacterium | reverse complement strand
GCGAGGACCAAGTGTCGGAATACGCCAATATCCGTGGCTTGAAGAAAGCCTACCTTATCACCTTCTCGTTCCTAAAGGAAAAGGTCGTACAGGTTGAACCTGAATGGAAGACGGTCAATGGAGTGGATGTTTATGAGGGTATCATTTGGGCGAAAAGGAGGTAGAAACGTCCCTATGGACACATCTAAAACCTTTTGTCCTATATTTCTCAATGTCTTTTTCCTGTAGTCAAACGCTTTCTCTCTGCCAAAAATTCGTAATTTTGTTCTTCCTACAAAAAATTGAATTTATGTTCGCACTTCTCATTACAGACCATCATCTCTTTGGCTATATTTTCCAACCTTATATGTTGGAAGAGAAAAACTTGACTTTCTACACGTTAAGTGAGTTGATGACCACTAAAAACAGGCAATATCTCTCTTTACCAACGGAAGAGAGAGAATTGGTCGAACTTTGCGAAGCCTATTCCGAAAACAATATTTTGAAAATGTTTTCGAGAGAGAAGATGACTTTCACTGATTTTGTGAAGCGATGTGAAAAAAATCCCAAGGAGTGCGACCGCTTCATGCCATTCATAGCCAAGTCGAATTATAAAGTGGCCAGTTATTTGATGGCTCACAATAAAATTCCTCTTTTCTTTAAGAAGAACTATGTGAACATTTATCCTGCCGATAGAATAAAAATATCGTCCGAATATACAAGGCCGGTTGCCTCGTTTGAATTGGTCAAAGAAGGGACTGCCGCTTCATTGCTCTATTCCCTCAAAGTCTTTCAAGGAGAAGAGTCGATTCGGCTCAAAAACACCATTGTCAACAAGTCGGACATCATGCTCTCCAACGAGCCTGGATGTGCCGTGATTAAAGATCATTTGTGCCTCTTTGAATCATTGAACTACAGTAAGTTGACACCTTTCTTTTCAAAAGAGAACGTCAAAATTGAGGGGCCGCTTTTAGATAATTACATGCATACCTTTGTCCGTAAATCCATTCAAGAAGGCAATGTGATAGCAACCGGTTTCGAGATTGTCAACGAACAATATACGGTCAAGCCTATATTGCGTGTCATAGAAGATTTAGGGAAAAAAGTGGCCATTCAGTTGGATTTTCAATATGGCGATTTCGTGATCAAGGAGACGGAAACTAATGCGCGCATCGTCAAGGAGAATCATACGGATGGAACGTACAAATTTCATTTGCTGACTCGTGATTTGGAGGGAGAGAACAAATACCGTAATGAACTCATCTCCATGGGGTTAAAACCGTTCAATTGCTTCTATTATCATAATGCGAAGGCTACTGACGGAAGATCGGAACTACATGAATTGATCGATTTCTTGTTGCTCAACAAATCACGGTTGGAAGCGTTCGACATCAAACAGGAGAATGGCGATAATACGTTTCTTCTGGTACCCGTACAATGTTCGTTATCCATTGCAGATGAGAATATCGATTGGTTCGAAATTAATGGAAATGTGCAAATCGGCAACTTCTCAATCCCTTTCTACAAATTTAGGAAACACATCATATCGGGTAATCGGGAATATACTCTTCCGGATGGAACCATTGCCCTTCTTCCGGAAGAGTGGTTTGCCAAATATTCAAGTTTGCTTACCTACGCCAAGGAGGAGGATGAAAAATTGCACATTCATCGAATCTATTTCAATATTTTGGGAGAGTTTTCGCCTCTTCCTGCCAAACAATTCGAGGCAAAACTCGAACAGCAGGTGGAGACTCCTGCCGGGGTAAGGGCTGAATTGAGGTCGTACCAAAAAGTGGGCTATTCTTGGCTGGTGAGTCTGTATGAAAACAATTTTGGAGGTTGCTTGGCTGATGACATGGGATTGGGTAAGACACTGCAATTCCTCACTTTCTTTCAATATGTCTATTATGGCATAACGGAAGCGCCAAAACCTGTAAAGGTTACGGAACAGAAACAGATAGAGTGGCCGTATGCCAATCATCAGCCTACGCTGTTTGACCAAATTCCGATGGCCGAACCCATTTCTGTCGCTCCTGCTCTGGAGAAAAGGAACAAACCTGCGTCGTTGATTGTTTTGCCTACCTCTTTGCTGTTTAATTGGCAACGGGAGAAAGAGAAATTTGCGCCACACCTAAAATCCTTGACCTACTCCGGCTCTAAACGGGTAAGAAGCAAGGACATTGGGCGTATATTCAATCATTACGACTTGGTTTTCACCACCTACGGCATCCTTCGCAACGATATTGAGTATATCAAAGATTACAATTTCGAGTGCGTTGTTTTGGATGAGAGCCAAAACATAAAGAACCCTGATTCTATCAATTATCGAACGGTGATAGAGTTGAAGGCAAACCATCACTTCATCATTTCGGGAACACCGATAGAAAACTCGTTGAAGGACCTTTGGGCGCAGATGAACTTTGCCAACCGCAATATCTTCGGTTCACAAAACAATTTCAACAAGCATTTCATCCTTCCCATTACGAAACAGCAGAACGAGGAGAGGAAGCAACGCCTGCAGCAGTTGATCAAACCCTACATTTTGCGTCGAACCAAAGCGGAAGTGGCTAAAGATTTGCCTCCTGTCGTTGAACAGACCATCTTTTGTGAAATGACGGAAGCGCACCGTAAAATATACGATAGGGAGAAGTCGAGTCTGCGTAACAACATCCTTGACTCTCTATCCAACGGCGACAATCAGACGATGCTTGCCATCACGGCTTTGCTTCGTTTGCGTCAACTATCCAATCATCCTGCGTTAGTTATGGACGATTATGAAGGGGATTCGTCTAAACTGGAAGAGGTGGTTTCTCGTATCGAAAGCCTGCATGCGGAGAATCACAAAGTGTTGATTTTCTCGTCGTTCGTAAAACATTTGAATATGGTGGCCGACCGCCTGGATAAGTTGGGCATCCGGTATGAACTTTTGACCGGCGAGACAACTCATCGTGAAGCCGTTATTAATAACTTTCAGAATGATAAGGAGATAAGTTGCTTCCTTATTTCGCTCAAGGCAGGAGGCGTGGGTTTGAACTTGATGGCGGCAGACTATGTCTTTCTTTTGGATCCGTGGTGGAACCCGGCGGCAGAGAGTCAAGCCATCAATCGTGCCCATCGCATAGGGCAGGAGAAGACGGTCATGGTTTACCGATTCATTATGTCAGACACCATAGAGGAGAAAATACAAAACTTGCAGTCGGATAAGTCAAAGTTGGCCCAAACCTTCATCAACAGCAACAATCCTTTTGTGGACATTTCATTAGAGACGTTGGAAAAGTTGTTTCATTGAAAAAAAGAATGTAGATATTGCATAATTAATATGATTGTAGTTACTTTGCTATATTGAAAAGAGTTATATGTTGTAACTTGCTTTGAAACTATTAATGGATTGACGATGAATAAGAGATTGTACATATATTGCTTGTCTATCATTTCGATGCTGGTGATTTTCCCGACTTCTTGTTCTGGCAAGAATAGCAAGGATATGAATGCGTCGGAAATCATAAAACTGGTTAAGAGCGGTAAGGACGTTCTTGTGAATGATAAAGTCATTCATGATGATTTGGACTTTACGACCCTTGATAAATACTATGTTATGGCCTTTCCGAATATGGAGGCCCACATACCCGTTAATATCATGTTCAGCAATTGCGTCTTTATGGGTAAGGTCTCAACGACGGGCAAAACAAGTGTCAAAGGGGCAAAGAGGAAAATCGATGTGTTCACGGTGTTTGAGAAAAATCTTACCTTCTTCGATTGTGATTTTCGGGGAGAGGTGATGATGGACAACATGACCGTTGAGGGTAAATTGGAGTGCTCCAAATCGGTTTTCCGTGAGCCGACATCCATCAACAGCCTGTATGTCAAAGGGTCGCATGTCGGATTTGTGGAGATGGAGAGCGAGAAGGATTTCTCAATGTGCTATGCCCGTTTCTTGTGCGATGCGAATTTTGTCAATGCCAAATTTGCCGGAAGAGCCAATTTCTTAGGCATGAATGTGGAAGGCTTGCAGTTTAGCAACGCGGAGTTCGGCCAAGAGGTGGATTTCTCTAATTCCATTTTTTCGGGCGATGTCATTTTCAATTATGTCAATTGTGCGAAAAGAGTGCAATACTCGTTTTCCAAATATCAAGGAGATTTTGATTTTATAAAGTCCGTCTGCCAAGGAGACGTTTCTTTTGAGCGTTCTATTTTCTTGGGCCGTATCCGCTTGAACAAAAGTCAATTCGATGCCAATGTTGAGTTGAAAGATGTCAAGTCGTTTTGCCTTCCGGAAACGGACGAGGTGAAATTGCCATCCGACACCTTGAAGTGGAATGTGGCCAAGATGACAGAGGTTATTTTGAAATGATAGGGTGCAAAAAGCACTTTATATATGAGTGTGTGAAATATTAGTTATAAACCAATTTTTTTATTACAATGTTGAAATTTTTCAGAACAAGACTGATTATTCCTATTATGGCATTGAGCACCTTGTCTGTTTCTACGACAAGTTGTGACGATGAGACAAGTGACGCTTTATGGGAGATCATCGAAGCAATTTTGAGTATGCTTGGTTGGGATTTTGAAAGTGAAAATGTTCAAAATCAAGATAAAGCCGATGTGTATGATGAGACAACTGATGGTGATCTAAGTTCAAGCGTCTCTTTGGAAAGGTATTTCCCTCCAATCGGTGACCAAGGTAGTTATGGTACATGCGTGGCTTGGGCAACAGGTTATGCCATGAAGACATCTTTGAATGCGAAGCAAAACAATTGGACCTCTTCTCAATTGTCTCAAGCTTCTAACCAAACGAGTCCGGTTGACTTGTGGCATTTGATTGGAAAGGACGGAAAGAGCACAGGTTGTAATGGTTCTAACTTCGAGCCTGCAATGGATGCCATCAAGGCAAAAGGATGCGCAAGTATGGCACAAAAGCCGTTCACCAACAAGAAGATGACTTGTGACGGTGTAACAGGTACAGGTTCCTCTTCTAACAAATTGGGTCAATACAGAGTCATTGCCTACAACTCGGAAATGGGTAATGGCAAGTCTTACGGTATGAGTGTATCCAACTTCAAGTATTGGTTGGATCAAGGTTATCCGGTGTTGATCGGTGCTGAGTTGGGTGAAAAGTTCATGTCATGGAGCAGTTCTTCTGTCATCACATCAGATACGAAAGGTTATCAAGGTCAGCACGCATACCACGCGATGGTGGTTGTAGGTTATGACGACAGCAAGAGCGCCTTCCGTGTACGTAACTCATGGGATACGAATTGGGGTGACAACGGTTCAATTTGGGTAGGTTATAGCCACTTCATCAACCAATTCTGTTTCGGTGGTTGGATTGCTACTAACCCAGGACAAACACTTCCAAGTGCGGCACCAGCGAAGATGCAATCAGCTTTGCGTTCTTCTTATCAAGCTGATTTGGCAGCCCACATCGTGGCAGACTACGAAAATGCAGACGGTTCTCGTACATTGGAGTACAACATCATCAACGAGGGTAGTTCAATTCTTCCTGCCTCTAAGAAGTGGAGCGTTGTTTACATGCTTTATGAGCGTAAAGACCTTAGCAAGCACTACGTTTTGATGCACGACTACTATGGCACTGAGGTGGCTAATGGTCAAATCGCACAAAACAACAACGGCTTGGCTTCTTTGGCAGAAGGAAGTACAGTGACAAATGTCTCTATTGCCGCAGGAAGCAGTGCAGCCGAGGCTTTGGGTGGAAAAGTGTTGACGTTCAATTATAACTTGCCAAACGATGAGAATGGTGAGGCATTGAACGGCAAGTACTACTTGGTATTGATGGTTAACTCATTCGGCGACTACAACGATACTGACATGGAGAATAACTATAGTTTCGTTAGCGCAGGCGAGGAGCCATTGGAAATCGTAAATGGCAAGATTGTTAATATGCCTTCTACATTGACAGACGTTAGATCATTGATTACAGAGAAGAACTGGAATACTTACTCTGGCGTCGAGTTGAACAACATGCTTGTAAAGCACGACAGAAACGGTAAGTTGAAGGCACAAGTTCAATCAGAGTCATTGAGAGCAACCAAGAAGATTGCTAAGAAAGTAAAATAATCAGAACTCATTAAGTTTTTTTTGGGTAGGGCGTATCCGTTGGGGTACGCCCTATCTTTTTGGATTCATGTTTCCTTTTGGGGATAATGTTAAACACATCGCCAGGCTGTGAAAATCGTTTGGACGACAACATCGGCACACTGTGAAACCTAAAACTTTTTCATTATCTTTGCTAACGTAAGAAGCTGTTTAAATTTTTCTAAAAAATTTTGTTAAGCATCAGAAAACAGAA
>JAKSLA010000107.1 GCA_024401455.1 Paludibacteraceae bacterium | reverse complement strand
CATTTTATCGTAGCGCTTACCTCTCGAAAGCGGGTGCAAAAGTAGTGCATTATCGAATATCCTCCAAATGTTTTTCGATGTTTTTTCGGAATATTTTTCATTACGACTGGTTTTCAGGCAGGTAGGGACGTTCCCATGGGGCGCCTCCTTTTATGGCATGGGGTGATTCAGCCTCATAAGGGACGCGGTCGCCCCTTATGAGGGATGCGATTTGCCCCATCCTCGCCGCTGGTGCGGCGGGATGGGGACACCGAGACACACCATAAGGACGTCTCTACAGAAGAATTTTACAAACAATTGTATTCCAGATATGCACCCTTTGGCATAATTTTTGATTAACATAGGGCAATTACATCTATTGCCCCAAGAGATACTTGAGATAGATACGTTTCGATAAAGATAATACACCTTCTCCCTGTAAGTGATAAATGGGAGACTATAAAAAAATAATAACTTATTATGAAGTTAAGATTATTGTCTGCCATCACTATGTTGATGGCATTTGTTGGATTGGCATATGGAGATAATGTATATAAAACCATCAAGCCTGCACTCGATACTACTATAAATGGTGGTGTCATATTTATTGGTACCAGCAACACTACATTCAAAGAAGAAAATGTCATTTCCAGTGAGAATGAAGGAAATGCAGAAATCGTCCACATTAAAAACCTTCCGCAAGGAGAGGACGAGGCAAATTACACCAATAGCAACTATGTGGAGTTCTGCATTCCTAAAGTAGATGAAGAGTGCGACAATACAACGGTGGCGCACGCTCGACTTTCCTGGAACGGAGGAGGTTGCATTCCTACCGAGGCACAAAAAAAGGTTACTTGCTTTATAACCAAAGAAGATGGCACCGTCATAAGCAAGTTCACGGCCTCCAGTAAGAAAGACACCATTATAGAAAAGAATTTCTTCTACTCCTACCATGCCAACGTGACATCAGATTTTGCAAATGCCGGTATCAAACCCGACACAAAATATAGAATCTACGTCACAGACTTGCAAACAACCATAACCAACAGCAACAAAGATGCGACAAAGAACTGTACGGGATGGAGTTTGTCTCTCATCTATAAACATAATCTATTGCCCAAAAGGACGATACTTCTTTACGACTGCGATGTTTTTGGTGAATCAGGAAATGCAACCAGCGGAAAACAAGGAGATGCTTTGTTCTGCAATTTCTCATTTGGCAACCAAACGTACAATATAAATAAAGACAGCATCACGTTTGGCCATTCTTCGCTTGGAACATTGACGAACGCTGACGCAGATTACATGAGATGCAATAGGGATAACAAAACAAATGTCAAAGACCTCACCATAAACATCAACAACTCCTATATTGATTACCCAACGGTAGATAACCTAAGAAACTCCATTTATTACCAATACAAGTCAGCTTGCGGCATAGCTAACCATGTGAAATATACCAGAAGTTTCGGTCTAAATGTAGGTTTTTACAAGATGGAAGACCTCGACATGAAAGTTGGGGACAAGAATTTCAACATGTGCATCACCGGACAAAACGAGCACCACTTCTTGACCAATGCGTTCATCATGTTTGGATCGCCTGATGTGCCCGAAACTACGCTGCCAATGGAGATTGAGGGAGGAAAAACATCGCTTTCTCCTAATGAACTATACACTATAAAGTTATATGTTGCCGTCGGCGACAACAAAGAAGGACTTAAAGACATAAAAGTTGACATTCCTTTTTCGGAGTACATTGATAGCATTACAGCATTCAAAATTACTCCAATCCAAGAACTCTGCAACACATATTCAGGAACGGCATACGCTGCTGTTGACAAAACAACAACACAGTGCAATTTCTACTATTACCGATACAATTACGCAAACTATATCAATGACTTTGAATCTAATGCAAAAAAAGGCATCAACACGTATCTATCTCAAATAGATATGATTAACGATGCCAATTTTGTCACCAATCCTTCAAGAATACAACAAAGGAAGATTCAAGTTTCATTCCCCGGATTAACCATTCCACAAGCAATCAAGAATAAGAATGTCATAGAAATAAAGATGACTTTGCATACAAAGCCTGCTGACAATTGGGTTTACTCCAAAACGTCTTATATAGGAAGAAATGCCACTTTAGCACCTCAAGCAGAGCTTACGCTAACAACAGAGACTGGGGAAACATCCATATACGAAAGCACCAACAACGCAGGGATTGATAACCTCAAAGACTACTTTCACAAACTAAAGTGTGACAAATTGGATGGCGACGGAGATTGCTATGGAGCATACTGCAGTGGCGGTGGCGGAGGCGGTGCTGGCGGCGATGGCGGAGGTGGCAACAACTGTAGTGGATTGGGAGGAGGCAAAGTCTCTAAAAACGGCGTCTTCAAAGACAATTCATTAACGAAACAAATTGAAATTTCGATTATTGCAAAAGGTGAATGTAGAGCCATTCCTGACACGATTGAGATTCCGTTCTGTGATAAATATAAGTTCTATGTGGCAGACTTCGACCCATTCTTGAAGACATACTATGACTTCAACATCGATTCCATCGCAAAAGTGGATTCTTGCATTTGGGAAGGCGCCAAAAGAGATGCATTGATTGACTTTGCGGTAAAATACGGAGTTAATAAATCAAGATTAGAAGCACTCTTAGGTTCAAGTAATCTAGCGACCGCTACTGCACAAAGCGACTTTAAGAACTTCTTGACTTGCGAAGGTGTTTCGTTGAGCACCGACTCCATAGACTCCATCGTCAACATGAAGAGGGACTTCAGCAAATTGATGGTCATATACGAAGAGAAGGACACAACAAAGCCATTCAAGATACAAAAAGGCCTAAATGTAAAATCACAAGAGGCATTGACCACTGAAATCACGATAGAAGAGGAAACTACGACTTACCTTTTCTACGATTCCCCATGGGTTGGTGACGGCAAACCCACTTGCGACAGTTTCATCGTCGTTGAATTCAAAAAATTAAACACTGACATTCCAACTGCCGTATTTAAGGGTGACACCATTCAGGAAGGAGAGACCATCTATTCTTGTCTCGGCAAAGATATTGCCCCGATCAATGTGACCAAAGGACACAACAATTTTGATGTCTTCGCCACCATCACAGGCACAGATGGAACCGATCATCCCGGGAAAAAGATTAACATTGGGGACAAAATTATCACCAACCCATTAGTTTGGGAGATAACCAAAGACCCTAACATCAACACTTCAGAAGCCGGCATATACAAAATTTCATTAGTACAACGCGACTACGAAAGCAGATGTATAAGCGAACCTCTCAATTTCAAATTGGAAATCATAGACATCAAAATTGATGAAAAGCCTGAAATTGACAAGACCAACCTATCCTATTGCCAAAGTCTAAAGACGGGAGAAAAAGGTGACTCGATTAAACTTTGGGTAAACAGGACCGAAACTCAAAAGGAGTTTGGAATCAGATGGTTCAATACCATCACCTCAGAGGTTGATGGGGAAACGGTTAAAACGCAACATAAGATCGGAGAAACAGATACCATCTACGTTAGAAGAGATAGTGCCGGCACGTTTGAATACAACGCAGAGTTCTACGTGGATCAATGTCCGAGCGAGCAAGATGAAATTTTCATCACCGTTTTCCCTTATGCAGATACGCTAAAAACAGACACCATCACCATCTGCAAATATTATAAACCATCCCCTGATGAAATCATCAGAACCATCCAGAACTGGAATGGAACGGCTTGGAATACGACCAACGTCCTGTTTTATGAGTATGACGCATCCTACTCAAGCGACACAACCAAGAACCTCGCTCATGCCATTTCAAAAGATTCTTTAGGTCTCAATAGGTTGATAGACAAACTCAAGACAGAGGAGGATTGTCCGGCGGAAGGATATTACTTTTTGAACTTCGTGGTTCAAGGTAAGACAGCACATGACTGCGTTGGTGCAGGTAGCCTCGTGACTATCAAAGTGAACTGCTACGACAGGACTAAGCCATCATTGGAAGACTCCACCCTCTACTGTACAGGGGACACTCCGAGCAAGAACTTGAACGACTTTTTGAACGCAGATGAGACTGACACCTACAAAAGTGGCTACAAATGGTACTGGAAGAAGAGAGAATCCACCACACCATTGCCTAACAACGCCATCGGTAGTAGCGCATACGCGACAACAGAACTGGTGTATAATCCGGAAACCAGTACGGCCGCTGCTAACTCCAACTTCTTTGTCGTGACAAGAATAGACAGCAACAACTGCGTCAGCCTGCCTGATACATTCCACATCGTTGTTGCCGATGCCATCAATTCGTATGCAAAAATCGGAGATACGACAAGCATTATTTCCACGACTAAATCCGTGTTGCCGCTCAACTACTGTAAAGGAAACAACCCTTACAGTAATAAAGTATTGCCTACGGTTGGTTACCCATCCCGCGACTATATCATGGAATGGTATAGAAAAGACAAAGGCACTGACGAATGTGACTCCATCGCCGAACATCATTTCGACCGTTTGCAAGAAGAGATTGAAATCAATTTCGAGAAGACAGACACCACATACTTCTGCACACGCCAGACAACCGTATTTGGATGTAAGGGACCTTGGTTGACTGTCAGCGTGATTGTCCACGACTCGGTTAGAGAGAAACCGATTGCCGACACTACGGTCATGTGTGAAGGCGCGGACCCTGTCACCATTTCAGTAATCAACCCAGACCCAAGTCGTTTGAACTTGTACCTTTACAATTCAGACACAGTAGAAATCAAAGCCAACCAAATGCTTCTCGACACCGTGGCAGGACAATACTTGACCACCCTGAAAAAGAACATCTACTTTGCCTCTTTGAAAGACGACAAGACGGGTTGTTATGGAGACCTCGTCGGCATCAATGCTATAGTCAACCCGAAACCTCATCTTCCGATGATGAATAAGGACACGACCATTTACCTTTGTGCTTCGAACGAGACCATCAACTTGGCAGAAAAAGTTGAATCAAAGATCAACACCCAAGACAAGTTCACAACTGTCGTTTGGACTCCTAAGGATAACATTGTCACCTCGGAGAATGCCAGCGCCTCTTACTACATCCATCAAGTGGACACGACAACGCTTTGCGAGGGCGATAAAATAGAGATTACCGTCAAAGTAGAAAACACTTTTAAATATACACCATTCGGCAAAAAAGACATCTGCTTCGGAGAGAGTGTCTCATTACATGATACGATCAACCGCCTGCTTACAAGCAAGAACCAAATTATCGAGAAGGAAGCACTTGGATTTAAGGTCTTTGCACTTCACAACAAAACTAAAGGTGTGGAAGTCAAGGCTCCCGTTCAATCTAATAAAAGCAAATATCTTAATGATACGACTTACTACCTAATTGAGATTTTGGATACCATCAGTGGATGCTCACAAGAAGACACCGCAACCATCATCTTCCACGGATTGCCTAATGCAAAAGTGGAGGAAGAACTCACCATGTGCCAGAATGTTGAGATGGAACTCCCTACGCCATCCAACGAAGACTACTCTTACGTTTGGAGAAACAGTCAGAACGCCATCATCAATGGCACACCTACCAAATTGATTCTTGACGCTGATGAGAAAATCACGTTGACCGAGACAGACAAAATTTATGGTTGTGAGGAAAAATTCGAGGTAAACATAACCGTATTCCCTACTCCTGACCATGCGATTACAGCAGACACTTCATTCTGCCAAAACGGTACAGAATTGAAACTAAACGCAATGGTAAATCCGACGGACGACGGATACAACTCCACAGGCAATCTTTCGCTTCAATGGTTCAACGAAAAATTGGATTCCATCTCCAATCCTATCCAAACGGACACTATCATCATCGAGGATCTTATTGCGGACTACGAATACACGTTGAGACAAACCAACACGAAGACAAGATGTTTCAAAGATACCAGCATCACTATCTCTTTAAGGAAAAACATCCGTCTTGGCATGCCAGACCTTGATGCCGTCTGCGAACCTGGAATCATTAACTTCGTACAAAAAGTAGATGACTACGTTTTCGCTAATATTGCCAATGAAAATCTTGTCAATACAAACGGACTACAATTCGAATATGCGAAAATCGTCAATGGAGAGGCGAAAAAACTTAGCGAGGAGGAAGCAAGTGCTTTGTCCTACACTAAACTTCAAGACAAAGTTGACTATATTTATACGGTAACAGATGCCAAGAACATCTGTTCGGCCAGTGACACCGTTACCGTCACCATCAACCAGAAGCCTTCCCGCCCTATCATCGAGAACGGTTTGGACACG
>JAKSLA010000106.1 GCA_024401455.1 Paludibacteraceae bacterium | reverse complement strand
CTACTACTCAATAAAGGCGAATGGGAAGGCAAGCAACTCGTATCTGCCGATTGGGTTAAAGAGATGTGTTCCAAGCAACAAACGACTCAAAAATTAGAGACTTACGGTTACCAAACTTGGCAATGCGACTATCCTGATGTCTTTCGGGCCGATGGGGCGTTCGGACAGTACATCATCGTTGCTCCCAACGAAGATATGGTCATCGCCATAACCCAAGCCAATTTAAGCAACGGATTACCCGAGCGCCACTTGGTATGGAAACATTTGTTGAAGAATGTGAGCGACACATCTTGGGTGGAAGGAAAGGCCTACAACGAGTTAAAAAAGGCTCAAAAGAGATTTATGTTGCCCACCGCACAAGGCGCCCCCAACTCATCATCCGATTCGCCTCTTTTGGGCAAAACGCTACAATTAGCCAAGAACAATCCGTTAGAGTGGCGATTCATCCATTTAGAAGCCAACGGAGAAAAACTAATGATAAAGATTGTAACGCAAACCCATGAAGAATATACACTTGAAGCGTGCCACCACCAATGGAACACGGTTCCGATAGATGCCTATCCGCCATATTCCATCAAGGCACAAGATCGTTTCAAAGGGTTGAGCCGAAACTTCACAGCCGCCAGCTGTTATGGTTGGGAGGGAAATGACCGCCTAAACGTAAATATTCTCTTCACCAATTGGATTAGTGGAGTCAAGTTGACTCTTATATCGCAAAACGGAGAAATCGTCCTCTGGGCGAAGGAAAACACGAAAAAGGAGGCAACTAAAATCAAGATAGTAAAAAAGACGGCTCAAGAACATAGAGCACGGCATAGGGTAGAGAAATGATAGTCCAAAAGCAGAAAGAGCAACAAAAAAATCCGCAGATTACGTCTGCGGATTTTTTGTTTGTCATTCTATGTTGTTACCAGTTCATAATCTTGTCCACCACCACGGCTGGATCATCCGTAATGGAGAGGATCATATTCTTGTAACGACCATTCTCGACTAATCCTTGCATAAACGGATAGACCGGAACATCCTTCGTGAAGAAGTCAACGCCCAAGAAAACCATCGGACTTGAATAGCCGAATGTGCAGTAGTGGTTTTGAGCTGCATCTTGGAATATCTCTTGGATCGTTCCAGCGCTTCCCGGCGTATAGACAATGCCACCCTTAGCAATGGCTAAGATGCCGTCCTCTCGTATGCTGTTGTCAAAATATTTGGCAATATCCGAGGCAAATGGGGTTGCAGGCTCGTGGCCATAGAAGAATGTAGGGATACCCAAACTTCTGTATTTCTCGTTTCGAGGATATTTCTTCATCACCTTGAATGCAGACGACAACCAAGCCCCGCCATTGAAACTCAAGGAGGCATCGCAAAGGATTTTAATGGCATCATCCACCTCTTCAAGGCTTCTTCCTGCCATCCAAGCACCCAAATGAGTGGCTTCCATCGCACCTGGACCGCCGCCACTGATCATCAACTTCCCTTTTTCAGTCAACTCCTTGCAAATCAATACGATTTTACGATATCCTTCATCGTTTCTCTTTAGCGAATGGCCTCCCATTATTCCGCAGACATCCCGTTCGCTGTATTTTTCCAACAAATCGTACATCGCATCTGAGATAAAATGGTCGTGCAATGAACGTGCCAATGTCTCCTTTATATCGTCAGCATGTTTACCTTCGGCTATATAATGCTGGTAAACTGTGGTATCATAACATGAATTGAACGATTCTTCGTTATTTGGATCATAGCCTTTATAAAGCGTCTCTGCCTTGTACAAAGCATTCGGAAATACGTCAAAAGGCATACGAATAGTAGGGAATACGACACAATCCTCTTCCATTCGCATCTGTATCTCATTAGGAATCAAGCATCCTAAAAAAAGACAGTCCTTATACCTCAAATCAGCATCTTTATAGGCTGAAAGGTCGATAGACTGAAAAGCAAGGTGCTCCAAAACCCCAGAATTTGCTTCTTTTACAGCCTGAGCCAACCCCTCCAATGTTTCAATCTCTTTATAACATCTTTTCTTCATAAATTAGTTTAAAAGTTATAGCTAAACAAATATACTCAAGTAGGGAGAAAACCACAAAAATAGGGAAGAGAAGTTATCCACAATCGTACAGACGTCCATGGGGCGTCTCATTGTCCCCGTGAAGCATCTCACCGCTATTCGTTCCATATACGTGACACCTTACTGACGAGTGCCGTAAAAGAAATATAGTTTCTACAATGGCTTCTAATCCTGTTTCTCCATAATTAGTATGGAGTAAGTCTGCCATAAACTGGGGAGAACCCAATCTGTCAAAATTGCGTAATAATGCTTTTGACCTTTCAAGGCGGGTTGCTAATTCTGTTTGCAATTCCACGACACCCAAGGCACCCAGGGCACCCACGACACCCAACGACACCCAAGGCGCCGCTTCGCTTGCCTTGGGCTGTGTGGAGATTGGCCTTTCAGGCCGTTCTGTCATCGAAAACGATGGGGCCTTGGGGCTCCACATCACCTTTGGGGAATAATATCAGAAAATCATAAATAGAGGCTCTATTGTACTTTTTGACAGATTTCCCACGAGGTTGATTTCCTAAAGGGAAGCGAATAGAGGGGATCGTATTTTTCACCCCCTTAAACACCTAAAGGCGTAGGACAAAACTATCCGTTAGGGTTGATATAATGTAGATAGAAACCTTATGAATCATGTACGACATTTCCCGTTAGGGAATAGATCAGTCATAAAAGGGAAAAGAGCCTAAATCTGTATTAAAAAAGAATAGAACGAATGTTCAGTATATAATTTATGTAGAATGATCAAAAATAGAATAGGGCGAAATAGGATGGTAACACGCACATTCATAGCAAAATAGTGCCTATTTATAGGAGATTTAACTCGCTGAGAATTGAATAAAAACTATGATTTGTATGGTTGACAAGGATTTTTCGGACGCAAAACGAGATAACTGGACATCGCAGCCACTGAAAGGGCAAATCACAGCATACGATTCAGAAAAAGGGGACAAAGCGAAGATCATGCTTATGAAAATGATTTTTTTGCCCTCTATTCACCATTTACAACGATAAACTCTTTACAAGAGCCAAAATTTAATTTATATACCCTCCAGAACAGGGGAAAAATGGGCGAATGATGACATTTTGCTAAAAAATTGACAATATACATACAAAAGAATTTTTGAGTACACAAGAACCCTTCATTTTTTTTATAAACAAAATTATATTAAATTGATTTTTAGATACTTATAAAGCACAAAAGTAGTTGACTTACTGAACTTTTTAGGCTTAAAAGACTGATTTCCAAATGTAAAACAAAGATTGTAGAGATGACGCAAATCAAGTAATTCGATAGAGTAGTGCTTACCTATTGATATTTTGAATTTCTTTTTATAAATTAGTAAAAGAGATAAGGAAAGATATAACGATGATTTACAAATGTAAATACAATTGTGAACTTCCTTTCTAAAGATAACGGAAACGGACTAACAACTTATATACTTTTGTAAAGTGGTAAAAACCACGATTTATTTAGATTTGTACATAATACGAACTTCAAAAACACAAGAAAAGAAACTCCACAAAAACATCATTCTAAACAACACAATCCCAACAAGTTGGCATAGTTCATTTAAACTATCACTTGAGATTTTTGTTTAAAACTGTCATCTTTACCCCCAAAAGAGGTAAAAACAAGCATTCGTGTGCATACTCTACCTTTGAAATCCAATAGGTTACAATGATTTTCTAAAGCAAAACTTTAAATTTTCGTATGCGAACTTCTCAAAATGTCCCTACATCACAAAGTATAAATGATTGTCAGTTAACGTCTTATCGTTGTCGCCTGTAGATCCCAGGCTGAACTAAAATGGATTTAAAGTATTACTACCGATATTATATAGAATTCATCCCTAACACAACACATTAACCTACGGAAAAATGGTCTATTTACAAGAATTTTTCGCTCTTCACCGTTAAATATAACCTATTGATTATTAGCATTAAGTAAAACACACTGTTTCAATCCTTCTGGACTGGGCATTTTAAGGCCCTTCTTTAAGCTTCTATTCTTTCTGCCTTATCCCAACTCCAGTTTCCTTGTCAGGAGCCTTTAAATCTCTCTATTTCTGCATTCTTTGCTCGCTTCTTCTTACTGATCCTATCCCCATCATCTGCCATTTTCTTCTTATAGGATATGTCTTAATTCTGCCCCGATCTTATCTCTCTTTCTATACAATGGATAATCGTTACTTTACAAAAGTAAATCAACAAGTCACAATTGTAATTTACTTTTGTAATCTATCAAAAATTCACAAATGTACTCTTGTTGATACGAATTACAAATGTAATTTGTATTATTCTAAACTTTTGATTACATTTGTGACGCAATACACAATTACAGATGTTATCCTTGGATTTTGTATTGTAAATGTCATTTGTAAACAGGAATTTTTATGCAAAATAAAATTCAGGAAATCTTAAAAAGCCAGAATCTTACGCAGGCTAAGTTTGCGGAACGATTAGGCATTCAGGCCTCTGCTGTTTCTCACCTACTAAGTGGTAGAAATGGGGCCAGTTTCGATGTTATACAGCGAATCTTGACCGCTTTTCCCGAAATTAATCCAGATTGGCTAATTTTGGAAAAAGGAGAAATGTATAGAAACGAGGTGGAACAACCAATTAATCAAAATGTTACGGTGAAAACAAACAAAATTGAACCTCTCCAGCGTTCGTTATTTGATGACGAACTGAGCAATGACCCGGAATATTCGACGCAGAAGCAGTTAACTCCAGAAGAAAATAGAAGCCAAAATTCTCCAGTTGCACCGTCTGCCAATGGATCTCCCAAAAATGTTGTGACGACTAATAATGTCAACTTGCAAACAATGGGAATGGTTACTCCTAATAATACACCGGCAGATGTTCAACCGCAACTCCAACAACAAGTGGTCAACTCTCAACCTATTCAACAGGTGCAACCCGCTCAACCCATCCAGCAGCAAGTGCAGCCCAACGTGCAACAGATTGTCGTGACACAAGCTCAGCCTCGCTCTATCAAGAAGATCATCATCCTCTACTCGGACAACACCTTCGAGGAGATAAACAAATGATTTGTACCGAACATTCGTTCTAATCATATTGTGGAAACAAAATGAAACGGATTTTGTACATCTTGGCATTTTCTTTCTATATTTGCAGTAAGAAATAAAATCTGATAAATAATGGAATTGACTGGTAGAATCATAGCTGTGCTTCCATTGGTAAGTGGCACAAGCGCAAGAGGTGAATGGAAAAGACAAGATTATGTAATCGAACATAGCTTGGATCAACAATATCCTCGAAAGATGTCTTTTACTGTTTGGGGAGACAACATCGACAAATTTAATATTCAAATGGGCCAAGAGTTGACCGTTAGTTTCGACATTGACTGCCGTGAATATCAAGGTCGTTGGTTTAACGATATCCGTGCATGGAGAGTTGCTGCGCCTCAAGCCCCAATAATGGGACAACAACCTCCAGTCGGTGCGTTTGGTCCTGGATTGAATGCTGCTCCTACTTATAACGCACCTGCCGCTGCACCAGCAGCACCTGCTGCACCTGCGGCTGCCGCTCCAATGGCTGACTCATCAAGCGACCTGCCATTCTAAGAATGAAGCGACCCTTGAAAGGGTATAATTCTATAATTCAGAAGAGAACACCGGGGCTTCGTCCTTGTGTTCTCTTTTTTTACACACAACGAAATGACTACGAAAGAGCGATATAGTCAAGTTTTGGAGTGGTTTATTCAGAACGCACCCGATGCAAAAAGCGAGTTGAATTTCTCCAACAACTTTGAGTTATTGGTGGCCGTTATGCTCTCTGCTCAATGCACTGACAAGCGCGTCAACATGGTCACGCCTGCACTCTTCAAGCAATATCCCGATGCCAAGTCAATGGCCCAAACGTCTGTAACAGAGATATTAGACCTCATCAGCAGCATCTCTTATCCCAATAGCAAAGCCCAGCATCTGCACGATATGGCGGTCATGCTCGAAAAGGAGTTTCAGGGGGTCGTGCCTAATACGCCCGAAGAACTTCAGCGGTTGCCCGGTGTGGGTCGAAAGACGGCCAACGTCATGATGGCTGTTGCCTTTGACCAGCCTGCTATGCCAGTAGATACACACGTTTTTCGTGTCTCCAACCGCATAGGTCTGACCAACAACGGGAAAACACCTTTGGACGTGGAGAGGGTATTGGTCAAACACATACCGACCGACCTACTTTCCAAAGCTCATCATTGGCTTCTGCTACACGGCCGCTACACTTGCACCGCTCGCGCTCCCAAGTGCGACCAATGTGGCATTTCGGAATTCTGCAAATTTCATAAATCATCCAAATAATTTATAATCAATATGATAACACTCATCATTATAGCCGTGACCTGCATCGTCTCTTATATGGCGTTTCAAGATCCAGCACTGTTTCACAAACTCTCGTTCAACGCGTATGATGTAGCACACCGCAAGCAATATTACCGCCTCTTCACCAATGGATTTGTCCACGCAGGATGGGAGCATCT
>JAKSLA010000105.1 GCA_024401455.1 Paludibacteraceae bacterium | reverse complement strand
GCAAAGGACTGAAAATCCTTGTGTCCCCGGTTCGATTCCTGGTGGCACCACAAAAGAAGCGATAACTTGTTTATCGCTTTTTTTGTTTCTATGAACTTGTATTTCAACATTTAATCTTTGAAGGATATGTCGGAAATGAAGAATTTGGCGAAGCAGACCGCCATCTATGGTATCAGCAACATATTAGGAAAATTTCTCAACTGGTGCCTTGTTCCCCTCTATACATACATACTGGAGAGTTCGGCCGAATACGGAACGGTGACCAACCTTTACGCCTGGACGGCCCTACTCCTCGTCATTCTGACCTACGGAATGGAGACCGGGTTCTTCCGATTTGCCAACAAAGAGGGAGAAGATGCCATCAGAGTTTATAGCAACACCATCATCTGCATCGCCACCACCTCCATCCTGTTTGCCCTATTGGCGTTGCTTTTTGCCCAACCGCTTGCTAATCTTTTGGGCTACGCCGACCATTCGGAATACATCTCCTACATTTCGGTCATCGTGGCCATCGATGCATTTTGCTGCATCCCTTTCGCGTTCTTGCGTTATCAAAACAAATCGTTCAAATTTGCGATTCTAAAACTGCTAAACATCTTAGTGACAATCACTTTGAACCTCTTCTTCTTGCTCGGATGCCCTTATCTTATGGAGCATGCGCCCGCTACCGTCGAGTGGTTCTACAACCCGAACTACGGGGTAGGCTACGTATTTGTCGCCAACTTGATTGCCTCTCTGTTCTGTATGTTGACGCTACTACCCGAAATCACGAAGGCGAAATTCCAATTTGACAAAGCGCTGCTAAAACAGATGCTGAACTATTCGCTGCCGCTCCTTCTTTTAGGCATTGCCGGCATTATGAACCAGACGGCAGACAAAATCGTCTTCCCTTATCTTATCGACGACCCGATAGTAGCCCGTTCTGAATTAGGAATCTACGGAGCCTGCTTCAAAGTCGCCATGGTAATGATGGTTTTCACGCAGGCCTTCCGCTACGCTTACGAACCATATGTGTTTGCCCAAAACAAGAACGGCGACAAGAAAAAAGAGTACGCCGATGCGATGAAGTTTTTCATCATATTCTCGCTGCTGATATTCCTCGGCATGATGTTCTATCTCGACATTTTGAAATTCATCATCAAGAGTGATTATTGGGCAGGGTTGCGCGTCATCCCTATCGTCCTGATGTCTTACATTTTCCAAGGCATTTTCTTCAACCTTTCCATTTGGTATAAGTTGGTTGACAAGACGAAATATGGTGCCTACCTCTCTTTCCTTGGCATGTTCATCACTTTCTTTGTCAACATTGCGTTTGTGCCGACATTCAGTTATATGGCTTCGGCGGCGGCCTCCTTCTGCTGTTATTTCATCATTATGCTTATCTCCTATCTGCTCGGACAGAAATATTACCCGATACATTATGATTTGAAGTCGATCGGCATCTATTTCATCGTGGCAATGGCGCTTTTCGGCATCAGTCAGTTGGTGGCAGATCAACATATGCTTATAAAATATGGCGTCAACACCCTCCTTCTTTTGGCATACATAGTATTTGTCATCAAACGAGATTTGCCATTGCACGCCATTCCTGTCATCGGCAAATTTGCAAAGAAACAAAGAGAATAGTTATTAACCCATTTACGGAGGAACACCAATGCTCAAATTTTTAAAGACTTACGCATTATTTCTCTCTATGCTGTTCGGCATCATTACCCACAGCATACTTACCGACGTCTCGTTCGTGACGAAATATTTCATGGATGAGCCATTGACGGACATCACCTTCATCACCAAATACATGCTTTTCGTCATGTTGCTGATAACCTATTGCAAGGTTTCGCCCAAGCAAATGAAAGCAGACCAATTGCATTATTGGCTGGCTGGAATACAATTGGGAGGATGCTTTCTTGCCTACGGCCTGCTCTATTACTTCAACGAGCATGCCGCAGAGGGAGCACTCATCTGCATCCTTACTCCGACAGCCACTTCCGCACCTGTCATCACAGGTTTTCTTGGCGGAAATGTCCCTTGCCTGGCCACCTATAGCATCTCCAGCAACTTGGCCATAGCCATCATTGCTCCACTCATCTTCTCTTTGTTAGGAGCGCACGGTACCGCTGATGTGGACCTCTCCTTCCTCGATGCCTTTTGGATTATCTGCCAAAAGGTTGTACCGTTGGCTTTATTCCCCTTCATCTTGGCTGTATTGTTGAAACGATTCGTTCCAAAAGTGCATGAGTACATACGGACCAGACAAGGAATATCCTTTTGGTTATGGGTATTGGCATTAGCCTTGTTAATGGCCCGCACGACCAATGACCTTCTAAAGATGGACCCATCCCTACAAAAGAGTGCTTTTGTCGTAGCAACTGCATCCTTGGTGGTCTGCCTGCTCCAATTCTTGGTGGGAAGACGCGTAGGCAGGCGATTCAACAACACCATTGCCGGCGGACAAGCCCTTGGACAGAAGAACACCATCCTTGCCATCTGGATGGCGCAGACATTCTTCAACCCATTGGTGGCCATTGCCCCTGCCTCCTATGTACTGTGGCAAAATCTGGTCAACTCTTTCCAGATGTGGAGACACACCAAGAACGAAAACAAAAAGGCGTAAACAATGAGCAAGCAGTTAATAGAGAAACTAAAAAAGAGCATTGTCGTTTTTGACATCGACGGGGTCTTAGCAGCCTACGAATTTGGCGAAAACTGCCACTACGCCTCCATTTGGGACGAGGCCTTCATATCGGAGAATGACAACCCTTATTGTGGGGTAAATCCGTTACCAAAATTGCAACAATTCATACAAGAGATGAACCCGGAGGACGTATATGTCTGTTCCGTCGCTTCCCCTTTTGAAATGGGTGCGAAAGGAGGATTCGTCACTAAAAATTATGCCATTCGCAAAGAGAACATTCTGTTTGTAGAAGACAAGTCAAAAAAGATTGACGCCCTGCTCAAAATCAAGGAACAAAGAGGCGACAAACCGATCGCCATTGTTGACGACACAGTGAAAACGTTGGATCAAATCTTCGAGCAAGGCGACTTTCTAACCATACATATCTCCTCCTTCTTTGACTTTTGAGACAAAGGTGGGGAATTTTCTTGCCTCGACGCATAAAGTGTGGCCTGCGTAGGCGACAAAGAATTGCAATTTTTACTTTCCTTTTATATTTGAATATCATATCTTTGCAAAATGGGCGGATTGTGTGCGCATTGTCAAGCCGCAGTCTTCCCCATGATAGACTGAATTAAAAAGCAGGCAGAGCAAGCCTATAATATAATTTTTCGGATATGAAGATAGCATTTATCGGTGCAGGTAACATGGGAGGAGCAATCATTAAGGGATTGTACCTCAGCAAGGTGTGCAAAGCAGAAGAGTTGTTCATTGCAGACGCAAGTGAGAAGACACTTCAAGGTATTAAAGAATTAGATTCAAACATCTTTACATCAACCAACAACAGCGAGGTTGTAAAAGAGGCAGACTACGTTGTGATTGCAGTTAAGCCTTGGTTGGTAGAGACAGTGCTTGACGGCATCAAGTCATCACTCAATCCTAAACAACACACGGTAATCTCAATTGCAGCAGGCATCAACCTAAAAGACATCGCCGCTCAAATCGGCAGTGACTTCACGCTTTTCCGCCTTTTGCCCAACACAGCCATGTCACTTCGCGAAAGCATGACTTTCGTATCTTCAATGAATGCCAGTGCGGAGCAAGAGAAATTCATCGTTGACACATTCAGCCAATTGGGTCGCGCCATCTCTATCCCAGAGTCGCAGATGGGCGCATTCACGTCCGTCTCTTCTTGCGGAATCGCTTACGCACTTCGCTACTTGCGCGCCGCAACAGAAGGCGCATGCGAGTTGGGTATCCGTCCGGACATCGCACAAGAAGTAATCGCACAGACAATGATTGGAGCAGCACAACTCATCCTCCAAAACAAATCAAACGCAGAGGCTGAAATCGACAAGGTGACAACTCCTGGCGGATGGACCATCAAGGGCCTCAACGCCATGGAAGAGTATGGCTTCTCCAACGCAGTCATCAAAGGAATCAAAGCAAACAAATAAAACAGCAAAGAATGAACGAACAAATCAGACAAATCGCAGAAAGACTAAAGGGACTTCGCGACGCATTGGAGGCTTCTGAACAAGAACTTGCCGACGTTTGTTCCATCAGCAAGGAGGAATACATTGCCTTCGAGAGCGGCGAAAAGGACATTCCAGTAAGCATTTTGCACCGCATCTCCCAAAAATACGGTGTAGAGATGACATCCCTCCTTTTCGGAGAGGATCCGCACATGCGCACTTACTACCTCACCCGCAAGGGACAAGGCACAGCCATGGAACGTACAAAAGCCTACAAATACCAATCATTGGCCGCAGGCTTTATCAACAGAAAGTCTGACCCATACATCGTAAACGTAGAGCCTAACGACAAGCCTATCCACCTCAACTCCCACCCAGGACAAGAGTTCAACATGGTGATCGAAGGCCGCATGTCACTCAACCTCAACGGCAAGGAACTAATACTTGAGGAGGGCGACAGCATCTATTTTGATTCAGGTGTGCTTCACGGAATGAAGGCCTTGGATGGCAAGACACTCCGTTTTCTCGCGATAATAATGTAAAACAATAAATTACAATGCTCGAAAAATATTTGTCAAAGACGAAGTTCGACTCTTTGGACGACTTCAAAAAGAACTTCAAGGTTATTGTCCCTGAAAACTTCAACTTCGCCTACGAAGTAGTGGACGGATGGGCAGAAAAGGAGCCTAACAAAGTAGCGCTCTGTTGGACAAACGACAAAGGTGAGCATATCGACTTCACCTTCGCCGACATGAAACGTGAGACAGACAAAACTGCCTCTTACTTCCAATCATTAGGCATCAAAAAGGGCGACATGGTCATGTTGATCCTCAAGCGCCGCTACGAGTTCTGGTTCTCCATCATCGCACTTCACAAGATTGGTGCAGTCGTTATCCCTGCCACCCACTTGCTAACAAAGAAGGATATCGTTTACCGTGCAAATGCTGCCACTATCAAAGCCATCGTGGCAGACGGCGACGCTCTAATATTGAAACACGTGGAAGACTCTCTTCCTGAATCTCCTTCAGTAGAGAAGATCATCTCTGTCGGACCATTGGTTCCTGAGGGATGGGAAGACTTCCACAAGGGCATTGAAAATGCGGCTCCCTTCGTGAAGCCAGTTTGCCCTAACACCAACGACGACATCTCCTTGATGTACTTCACATCAGGAACGACAGGCAACCCTAAGATGGTGGCTCACTCCTTCACTTACCCACTCGGACACATCGTAACCGGTAAATACTGGCACAACTTGAACGAGCAGAGTTTACACCTCACCGTAGCCGACACAGGTTGGGGTAAGGCCGTTTGGGGCAAACTCTACGGACAATGGTTCTCTGGTGCCACCGTATTCGTTTACGACCACGAGAAGTTTACGCCTGCCGATATGCTCAAGATGATTGAGCAATATAAAATCACTTCGTTCTGTGCACCTCCGACTATCTTCCGCTTCATGATCAAGGAAGACCTTCATAAGTATGACCTCTCTTCTTTGAAGTATTGCACCATTGCAGGAGAGGCTTTGAACCCTGCCGTTTACGAGGCGTTCTTGGAGGCGACAGGCGTGAAGTTGATGGAAGGTTTCGGACAGACCGAGACGACGCTTACCATCGCCACCTTCCCTTGGATGGAGCCAAAGCCAGGTTCAATGGGTATTCCTAACCCTGCCTACGACATCGACCTCATCACAGGTGACGGCCGCACAGCCGAAGACGGCGAGCAAGGCGAAATCGTTGTCAAGACAGACAAGTGGATGCCAGTAGGATTGTTCAAGGAGTACTACCGCGACGCCGAGAAGACAAAGGATGCATTCCACGACAATGTTTACCACACGGGCGACATTGCTTGGCGCGACGAAGACGGCTACTTCTGGTTTGTTGGTCGTACGGACGATGTGATCAAGAGTTCCGGATACCGTATCGGTCCTTTCGAGGTGGAAAGTGCATTGATGACGCACCCAGCCGTTGTAGAATGTGCCATCACAGGTGTACCCGACGAGATTCGTGGCCAGATTATCAAGGCTACCATTGTCCTCTCCAAGGATTACAAAGCAAAGGCTGGCGAAGAACTCATCAAAGAGTTGCAAGACCACGTTAAGCGCACTACTGCCCCTTACAAATATCCACGTGTCATCGAATTTGTTGACGAGTTGCCTAAGACCATCAGCGGAAAGATCAAACGTGTTGACATCCGTAAGGAAGACAGCAAGAAATAATCGTAGGGGCAACCCTTGTGGTTGCCCGTAGGGGCAGTGCCTTGTGCCTGCCCATTGGGGGCAATCCCTTGTGGTTGCCCCGACCCACCCACCATTATGAATGGGGTAATCCTTGTGGTTGCCCCATTTTTTTGTGGTTGCAAA
This sequence comes from Paludibacteraceae bacterium, assembly GCA_024401455.1. Taxonomy (GTDB): domain Bacteria; phylum Bacteroidota; class Bacteroidia; order Bacteroidales; family Paludibacteraceae; genus RGIG10190. The sequence goes on along the minus strand of JAKSLA010000105.1, from coordinate 161 downwards.
CGATGGGGTTCGCGGACAAATCACCGGGGCGGCAAAATCACCAGGCGGGCAAAATCACCGGACGGGCAAAATCACCATGGGTGGACACAATCACCGGGGCGGGCAAAATCACCAGGGCGGGCACAAGGCACCGCCCCTACGCCGTGCCCGACCGAATGGTA
>JAKSLA010000104.1 GCA_024401455.1 Paludibacteraceae bacterium | reverse complement strand
CAGCGGCCTTTTCTTCTTCGGCCTTCTTAGCTTCGGCAGCGGCCTTTTCTTCTTCTGCCTTCTTGGCTTCGGCAGCGGCCTTTTCTTCTTCAGCCTTCTGGGCTTCGATAGCCTTGGCTTCTTCTGCAGCCTTAGCGGAATCTGCGTTTACAACCGGGGCTTCAGCCTTGGGAGCTTCAGCAGCAGCTGCGGGGGCGTTCTGAGCAAAAGCGCCTGCGGCAGCGATGCCGAGCACGATTGCAGAAAGCTTCATCTTGTTCATCTCTATACTCCTTTAGTATTACATTTGAGAATGGGCCGAATCTAGTAATTTTTTAAAGTTTAGGCAAATAGTTTTAGTATTTTTTTAGGTATGAAATACACCTATCTTCCTATCTTGGTTTGTTCTTTAGCATCATTTGCAATATCTGTGCCAATAACAGGAAATTTTACAGATTCCAGAGACCATCAGACCTACAAAACCGTCAAAATCGGCTCAAAAACGTGGATGGCCCAAAATCTGAATTACAAGATGCCCGGCAGCGCCTGTTACGACAATGAAGAAGAAAAATGTAAAAACTACGGTAGGCTTTACACTTTTAGTAGTGCGGTAAAGGCTTGCCCCGCAGGCTGGCACCTGCCCGAAGACGAAGAATGGACCATGTTCAAAAAGTTTATCGAGGATAGCGACGGCAAGGAAGACGCCTGGGTGAGCCTCAAGTCCCGCGACAAGTGGGACGGCTCCGATCGTTACGGCTTTGACGTGGTTCCGGCAGGGAAAGCCACTGATGGATTCCTCGAACTGGGGGTCTCGGCTCATTTCTGGAGTGCCACCGAGGAAGACGGCGACGCCTTTGGCTGGCACCTGGCTCCTCCAGGTGATTTTTCCCGCGACTTCGACATCAGCACCAACATGTATTCCGTGCGCTGCTTGAGGAACTAAATATACAACGTAACTCATTGATGCTCAAAGAAATAATGCCGTTTTTCGCGCAAAAACGGCATTTTTTGTTGCTTTCCGTTGTGTAAAAATTTGTTTGAAATTCTTACGAAAAACTTGCAATTACAAGATGTTTTTCTAACTTTGCCACGGAATTTTATATAAGGAGAAGAATTGTGCTTAAAAAAGCCATTTTCTTGTCAATTTTCGCATTTGCCTTTGTTACCAGTGCAAGTGCTGCTATTAATCCCGTGACCCCGCCCAAGGATTCTGATGAATGCTATGCCATTGGTACCAAGGAAGAACTCTATGGATTCGCCAGGCTTTTGAATGAAGCTTACGAGGCGAATTACAGTGATCCCATTCTTGCATCTTGCGCAAAGTTGATTCAGAACATTACGGTAAACTCCAAGGTGTTGAATGCTGATGGAGAACTGGCGAATGATCCTGCTAGTTATGAAATGTGGACTCCGATTTCTCAGTTTAATGGAATTTTTGATGGTCAAGGCCATGCTATTTCAGGCTTGTTTATAATTGCTGATGGTGATGCTGGTTTATTTAGAAGTGTAGATGGTGCTACCATAAAAAACATTGGCATAATTGATGCGTTTGTGGAGGGCTCCGGCTCTGGAAATGGAGCTTTTGCTGGGCACTCTAACTTCAATGGCTCTATGTCTACTACGACTACCTTTGAAAATGCCTATGTGAAAAACTCATTAATTGTATCAGACTGTTATGCCGGTGGTTTAGTTGGCTGGTCCTATTTTAATCTTGTAATAAAAAACAGTTACAATGACAATACAGCTGTGTTTTCCTACAAGAACGACTATAACTATGCTGCGGGTGGATTGATTGGTATTGCTAACCAGAATGTTGCTGTTACAAATAGCTTTGTAACGGGTAAGGTAACTGCACCGAATGCAGGTGGTGTCGTGGGCACTTTCCAGGGAAACTTATTCAGCTTTGTCAATAGCTTTGTTTCTGGAAAAATTAGCGGCACGCATATGGCTGGTTCTGTCGTTGGTTATCGAGCGAATGATTATGAGCCGATTTCCACAGAACACAGCTATCAACTTAATGATATTGTTTCTATGGATGAAACTTGCTGGATGCCCTCACGAGTGGTTAACATGAACCTCGTTGCAGCTTACGATATTAAGTGGGGTGCTCTTGCAGCAAAGTTAAGAGATTACAATGAAAATGGTGTAGATGGCTCTGTTTGGGGACAGAACTTTAGCAAAAATGAAGATCATCCGACTTTGAGTGGCTCTATTACTTCTGCTCCTGCAAGTTCAAAGTTGACCCTTGTAACCTATACTGGTGATGTTACGGCTTATCCTACAATTTATGTTCATGGTCAAAGTAATAACGCTCTTCCTATAGCTGCTCGAGATGGCTATAAGTTCATGGGCTGGTATACAAACATTTCCTTTGCTGGAGAACCAGTTGAATTTGTACCTACGACTGCGATTGGTGATAAAATCTACTATGCAAAGCTTGTAGATATGAAGGATGAAAATGGATGCTATGCTATTGAAACTGTTGATGAACTCTATTATTTCGCATCTGTAGTCAATAATGGGGAGGTGAGTGCATGCGGTAAGTTGATGAATAATATTGTTATCAACGAGAATGTTATCAAGGATGGAGTATTGAATGGTGACGGTTCAAATTTCCGTCAGTGGAATCCAATTGGAAATATCGGCAAAAATCCTCCTTTTATGGGAATCTTTGACGGTCAAGGCTATACTATTTCTGGCCTTTATGTGAATATGAATCGAGGAAATCTAGGTCTGTTTGGATTTGTATCCGGAACATCTGTTCAGATTAAAAATTTGAAGGTTGTGGATTCTTATGTGTCTTCTACGGTTGGAGGAAACAATATTGGCGGTATTGTAGGAAATGTTGGTGGAGCACTCTCTTTGGATGATGTTTCTTTCTCTGGTATTGTTTCTTCCCCGAATTCCTATGACGTTGGTGGCCTTGTTGGAAATGCAAGCGGTGTAATGGGAACAGTGTCAATGAATCGAGTTTCTTTTGCAGGAACTGTGATGGGAAACAGTGAAATTGGTGGTATTTTGGGAAAGAATTATGGCGTAGATTTGCTGATTAATGAAGCTTCTTTTGAAGGCCTTGCTAGAGCGCCTAGTGGTTACGTTGGTGGAATTGTTGGCAATAGTTCTACCTATGATGGTATTAGCTTGAAAATTGAGAATTCCGTTTCTGCAGGAACTATTGAATCAAATAACAGTTATTATGCTGGTGGATTTATTGGTATTGCGATTGGTAATACGAAAATCTCAAAGGGAAAAAATTATGCGTCTGTAAATGGACCTGATTATGTTGGCGGCTTTGTTGGGTATGTTTCCAATTTAGAGTTGGTTAATAGTTATAACAGCGGTAATGTCACTGCTTCTGGTCGTTATGCTGGCGGACTTGTTGGACAATTTAATGGCAGTTATATTGCTAACTGCTATAATGTTGGTGACGTAACAGGTTCTGATTATGTCGGTGGCCTTGCTGGAAATGCTTACGATATGGCTATTTTAAATAGCTTCCATTATGGAAACGTTCAAGGCATTGGATATGATGTTGGCGCTGTTGTAGGGTACGCCGATGATAACGCTTTTTTTGAGAATGTTTTCTATGTCGGAGCTAGCGGAAATCAATACGGTTCTTCTGTTTTAAAGTCGCTTTTCGATAATGGTGTGTTGGCTTCCGTTATGAAGGCTTATAATAGTGAATATGCAGATGGATCTGTTTGGGGGCAGAATGTTGTAAATGGCGATGCTTACCCCACTCTTTCCGGAGCCATTTATGGTGGCGCAACAGCTTCCAAGGGATCTTTGACGCTTCGTTTGTCTGATGGCACTGAAGTTACTGATGAGTATATTGAAGGCATTAGTAAGAATCTTCCAAAATTCATTGGTGACACTCAGGTCTTGTTCTGGTCTTCTAAGGAAGATTTAAACGATGAAATTGCTGCAGTGCCTGCATCTTCAAAGGGAAACTTTGTTGCTTACGGAAGAGCCTTGGCAATAAAGATTGTTGATGATTGCTATCAAATTTCTAATGTTGATGAACTCTATGAATTTGCGGAAATCGTAAATAGAGGCGAAAAAAATGTATGTGGTAATCTTGTCAAGGATATTGTTATTAATGAAGGCGTATTGAATGAAAACCTCGGTTTGAACGATAAGGAGTATCGTTTGTGGACTCCTATCGGAAATACGTCACATAATTATTTTGGCTCATTTGATGGTCAGGGCCATGTGATTTCTGGCTTGGTAACAAAAAATGATGATTATGCAGGTTTGTTTGGTATTGCTGCCACAGCAACAATCAAGAATGTTGGTATAGAGGATTCCTATATTCAGGGAACGAAGTATGCAGGCGGTATTGTTGCTTATGCTGATGTTTACACTTTCGAATTGACTAATAGCTATTCTGTGGCTGTCGTTCGTGTTGCTGAAGATGGAAAAGCAGCTGGAGGCTTGGTCGGCGGTTTGGGAGATTATAGCCCCTATTTAGTAGCCAACTGCTTCCATATCGGTGAAGTTAGTGGTGGTAAAATCAGTGGTGGCATTGCAGGAAACTCTTACCTATATAGTGTTTACAACAGCTACCATGATGAATCTTCTGGCTATGATCAATATTTGGCTTTGTTGGACGATGGTTTTAAGAAGGGAACGGTTGCTAAATATCTCCACAATTATAATGAAAATTCTGTAGATGGTTCTATTTGGGGACAGGATCCTTCCAAGGGTGATTGGCATCCCAACTTTAGTGGCAAAGTTGTTCTTCCGAAGGCAAAGGTTGTTTATCACCTTTCTGATGGAACCGATGTGGAATCAACTTATAACGAAGGCTCTGATAATGCTTTGCCCACGATTGTTGATGGCAAGGAAATTATTGCCTGGGTTAAGGAAGATCCTAACGGATATGGTTACGGATATGAAACTGTCTCCAACATTTATAGCTGGAATTCTGGTAACCTTGAGTTTTATGGCTTGATTCACTCTATCAAGAAGGTAGACGGTTGCTACGAAATTACCAATGGTAGTGAACTTTACGAATTCGCTTACATTATTTCCTCGGAAATGGATGCTTGCGGTAAACTTACTGAGGATATCGTCGTCAACGAAAAAGTGTTGAATTCCGACGGAACCTTGAACACTGAAAATGTCAAACTCCGCCAGTGGACTCCTATTGGCTCTTGGGGGAATCCGTTCAAGGGAACCTTTGATGGCCAGGGCCATTCTATTTCTGGTTTGTATTTCAAGATGGAAACTGTTGAACAATATGGCTCCAATAGGATTGGCTTGTTTGGGTATGTAGAATCCAGCGACAATGAGACTGTTTCTATCAAGAATCTAGTTGTCAAGGATTCTTACATTTGGGGCTACGAATATGTTGGCGGAATCATTGGTGAAGCTCGTGATGTGCATCTTGAAGTAGAAGCTTGTGGCTTTGAAGGTTTTGTGAATGCCCAAAATAGTACTGCTGCAGGTATAATTGGTTTTGCTGATGAAACTCGGATTGGCTCATCATCAATAGTTGTGCAAAACAGCTACAATCAGGGGACAATAAAGAGTTATGACCGCATTGGCGGCATTATAGGTGCGACCTATGTGGAAACGCTCGTTTTAAGCACCTACAATGTTGGGGTAATTGAAGGTCAATCAAAAACAGGTGAAATTATTGGTTTTGCGAAAGATGGCGCTGTCTCTATGGCATGGAATAATTACTTCATTGGGACAGAGGATGATGCTTTTGGATCCGCCAAGACCGCAGAAGAATTTGCTGATGGATCTGTGGTAACCATACTTCGAGGGTCCGAAAATCTTGTCTGGGGCCAAAATGTCGCCGATGGTGACAAATATCCCAACTTCAGTGGAAAAATTAAGAAAACGAAGATGCAAACGGATGATGATGGTTGCTATCTCGTTGCATCTTCAGATGACCTATATGAATTTGCAAAGGTTGTTGATGTCGATGGTGAAGTTTTTGCCTGTGGTAAGTTGACTGCAGATATCGTTGTTAACGAAAATGTGCTTGATGCCGAAGGCAATCTGGAGAATAATGATATCTCTACATATAAACTGTGGAATCCCATTGGTTCTGTTAAATATTTTAGTGGAACTTTTGATGGGCAGGGACACACTATTGCAGGTTTGATTACTGATGAAAATTCGATGTATGGTGGTTTGTTTGGCTATGTAAATGGTGGTGAAAAAGAAGTTTCTATTCGCAATGTAGGTGTTGTTGACTCCTATATTCAAGGAGCTGCTACTGGTGGCATAATCGGAATATCTCAAGCAAAACAAATTGTTGTTGAAAACATCTTTGTTGTTGCTTCAGTAAAAGCTGTTGTTGGCCCTGAATTTTCAGGCATGATTCCCGCTGATCAAACAATTGCTGGAGGAATTGTTGCAGTCGCTGACGGTTTGAATCTTTCAAATTGCTATTTCGTAGGAAAGATTTCTTCAGCGGGTTTTGTTGATGAAATTCTAGCAATGCCTATGGGCGCTGTTTTGGTTTCTAAAGCATATTTTGTTGGTGTTGAAAATTCCAAATACGGTACCGCCATGTCTCTCGATGACTTTGCCAACGGTTCCGTGGCAGCGCTGCTTCGCGGTTCTGATGAAAATTCCATCTGGGGTCAGAACGTTACTGCCGGCGACAAGTATCCCAACTTCAGCGGTT
>JAKSLA010000103.1 GCA_024401455.1 Paludibacteraceae bacterium | reverse complement strand
AGGCTGAATTGAAAGCAATGCTCAAAGACGAGCAGAGCAAGCAATCGGAGGAGATTAAGTCCGAATTGAAAGAGTTGCTTGAAAACAACCAAGACCAAATGTCTGAAGAGTTGTTGGCTCAAATCAAGGAGTTGCTCAACGAAAACCAAGGCGAAGGACAAGGCGGTGGCAACAACGACAATCCGCAAGACATCACATTGACAGGCAAAGAGTACTCCAAGCCTAAATGGGTTGCCATCACTGCCGACGGAGAGTACGCCTACTCTATGACGGCAGCCTTCGAGCTTCCTCAATCATTGAAGGCGAAAGCAACATCAGACGACATCATGGCAGCTTTCGTAGGTGACGAATGTAGAGCAAAGGCAAGTGCCAAAAATGGCGTCTTCCTGCTCAATATCATCGGCACAGCTGAGGAGAGTTCTAAGATTACGATTCGCTACTGGAATGCCACCACAAAGTATATCTTCGAGGCATCAAGCTATTTCGACTATGTTCCCGATATGATTTATGGTGAGATTGATAATCCAAAAACGTTTGAGGGTAAACCTCTTCAATAACGAGAATATTTTTTAGTAGAGACGGTGTGCGCAATGTTGTAGAGACGGTGTGCACACCGTCTCTGTCTATGTTGTGCAATGATTTTATGTTAAAATTACGAGCGTGCGTTTTTTTTCGTATAAGTGTGCGTTTTTGCGTGGTGCATTTCTTTTATTGATTGATTTTTAGCGTGAAACGAGAAAAACCGATTACAGGAGATAGCCCTTTCGATAAGGTATGGATTTAAAAATGTAAATAACTCTTCTCCCTTTTTTTGTTTTTTTAATAATATATACATATATTTGTCAGCCAAAAGAGACGAGGACGAGTGCCCTTGGATCGGATTGGTTGCTTTTTTATTACTAATAGATGAAAAACATTAGTGTGATGAAGATAAAACATATTATTACTTTATTTATTTTGGTCTTGATGACCGCAAAAGTAAAGGCGCAGGACGAGATTGTCTATGACCAGTATCATTTCAATTATTACTTGGTCAATCCAGCAGTGGCAGGTGCAGAGCGTTGTTCTCACCTCATGTTGACGGGTAAATTCCAATGGATTGGAATGGAAGATGCACCGATGACTCAGACATTGAGTTTCAGAACTCGTATCTTGAAGAATGTCGGTTTGGGTGCCTATGTATATAATGATAAGAACGGTTCTTCTTATCGTCAAGGTGGTCAGGCGACTTTCGCTTACCATATTCCATTGTCGGAGAACAGGGGATACTTCATGAAGGAGCGCTCTATCGAAAGACAGTTGTCATTCGGTCTTTCAGCCGTGGCAAGCCGTTATGCTTTCTCTTCTAAGTTGTTCAGCGACGAGAACGCATCCGATCCTTCTATCGGAAACGGTGATACGGACAAGGGAGTTTACTTCAATGCCAATTTCGGTCTATACTTCTTGTGGGACGACTTCTTCTTCGGAGCATCTGCAATGAACTTGCTCCCTACGGAACTTACCGAGATGGGTCCAGATGAGCCAGTTCGTCCGTTGACTTACTTCGCCTTCTTGGGCTATGACTTCAACATGGACAACAATATGACGATTGAGCCGGGCATCATGTTCAAGGGCAATGCAGACGACCAACGTCAGTTGGATGTCAACTTGAAGTTCATGCAGACCGTTCCAGACAATGAGGATTTGTCTTACTGGTTGCAAGCTTCTTATCGTCACTCTTTGGATTCAGGCAATGCGCAGGCGTTGGCTTTCTATCCAATGGGCGGTCTTCGTTACAAGAGATTCCGTGTCGGTTATGCCTACCAACTTGGTTTGACGGCGTTGAACCACCACAACTCGGGATCGCATGAAATCATGCTTGGATACTCTTGGTGTATCACTAAGCACTTCTGCCGATAAGGTTTGTTTGCGCCTAAATGTTTTTGATATAATATAAAGTTTCTATACATAAAAAACTTCCGGCAGAGGTCGGAAGTTTTTTATATTGTTTCTGTGGTAATTTTGAAAAACGTAATACTTATGAAAACACGCAAAATGTTAAAAAAGGCATGTGGAGTCGTGGCCTTATTGTTCATGACATCCAATGCGTCCGCTCAATGGGGCGGAGGTGGTGGAGGAGCATCCCTTCCTCTTGTGGCGGAAACTGATTTTTCTTATTCCGAAGGAGCCGCTGATTATTGGCACTCTTTGGATATGGTGGACGGATATGGTAACAGCCTTTTTGTCCCGACGTTTGCAGTAGGCTCTTCGTTTAAAACTCCGAAAGATACCAAAGCAGATGCGACGAAATCAACCTTTTTTGACAATCAATCTTATGCTCTAACTCCTAATCCCATTCGTTTGGACTCATTGCGATTGGCCGACGACGGGGCCGATGAAAACAATAAGAATCCTAATTGGGGTATTGTTTTCTCTGGTGGTAGTAGAGGTTTGAGTGGCAATACCTTGGCATTTAGTATGACCGTGCCAGGATTAAAGAATGGTGGAGCCTATCGTGTTGAGGTTGAATATTGCAACCCATTGTCCGCCGCATACTTGGAGACGAGTGGTAGTGCGCCTAAACCTCATATGTCGAGCGGTTATTCCACTCAGATTAAAATCGGTACTAATGCAACGCAAGTGGATGGTGTTCAGACAACGGCTTTGCAGAGTAAAACGGGTTGCGCTAAGGCGACGGTCTCAAATCCTACGAATTATAACAACACGCAGGGCGCCATTTCGGGTGGTACTTTGAAAGTGGATGTCATCATTAACCAAATGCCTGCAGGACAGGCTATCATGATTCGTAGCGTAAAAGTCTATGCGGAACTTGAAGCAAAGATTACAGGTGAAACGGAAGTCTGTGCGGGTGGTGCCAATGCGGCTCTCTCGCTCTCTAATATTTTCTTGAATTCAAAATATCAGTGGTACAAGAATGGCCAAGCCGTAGCTGGTGCAAATAGCTCTTCTGTAACTCATGAGTCAGGTATGGAGGTGAACAAGGAGCATTCTTACTATTGTGAGGTGACAACGCCATCTGGTACGAAAGTGAAAACAGAAACGTTCAAGATTAAGGATATAGAGTGTTGTTCGGACAAGAATGGTAATCCGGCCGACCAAAAGATGATTTGGAAGGATGACTTCGGAACATTTACTTCTGCTACGTCTTATTGGGTATGGGATTATACTGATATTGCCAATCCAAAGAAAGTGACGAAGAATGATGCAAAAAAATGGCAAAGACCATTGGATGTGGCTCCAGAAGGAGCTCACTTTGCGGTTGTCGGCGGTGATGGAGATTGTGATTGCCCTCAAGTATATAGCTATACTCAAGATGTGAATAAATTCATTGAGGGCTATTATACGGTTGCTGGTAATGTTACCTCTTATGGAATGAACGGTGGCAACAACATGGGTTGGGTTGGTTATTTCGGTAATGGTGTTGAACCATCCAAAAATGGTTTTGCTTTTGCTCCAGACCACACGTATAATGGTTCGGATTACGGAGGCATGCTTTACTTGAATGTGGGCTCAGACCCAGGAGCTGTTATCTATAAGAGAAAGATTACGGGACTATGTGACCGTCATATTACCCTTAAATGTTATTTGAATTGTTTCTCTCGTTCGGAACTAAATCCGATTAGTGTGTTCTTGAGAATCACAGATACGAAAAGTGGAGATATTAAAGAGTCTCCGGTTTATACTCGTTATGCCAATAATACAAACAATACGTATGGTGTAGGTTGGGTGCCTGCATCAGTTTCTATCGATTTGACAGGAACAGAGTTGGAGTTTGAGATTATATCTAAAACAGGTGGAGCCACTCAAAATAAGGATGGTAATGACTTGATTTTGGATGATATTGAGATTTGGGCATGTGCCGCTCCTTCCGTTAATATGTATTTTGATTTGGATACGCACTCTATAGAAGAGGAGTCTTGTTTGGCTGATGACATTAAGTTGGTGGTAGAGAAGTCTAAGATGATTGAAACGAACTTGGGTACGGATGCTCGTTTCTTATTCCAATATTCACAAACACCAGATGATCTTAAGTCTTGGAAAAACCTTGGTACTGTAACAAAAGAGGTTGAATATACTCAGTTGCAGAGTTTGGTGGAACAATTGAAACTCGCTGATGGGGATAAGGTTTCATTCCGTGTGGTTTTGGGTCTTGAGTCAATTTTGACAACGGAAACCTTCTTTAATCCGAACGAACCATGTGGTGCATATTCGGTTTCAGAGCCAATCCTTCTGAACATCAAATGTCCAAAATGTGAAAAGCCAATTGACCCTGAGATTACAGCCAAGGGTGGTACAGTTGCTGCAGGAACTGTCAACCTTTGTGAAGGTGAATCTACTGTCTTGTCTTCTAACTCCATTTATGGCTCGGAAGATAAAACTTATGTAGATTATTCTATCTCTTGGTCAAGAGTTGGTGCTGATGGAACGCCAACTTCTGTAGGAAAGAAAGTCCAAAGTGGTACTAAGGCTGAAGATTTGACTATTGATTGGGCAGATGCAGAGGCCACAGGTACAACATATATTTTGACCGTTCATGATAACTTTGAAAATGCGAATGGCACTAAGAATTGTGACAAGACGGCTGAAATTGTTGTCTATGCTAATCCTACGCCAATAGCTCCAACAATTGAAAAGCAGGAGTTCTGTGAGAATGCAACCGTTAAACCTACGATAGCAGCATTGACGTCAGCGGCTGGCTTTGCTTCGTATGACATTACTTGGACGCAACCTACAGCTACGGCAGTTGATATTGCTTCTTTGACGGCTGGTACTACAACTATCGGTTATACGGTTACTGATAAAGTTACGGGATGTGTAAGTGAAGAGGCTACTTTTGATGTGGAAGTCAATAGTGTGCCGGTTCTAACTGTTCCTCCTGTAGAAGAGTTCTGTGCAGGCCAAACAACAGTCGTCCTACCAACGACAGGCGTGGATGAGGTTACGGGTGATGCAGTAACCATTGATTGGAACAATAAGGAGACGGATCTTTCCCAATTGAGTGGGTCAACAGATTTGTATCTCTATCCTTATGTCGTTTCTAATGCGGCAGGTTGTAAGCAAGAAGAGAAGAGCATCGAAATCAATGCGAAGTTGGCTGTAAAGATTGACTTGCTTGAGGCAACAGTTGAGTGCGGTTTGACTACGCTGAACGTCTCTATTAATCCTGCAACGGCAACAAGGAAATGGGATCTTGACGGAACATTGCTCGATCCAACCTTTGCTGAAAAGTGGGCGGATGAGTATGTTGTGGGAGATCTTACACTTTCTGTTGAATTGGCAGGCTACTGTCCATCCGATAAGACCATTCATGTGGAGACCAAAGTTGCTCCTGTTGTACTTGAAACAAGCCCAGTTTCTTATGTGAAGAAGACGCAGGCCCAGAAGAATGTGGATTTGTTCGAGGCTAGTGGAAACTTGACTCCTAAAATTTCGGAAGGAAATGAATTGGCTGACTTGAAACTACAGTTCACGAAGAAAGCCTATCCTTCAGAAATTGATCCAAATACGTTGACGGATGCAGACTTCGATGCTCCGGATGTTTATCCAGTCCCTCAGGCGACTGATGTTAACGATGTGAATCCGGAAGTGCAGTATTATTATGTTCGTGTTTATAATGCGACGACAGGTTGCCATAGCGTTCCTGCTGTTATCCGTGTCGATTTCTTCGGAGCTCCGGTGCCAGATGTAGTGAACGGCATCTACTGTAAGGGCACGGATGCGAAGACGTTGGCAGACTATGTGAAGGTAAATCAAACGGCGGATCCGACGGCGGAATATACGTTGAAATATTACAAGGACGCAACCAAGGCGGCTGCATCCGAATTGCCAGGAACGACGCAACCTTCTACAGCCGTAGCGGGAGTGGTCTCTTACTTTGCGACACAAAGTAGTGAGGCTGGAGGCGAGAGCGACCCTGTGGAGTTCACCATCACGACGGTGGATGTGAAGGCTCCATTGGTGGCAGAGAATGCCAAATCTTTAGATTACTGCTTGAACGACCAAGCTTCAGTTCTTGTTGCTGACAAGGTGATTGATGAGCAAGGCTGGTACCTTTCTGACGGACTCCAGTGGTCTTCCAACGGAACGTCGTGGTCGTCTGAGGCTATCGTGCCAAGCACATCTGCAACGGGAACATCAACATACAGCGTACGTCAGCACTATGTGATTTCTTCGACAACGGAGGAGTGTCTTGGAGAACCGGTTGACATCACGGTGACCGTGTCTGAGACAACTGTGCCAACAGGTCTATTGAGCGTAGCATATTTGTACAGCGACTTGGAGAACAACGGCTCGTTCGAAAACATTTTGGCGAAGGATGCCAATACGGTCAACATAGAGGAGGGTTACACCTATTATTATGCCGAATGTGATGCAGCGGGAACTGTATCGGGTTCATGGAACACGACAATTCCTACTCCGGCAAATGTTACTAAGGAAGAGTTGGACGGAGGCTCAAAGACTGTTTACTATGCAGTGAAGAGAGTTTCCAACTCGGGGGCCAAGTGTGAGAGTGAGCCGGTAGTAATTACGGTGACAATTAGCGACTCGCCAATGCCAGTGACAATACCTGCATACTTCTGCGAAGGTGAGGAGATACCTTCTTTAGACCAGTTTGTATCGATTAGTTCGGCCAACAAGTCGGCTGACCACTATGAATTGTTGTGGTACGGAACTACCAAGCCAAGCAGTTCACAAATGGAGTCCGGCTCTACAACAGTTTCTGCATCACCTGCGGCTACCGTAGTTGATGCCAAGAATACCAACGTGATGTATTACTATGTGGCTCAACGAGACTTGGATACAAAGGCCATCGGATCTCCAAGTACATTGACTATAACGGTATATCCAAAGCCAGTACTCTCAATAACGGATCCTGATGTGGTTTGTTCGGCGACCGTGGACCTTCAATCTTCGGTTGAATTGACTAATTTCATGGCGGGTGCGTCATATACAACGAAGTTCTATTCTGATGCGGCGGGTACAACAGAAATTTCTGCGTCGGTGTCAGAGACTGGAACATATTATACGCAGATGAGCTTCCCTACGATGGGAGCATCCATCTCTGGCTCGGTATGTAAGTCCGACGTCAAGGGCATCAGCGTGAAGATAGACGAGTTGACGATGACGAGCGC
>JAKSLA010000102.1 GCA_024401455.1 Paludibacteraceae bacterium | reverse complement strand
GCAAGAATTGTATGGTGTGTTTAAAAATTCCGACAGATACATCAAATTTACATTCTTGACAGGCGTCACTCGTTACGGTAAATTGGGAATCTTTAGTGCGGCAAATAATTTGATGGATATCTCAAACAACGATGAATATTCGGCAATTTGTGGAATTTCAGAAAAAGAGTTGTATGAATATTTTGATGAAGAAGTGGAGAGTTTCGCACATAAAAGAGGATCATCCAAAGATGAAATCTATGAAACTTTAAAAATAAAATATGACGGGTATCATTTTTCGGAGGATTCAGAAGATATTTATAATCCATTCAGTCTATTGAATTCACTGTCTGAAAGGCGGTTGCGTAATTATTGGTTTGCAACAGGCACGCCAACTTATTTGGTGAAGATTCTAAAAAAGAACGAGCCTGATCTATCAAAATTAGAGAATGGAATCTCTGCCACTTTAGAGAACATCTCGACTTTTGGAAACGGAGAGGAGAACATCATCGCGGCTTTGTATCAGAGCGGATATCTGACCATCAAAGACTTAAATGGAAAGTTTTATCGACTTGGGTTCCCGAACGAAGAGGTCAGGGACGGATTTATTCAATGTCTGATGGCTGAATATTCAGGCAAAGGAGGATTGCTCGACAACGATTTGCAACGCCTTTATGAGAACATTAACGGTGACGATGTGGAAGGCTTTCTTCTTATGATCAAACACATAATTGGTCAAATTCCGTTTGAAAATAGCGAACCCAATATGATGGAGATTCATTTCCGTAATATGCTTTATCTGATGATTAGATTCTCAGGTCATAGCGTGTCTGTGGAGTATCCAGTGTTGGGCGGTCGCATCGACGTCTTCTTCGAGACAAACAAATACGCATACATCCTTGAATGCAAACGTGACGAGTCGGCCGAAACTGCGTTGGCGCAGATAGACGAAAAGCGATACGCGAAAAAGATTTCTGCTCCAGGAAAGACGGTGGTGAAGATTGGCGCGAATTTCAGTACGAAGGAGAGGAATTTGACAGAGTGGAAAATTGAGGTTAGACGATAACAGTTTGTTTGATATGGGGAGTATTCTTGCCGAAAAACATCAAAAGAGTATGTTCAAAAGCCTTTGCCGATTGCTCTAGTTTGGTCAAAGTTAAGATCTCGAAGGATACAATTGTAGAAAAAGGGGCTTTCCCTGAAAATACGGTATTTGAATACTATTGATAAAGTTGTATAAAGTCTGCAAATACAATAATTTATTAGATTTCAAGAACATGAACGTATCATTTCTTCTTAGACAGTATTCTCAAGACTCGGAGAATGTCTCCATTGACGTTTTTGATGCCCAAACACTTAACGATGTTTATAAGCAGGTGCTTCAAACAATGACAGCTCATTTTGAAATAGAAGTGAGCGTACTCCAAGCTATGAGTTATTGTTTCTACGAGATACTGGACAATGTACACATTCATTCTGGTAAGCAGAGTTGCAGCGAATTCCGAAGGGCGATGAGTTTATGGGCGAAATATTATTGTTTTGGATTTCTCTTGTAGGGATATGGATTTTGCAACCGAGAATTAATAAATTGGTGGAGGGCGAGGTCGAATAAGGCATTTTTGATGCTTGTCCGTTCCCTTTTTGCAAGTATGAGGTGTGTAGGAACACGAATTTTATTAATTTTGTGTTCGTAATTTGAAATGTTTAATTTATAAGAATATAGCATGGTTATATCAGATAAGAAGTTTGTTGCGGTATCTTATGACCTTTTCGTTCCTGCTGAGGATGGTCAAGAGTTGATGGAAAAAGCGCCAAAGGAGCGTCCTCTCAAATTCACATTCGGTATGGGAATGATGTTGGACGCTTTCGAGGCAAAGTTGAAGGGTCTTGCAGTAGGTGATAAGTTTGATTTCAAACTTTCTCCAGAAGAGGCATACGGTGATTTTGAAGAGGAGCGTGTCGTTGATATTGACAAATCGATCTTCACGGTGGACGGCGTTTTTGACGACGAGCGTATAGCTGTGGATAGAATGGTTCCGATGATGGACTCTGAAGGTCATCGTTTGGATGGTATAGTGTTGGAAATCACCGATACGACAGTCAAGATGGACTTCAATCACCCGTTGGCCGGCGAGGAACTTCATTTTGTAGGTGAGGTGCTCGAAGTGCGTGAACCGACTGCTGAGGAGTTGGCTGTGCTTCAACATCGTTGTGGTGGCGGTGGCTGCGGCAACTGTGGTGGCGGCGATTGTGGCGGTTGCGGAAGCGAAGGCGGATGCGGTGGCTGCGGAAATCATTAATGAATGGTTGACAAGTAGAATAAGATGAATACGATTGGAAATAGATTCAGATTGACGACTTTCGGTGAGTCTCACGGAAAGGCTGTCGGTGGCATCATTGATGGTATGCCTGCCGGCTTGCTTATCGATGAGGAGTTCGTGCAACAAGAGTTGAACAGACGCCGTCCCGGTCAGTCTGACATCACCACGTCGAGAAAAGAGGAGGATAAGGTGGAGTTCTTGTCGGGCCTTTTTGAGGGCAAGACAACAGGTACGCCTATCGCTTTTTCGGTATGGAATACAAATCAACACTCTTCTGATTATTCAGACATTAAGGATAAATATCGTCCTTCTCATGCGGATTACACTTATACGATGAAGTATGGGGTGCGTGATTATCGTGGCGGTGGCCGTTCTTCGGCTCGTGAGACGATTGCCCGCATTGTAGGAGGGGCTGTTGCCAAGTTGTATCTGAAGCAGTTTGGCGTCACGATCCAAGCTTATACGTCGCAGGCGGGAGAGGTGGTTTTGAGCAAGCCTTATACGGGACTTGACCTTTCTGCTACGGAATCGAGCATTATGCGTTGCCCTGATGCGGAGACTTCGGAGAAGATGGTTGAGTTGGTTCGACAAGTGAAGCGCGAAGGCGATACGATTGGCGGCGTGATTACTTGTGTGGTGAAGGGTTGCCCCGTCGGCTTGGGTGAGCCTGTGTTTGGCAAGTTGCATGCTCAATTGGCACATTCGATGCTTTCTATCAATGCGGCAAAAGGCTTTGAGTATGGAATGGGATTTGCCGGAGTTGGTCGCCGTGGCTCTGAAATGAACGATGTGTTCTATTCTGACGAGTCAGGCATCCATACGCGTACGAACAATTCGGGAGGCATCCAGGGAGGCATCTCCAATGGTGAGGACATCTATTTCCGTGTTGCCTTCAAGCCTGTTCCTACGCTTTTGACGGCTCAAAAGACGGTCAATATGGCGGGCGAGAACGTGGAGATGGCTGTGCGTGGTCGCCATGATCCGTGCGTCCTTCCTCGTGCGGTGCCTATCGTTGAGGCTATGGCTGCCATGACCATCATGGATGCCATGTTGTTGGCCAAAGGCGGAAACTTTGCAGAGGAGCAGATTGCCTTTTGAATAGAAACTTGAGGTTATACGGGGGGATTGATCCCCTAATTTCTAATGTTTAGCGCTTTCTGAATTTCAGAAGTTCCATAAAATAAGAAAGGGTTGAGACGAAAATCTCAACCCTTTCTGTTTCATTTACTTATGGGGAAGTGTTATCTGATGAAGTTCATCGGGTTCCAAGGTTCGCGCTCAGGAAGCGGCGCCGAACCTGATTGGAATTGTTTGATCATGTATGCCATGTTGTTGGCGAGGGTGCGCATGGTCTGCATACCTTCAGCGTCTTGGGCAGCCTGTCCCTCTTCGCGACCGAACGTGATGTTCCAATATTGAGAAGTGGCGATAGGCATGTTGCACATTTGGAATGGCATTTGGAGCGTTTGGAACGCTGCCGAACTACCACCTCTACGGCATACGCAGACAACGGCTGCTGGCTTGTTGGCAAACACGGCGCTGCCTGCATATAGCATACGTTGTTGAATGCACAATATTTGACCGGATGGTTGTCCATAGTAAACGGGCGAACCGATGATGATGCCATCGCAAGAGGCCATCTTTTCGATGACGCTGTTGCAGATGTCTTCGTTGAACGCGCATCTGTTGTCACCTTTCTGTTTGCAAGCGCCGCAGGCGATACATCCGCGGACAGGCTTGTTGCCCACCCACACCAATTCGCTTTCGATGCCTTGCTTTTTTAGTTGCCCTGCTATTTCAAGGAGGGCTGTGTTGGTGTTGCCCTCTTTGCGTGGGCTACCGTTGATTAAAAGGACTTTTGCCATGTTATTTGTCAATGTTTTTTAGTTCGTAATTGCGACTTCCAAGACCGATTTTTTCGCCCCACTCCATGATGTGTGTGCCGTGTTGTTGTGCAATGCGGTCAAGCAATGGCTGGTTGTTGTTGTGTTCGTCGTTGTGCATCTTGCTGACGATGTCGTAGCATGCTTGGTCAACCGCAACGGGGTCGAGGCTGGCTAAGATGCCATAATCTGCGATGAGCGGTTCTTGTGGGTCGCCGTTGCAGTCGCAGTCGATGCTCATCTTGTACATGACGCAGATGTATAAAATCTTCTTGCCGTTGTCGAAATAGTCGTGGACGGCTTGGGCTGCTGCTGCCATTGACTCTACAAATCCGTCTTGATTGTCCACATGTTGCCACATGGTAGCAAGATCGTCCGTATAGCCTGCCGTATGGATGTAGGCTTTTCCCTTGCTTGAGCCGACTCCGATGGAGGCGTTCTTCAAAGCACCGCCGAGGCCTGCCATTTGGTGCCCTTTGAAGTGGGCAAGGTTGATCATGAAGTCGTAATTCTGTAGGTGCGTACCCACGATGTCATACTTGATGTGGGTCGTGTCCTTGACAGGGATGCGCATGTCGCCCTCTTCGTCCATGATGTCAACTTTGGCAATGTCCAAGAAGCCACGCTCTTTGATGGCGTTCCAGTGGGCTTCTGTGGTGTTGCGTGTGCCTTCGTATGCCGTGTTGCACTCTACGATGGCCACCGTGTTGCCCTCTACGGCCGAAAGTGTGTCGATCAGCGGCTTGAGCATGTTGGGACGAAGGTAGCCTGTCTTCTCGGATTCGCCTGTGGAGATTTTGACGGCGATGCGTCCCGTAGCCTCTCGACCTAATGCCTTGTAAATCTTGACGATTGATTCTGGAGAGAGGTCTCTCGTCTCGTAAACGATGGACTTGTTGTTTGCGCAGCAGGGTGAAGTTTGAGCCTCACAAGTGGCTCCACTTTCGCTCTTTTGTGTTTTGTCTCCGCAAGAACTCATTGCCAAAGCGAAGACAGAAAGCATTAAAATTATTTTCTTCATATCTGTGTGTTTTAAAATGCGATGTAAAGTCCTCCCATGAAAGTGGCCTTTGGCATAGGCATTCCTACCATATACTCATATTCTTGAGCCAATAGGTTGTCGCCCTTTGCCCAAATGTTGAGCCATTTGCAAGCTTGGAAGCCGACCGTAGCGTTCACTAAAGTGAAATCCTCTTTGATTTCAGCATCGCCTACTTGCGTGTAGAGACCATTGACTTGCATGACGCCTACGTTTGCCTTCCAACGGCCATATTGTGTTGCAATGCCTAAATATCCTTTGTAGGTCGGAGCTGAAACGACTGGTGTCTCCATGTGTAGGTAGGAGTGGTTGGTGTTCAATCGCCAATGCTTGTTGATTCGGAAGTTGGCATCCGCTTCTGCACCGCAATTTTTTAACTCTCCTGTGTTGATGTTTTTCTTACCATTTTCAACTGCCACGGTTTGAATGATATTGTCTGCTTCTGTATAGAAGACGTTAACCCCGTAATTCAATCGATTGTTTGAAATGTGATGTCTCCATGAGAGTTCGTAGTTCCAAAGTCTCTCTGGCTCAAGGTCTGTATTTGAAGGAGGGTAGAGGTACATCTCCTTCATAGTTGGATTTCTAAAGCCTTTGCTTGCCATCAGTTGGATTTCTCCGTTTTTGATAGGATTGATTTCGATACCTGCTTGAGGAATCCATTCTCCTTTGGTTATCGTGTGGTAGTCATATCGAATGCCAGCATTGATAGATAGCCAACGCGTCAAGGATTGGTTGATGTTGATATAACCTGCTATCTCGTCGTTCGATTCCTCTCCGCTTTGTTTTGTGCCGTTTTCAACCTCTTCGCCTGTCTCGCGGTTGGTGTACCATGTGTGTCCGTAGATGTGTTGATAGTCAACACCTGCTCTGATTTGGCTAAAACTCCAAATGTGAACGTCTTGGTAGAGGCTGGCACCCATGATGGCATCCTCTGATCGGAAAAGGTTCTTTTGAGGCGTTCCTCCTTCTTTTTTGTATCCGTCGTTGATTTTATGGCGGCCGAAATTGTCGAAGATGGTCAATCGTCCTTCTGTGTGGCAGTGGTTGGCAATTTCATAGAAATTATCTAAGCCTACCGAAACGTTTCCTCTCGTAATCCATTGGTCGGCCTCTTCCATAGGAACATTGATTGTCCCCGGGTAGGATGCATTGAAATGTGTGACGTCGGCAGAGATGTTTCCTCTCCAGTTTTCGTTGAAGTCGTAGTTGGCTTTGCCGAAACCGCCGAATTGCTCAAACTCCATGTTGGGGCGATGGTTGTCTGTGCGGTTGTATTGCCCTGCCAATGTGCTGGAGAACTTTCCTTTTTTGTATTGGTTGCTGGCTTCGGCTTGGACGGTACCGTAACTACCACCTCCTAAATTGATGTTGTTGAGAACACCGTCTTTCTCCATCTTTCGACTCTCGATGCTGATTACACCTCCCATAGCGTTGGATCCGTAGATGAGGGATGCTGGTCCTCGTAGAACTTCCACTTTCCCCACGTTCATGGTTTGGTAGGAGTCGGCAATAGAGTGCCCGAAAACGCCGTTGTATTGTGGTGTTCCGTCAATGACGACCAAAACTTGTCCCGCTCCAGAGGAAATTCCTCGCAACATCATGCCTCCTGCACTTCCGCCTGAGACACCATAGCCCATCATGCCACGACCTGTTGCTATTAGTCCTGGCACTTGCTCTGTCAAAGTGGGGAGGATGTTGGTCCTTTCGTTTTGCGTGAGCTCATCTCTCTCTATTTTTGTCGTGATTTGGGATGAGTGCTTAATCTCTGTTAGGTGGTGGTGTCCGGTGACTTCAATCTCGTTCAGTTCCGAATTCATTTCGGCAGTTTGGGCCGATGCGGAGCTGGCCAAGACCCAAGATGCTAATGTTAGGAATTTGATTTTTTTGTCCATTATCTGTTTGTTTTCGAGTATGCTAAAAATCATCGTAAAATTATAGATTGTCACTTTATTCTTGATTATCTGTTTTTAGGGTAAAATGACCAATTTTTCGGAAAAGGAATCTTTGATTGACAAAAACGATGGTGTCGTCGTATCCTTTGAAAAACAATATGCTTTAAATAGCAAAAAAAAGGAGCGAAATTCTTCGTTCCTTTTCTTTTGCGGTGCGTACGGGACTCGAACCCGTGACCCCATGCGTGACAGGCATGTA
>JAKSLA010000101.1 GCA_024401455.1 Paludibacteraceae bacterium | reverse complement strand
AATCCATCGACTAACATCGGGTTATCCTTTTTTGGTCAGTAAGATTTGTGAGATTATCGACCAAAGATTGGATAAAAATTGGACAATCGAAGGAATTCAGGAAGCCGTAAAGATAATCATCAAAGACAAATACAATACCCTGATAAGCGATATGACAAAGAACCTTGAGATCTATCCTGATTTTAAGGCGATGATGAAAGATATTTTGTTGTATGATGCTGAAATTATGTATGATCCCAATGTCCCGGCTATTGATTTGGCTACAACTTTTAGTGTGGCAAAAGAGGACGCGAGTGGTCATGTGATGGTGCACAATCTGGTGTTTGAGCAGAAACTGTATAACTATTTTATCTCGGAAGCATCTCTTCGTCGTGATATCAATTATTCGGAAAACCGCTCAAAATATATCAAAGAAGGCAAACTGAACATGCCTCTTGTCATTGAGCGTTTCAAAGATTTATTGGAAGCCGAAAACCGTAGTTGCGACGAGGAGTTTTTGGAGAAACAGGGACGGCTCCTTTTCTTGTGTTTCCTCAAACCGATTATCAATGGCTCTGGATTCTATTATGTGGAGCCACAGACTCGCAACGATGGGCGTATGGATATCGTCGTGACGTATGGAGGCGAGGAGTTTATCATAGAATTGAAGATTTGGCGAGGAATGAAATATGAGACGAAAGGCGAAGACCAAGTGTCGGAATACGCCAACGTCCGTGGCCTGAAGAAAGCCTACCTTATCACCTTCTCATTCTTAAAGGAGAAAGTCATCCAAGAATGTCCTGAATGGAAGACGGTCAACGGAGTGGATGTTTATGAGGGAATCATTTGGGCAAAAAGAAAATCTCTGAAATGATTTTGTTTTTATTGTTGCACAGTATGAAATTGATTGCGAAAAGGCTTGTTCAACTGAAATGATTGAAGAATTGGAGAAGGTAGAGTAGTGTCTTCCTTATGTTGACTCCATAAATTCATTTCGAGAAATTTGATTTTTCGAATTTACATTTTTCACTTTCCCAAAAAACAAAGCTCAATCTAAGATTAAGATCTCTGAAACGGTTCTTTTTTCATAGGGGGGAGCGCAACTTATATTTTGAAAATTCAAAATCAGCAGGAACCGATTTTGTTTTCTCCTGCATTGCAAGGTGAAATTATTGTTTTTATTTCCCAACCCAAATGATTCGGAGTTTATCCTCGTCGTTGATTCCGAAGCACCAACAAGTCTCAGCCTCGTTGTTTGATTGCATCTCCAGCCAATCTATGAATCATTTAAGTTCGCCCACTCCGAAAGGTTTCTCCTTGGGGTAGGAGATGTGCATAATCATGTGTTGGAACTTTGGGCATCCACGCAAGCCTCGAACGCAATCACATCTTCTTCGTTTTCATTGAAAAGTAGAGACGGTATGCACACCGTCTCCACATGCGTGTGCACACCGTCTCCACATGCGTATATTATATATTGTGTAAATTTGAAATAAAATCACATTGTATTTGTATTAGATTATAACATAAAACTAATAGAATATTACGATTTATAAGAAAATAAAAATATCTATCCTCAAATATCTTGTGTTTTGATTTTGTTTTGTGAATATGGTATACTTTTGTAGTGAAATCAAAACAAAAAGAAAGTAAAACTTATTAAAGTATAGCAAAATGACACGAATAATAGATTTTACAAAGATGCACGGAGCGGGTAATGACTATATATATGTCAATACTTTTGAGTTCCCGATAGCCGATCCGGAAAGGCAAGCTATCAAGTGGAGCCGCTATCATACGGGCATCGGTTCTGATGGTTTGGTTTTGATTGGCGAATCGAAGGTGGCAGATTTCAGTATGCGCATCTTCAACGCAGATGGTTCAGAAGCGAAGATGTGTGGAAATGCTTCGCGTTGCATCGGAAAATATGTTTACGAGCATGGGTTGACCGATAGCAAGATAGTCCGTTTGGAAACGCTCTCCGGCATCAAAATTTTGAATATGGATGTGAAGGATGGCAAGGTGGATCGCGTGACGGTGGATATGGGTCTTCCGGTTTTGGAAAACAAGGCCCAAATGGCTACATCAGATGGATCTATGCTTAACGGCGAAGTCTTGGTAGATGGACAATCTTTCCATGGCACATTCGTATCGATGGGAAATCCTCATTTCGTGATTTTTGTTGACGACTTGAGTTCGATAGATATTCCTACCGTGGGACCTAAACTTGAACATCACCCTCTATTTCCGGAGCGAGTGAATGTTGAGTTCGTAGAGGTTCAAAAAGACGGTGTCCTTCGCATGAGGGTTTGGGAGCGTGGCTCTGGAATCACGATGGCATGCGGTACAGGTGCCTGTGCGACATTGACTGCTTCTGTGTTGAACGGAAAATCAGGACGTGAAGCCGTAGTTAGAATGGACGGTGGCGATTTGACCATACGTTGGAACGAGCAAGACGGAAAGATTTATATGACAGGCGAGGCAGTCGCAGTCTTTGAAGGTAAAATTGAAGAGTAATAATACGAAAAATAGAGAATTATGGCATTAGTTAATGAATGTTTTTTGAAGCTTTCGAACAATTATTTGTTCTCAGATATAGCAAAGAAGGTGAGTGCTTATAAGGCAGCAAATCCAAAGGCGGAGATTATTCGTTTGGGCATCGGCGATGTTACGAAACCTCTTCCAAAGGCTGCAATTGAGGCTATGCACAAGGCTGTTGACGAGATGGCTTGCGGAGAAACATTCCGAGGATACGGTCCAGAACATGGATACGAATTTTTGATTAATGCCATTATTAAGAACGATTATGAGCCACGCGGCATTCAGTTGGATGAATGCGAAGTGTTCATTAGTGACGGAAGCAAGAGCGATGTAGGAAACATCGGCGATATTCTTGGTATCAATAATACGATAGGTGTGACAGACCCTATCTATCCTGTATATATCGACTCTAATGTGATGAGTGGTAGGGCAGGCGACAATGTGGAGGGCAAATGGAGCAACATTACCTATATGCCAAGTGTGATGGAGAACGGTTTTGTTCCTCAGATCCCAGACCACAAGATGGATATCGTTTATCTCTGTTACCCTAATAACCCAACAGGAACGGTGATTTCAAAGGCCGAATTGGAGAAGTGGGTGCAGTATGCTTTGAAGAACGATGCCATCATCATGTATGATGCGGCTTACGAGGCATACATTCAAGACGCTTCCATCCCTCATTCAATCTATGAGATCAAGGATGCGAAGAAGGTGGCCATCGAGTTTAGAAGTTTCTCTAAAACGGCAGGATTTACAGGTGTACGTTGCGGATACACGGTCGTGCCAAAAGAGTTGACTGCACGCACGGCAAGCGGCGAACGTGTAGCTTTGAACGCATTGTGGAACAGACGCCAATGCACAAAGTTCAACGGTACATCTTACATTACCCAGCGTGGCGCTGAGGCCGTCTATTCGGCAGAAGGTAAGGTTCAGGTCCGTGAGACAATCAACTATTATATGACCAATGCGAAGATCATGCACGAAGGTTTGACTTCGATGGGTTACAATGTATTCGGAGGCGAGAATGCTCCTTATTTGTGGGTGAAGACACCAGACGGACTCACTTCTTGGGGATTCTTCGAAAAATTGCTCAACGAGGCAAATGTGGTTGGAACACCAGGTGTTGGTTTTGGTCCAAGTGGTGAAGGCTACATCCGTTTGACAGCCTTCGGTGAACGCGCAAACTGTGAAGAGGCGATGACCCGATTGAAAAGACTATAATACTAACAGATAAATTAAATGAATATGAAAACGAATTTTAGTAGAACGTCATTAATTGTTAGTATGTTGATGACGATGTTTGGAAGTGCTTATGCAGAAGAGACTGAGGCTTCTGCTGCAAAATGGACAGGCACTGTTGGTGCTGATCTTGTCAGTCACTATGTATGGCGTGGCCAGGACATGGCTGGTGTTAGTTTGCAACCTACGTTGGGTGTTGAGTGGAATGGACTTTCCCTCTCGGCTTGGGGTTCTTACAGTTTTGACAAGGACGACACAAAAGAGTTTGACTTGACTTTGAGCTACACTGTCGGAGGTTTGACTGTCGGAGTGACAGATTATTGGTTCTCTTATTCCGATCCGGCGATCAAAAACCGTTATTTCCAGTATCAAGCTCACGAGACGGCTCACGTATGGGAAGGAAATGTTGGTTATGACTTCGGATGTTTGGCCCTCAACTGGTACACTAACTTCGGTGGTGCTGACGGTGTGAACGAAGACGGAGATAGAGCGTTCTCTTCTTATTTCAATGTGACTTGTCCATTCGAGTGGGTCGGTTTGAATTGGGAGGCAGAACTTGGTATCGTTCCTTGGGAAACCAGTTTCTATGCTGAGACAGACAAGGCAAATGTTTCCAATGTTGGAATCGGTGCTGTAAAGACAATCAATTGTTCAAACGGATTCTCATTCGGATTGTCATCAAAAGCAATTTGGAACCCGACTACAAATTACGGATTCTTTGTACTCGGTGTTAGTCTATAATCATCGGATTTATTAACCCTAAAAAAGAGGCGTCATGAAAAAAATCGAAGCAATTATTCGTAAGACGAAGTTCGAGGCCGTGAAAGAGGCCCTTTTGGGAGCCGATATCGAATGGTTCTCATACTACGATGTGAGAGGTGTTGGAAAGGCTACTCAGGAGAGAATTTATCGTGGAGTCGTTTATGACACGAGTATAATCGAGCGTACTTTAATTTCCATCATCGTTCGCGATAAGAATGTGGAGAAGACTGTGGCTGCCATCCAAGGCGCTGCACAGACGGGTGAAGTTGGTGATGGTCGTATCTTCATTATCCCATTGGAGGATGCAGTTCGTATCAGAACAGGTGAGCGAGGCGATATCGCTCTTTACAATGCAGATCAGGAAAAATAAGAGAAGGTCGAAAAGAGTTGTTATTTAAAAAAGAGTTCGTATGAAATCATATATAAGCAAGTTTTTATTGATTGCGCTGCTTATGATGCCGGCATCTTTGATGGCACAAGCAGATACAGCAACAATAGCACCAGCAGCTGCAGAGGCGGTTGCACCGGTGGCGGAGGCTGTGGCCGAGGAGGCTGAATCTCCAATTATCCCTTTGGATACAGTGTGGGTTTTGATAGCTGCTATGCTCGTATTCTTCATGCAACCAGGTTTTGCCTTGGTTGAGGCGGGAATGACCAGAACAAAGAATACAGCCAACATCTTGATGAAGAACTTCATGGATTTCTCTGCTGGATCAGTTTTGTACTGGGCGCTTGGATTCTCCATCATGTTTGGCGTAGGTGGTTTCTTGGGTTGGAACGGCTTCGGAATCTCTGAAGTGGAGAACCCTTGTGCAAACCTTCCGAAAGAGTGTTATTTCATTTTCCAAACGGTATTCTGTGCTACGGCAGCAACCATCGTTTCTGGTGCAATGGCAGAGCGTACAAAGTTCTCCATGTATTTGGTTTACTCTTTGCTTATCTCAGCATTTGTTTATCCTATCCAAGGACACTGGTCATGGGGTGGCGGCTGGTTGAGCGAGATGGGCTTCCACGACTTTGCAGGTTCTGCAGTGGTTCACTCTTGTGGAGGTTTCCTTGCTTTGGCTGGTGCAATCGTATTGGGTCCACGTATGGGCAAGTACACTAAGATGAAGGATGGTAAGATCCGTTCCAACGCTATTCCTGGTCACAGTTTGACTTTGGCTGCCTTGGGTGTATGGATCTTGTGGTTCGGTTGGTTCGGTTTCAACCCTGGTTCAACAGTGGCTGCTACAGGTAGTGTAGAGGCAGGTTACTATGGAGGTGGAATCTTGGAGAACATGTCTGCTATGTCACACATCTTCGTAACCACGAACATTGCGGCTGCAGTAGGTGCTCTTACCGCTTTGGTTTATACTTGGATCGCATACGGTAAGCCATCTTTGTCAATGGTATGCAACGGTATCTTGGCCGGTTTGGTAGGTATCACGGCTGGTTGTGACTGTGTTCCAATCTGGGCTGCCGCTATCATCGGAATGGTTGCTTCTGTTGTAATGTGTTTCGCAGTAAACTTCTTGGATACAAAACTTCACATAGACGATCCTGTAGGTGCTGTTTCAGTTCACGGAATGGCTGGTTTCACAGGAACAATTTTGACTGGAGTATTTGCTTATTCAGAGTGTGGTTACAGCGTTCTCACTCAGTTGATCGGTGAGGTTGCTATCGCAGGTTGGTCTTTCGTATGTGGCTTGATAATCTTTACGTTGATCAAGAAGATCCATGGCTTGAGAGTCGAATCTCGAATCGAAGAGGAAGGCTTGGATGTTTACGAGCACGGAGAGGCTGCTTACAACTGATAAAAATTTGGTAGGGGGAAATCCCTGCGGATTGTACGGGCACCCCTTGTGGGTGCCCCTTACAAGAAAACGATAATTAGTATTTTTTTAAAATAGAGAGAGTATGTCAAACTTAAGATTTAAAGTAGTAGGCGAGGCTTTCGCAAAGAAGGCTTTGGAGATTGAAACTCCATCAGAGCGCCCATCGGATTATTTCGCAAAGTATGTCTTCAACAAGCAGAAGATGTTCAAATACCTTCCTGCTAAGGTGTATGCTAAGATGTGTGATGTAATCGATAATGGTGCTCCATTAGATAGGGCTATCGCAGATGAGGTGGCTGCAGGTATGAAGAAGTGGGCTATGGAGTTGGGTGTAACTCACTATACTCACTGGTTCCAACCATTGACAGAAGGTACGGCTGAGAAGCACGATGGTTTCGTAGAGCACGACTGGAAAGGCGGAATGGTTGAGGAGTTCGAAGGCAAGTTGCTCGTTCAACAAGAGCCAGATGCTTCCTCTTTCCCTAATGGTGGTATCCGTTCTACTTTTGAGGCCCGCGGTTATTCAGCATGGGATCCTGCATCTCCAGTATTCGTTGTGGGCGACACATTGATGATTCCTACCGTGTTCATCTCTTACACAGGAGAGGCACTTGACTATAAAGCACCTTTGAAGAAGGCTTTGCGTGCAGTTGACAAGGCAACTACAGCCGTTGTAAAGTATTTCAACCCAGAGGTAAAGAAGGTACAGGCAAACCTTGGTTGGGAGCAAGAGTATTTCTTGGTTGACGAGGGTCTTTACTCAACTCGTCCAGATTTGTTGATGACTGGCCGTACTTTGATGGGCCGTGACTCAGCAAAGAACCAACAGATGGAGGACCACTACTTCGGTGCTATCCCTTCTCGTGTGGCTGCATTTATGAAGGATCTTGAGATCCAGGCTCTTGAGTTGGGTATCCCTTGTAAGACTCGTCACAACGAGGTGGCTCCTAACCAGTTCGAGTTGGCACCTATCTTCGAAGAGTGTAACTTGGCAGTTGACCACAACATGTTGATCATGTCTTTGATGCGTAAGGTGGCTCGTAAGCACGGTTTCCGTGTTCTCTTGCACGAGAAGCCATTCGCTGGCATCAACGGTTCAGGTAAGCACAACAACT
>JAKSLA010000100.1 GCA_024401455.1 Paludibacteraceae bacterium | reverse complement strand
TGCCGTCCACCGACTACTGGTACGAGATTGACATCGAGGAGATCGACAAGCAATATACGGGCCACTTTACGTTGTTGAGACGATAATTTGCTTGGTCAAATAATGAAGGAACGATGCGGGATAGGCTCCCGCATCGTTTTTTTTTCTCCTTGTTCTACAATGGGTAGTGAGAGGTAAGATCCAATTTGAAACTTGGCGAACATAAAATTTAGGAAATATGGCGAGAGAAAAGAAAATGTGCCATATACGAGATACGCCAAACAGAATTAACGAGACATGAAGTCAGCCCGAAAGGACTGGCTTTTTTTGTTTGTATATGATATTTGTTATATTTTGGGGTGTAAATATCAAAATAGATGTTTACTATAGAAAGTAAGATAGGGACAGATGGGATTCTTCCGATTTTACTATCGAATTCTTGTTGGCTGATATTTAATAGTTTGCAATTCTGAGGCAGAAAAACTTTAAAATAACGATGTTTTTTTTGTGAAAATGTTTTGCAAAATCAAAATTAGACGCTACCTTTGCATCGCAATTCAGGAGGAAATGCACTGATTGAATTAATGGTTTATGCGAAAATAGCTCAGTTGGTAGAGCACAACCTTGCCAAGGTTGGGGTCGCGGGTTCGAGTCCCGTTTTTCGCTCAAGAGAGGTAGAACTTTTGTTCTACCTCTTTTTATTTTTGGGGTAATACTAGAAGTTGGTGGAAGGTTGTTTCGCACCTAAAAATCATGATGAGATTTATGAAAATTATATACAATTTCTGCGGAAGCGGGACGATGGATTAATCGGTAGAAACTCCTATTCCGTATTCTAAAACGGAATGTACACAAATGCGACGGCTTTTTTAATTTGCTTTGTTTTGAGAAGAATTCTTTGGAAAGAATAGTGTATATTTGTTTTGTTTAATTTTAAAATGAAGATCGTCTATGTGGTACACATATCTAATTCCTCCCGTTCTTGGCGCGGTCATTGGTTATTTGACGAATGAAATAGCGATTCGCATGCTTTTTCGTCCGCTTCGTCCTCATTATCTTTTTGGGTGGCAATTGCCTTTCACTCCAGGTTTGATACCCAAGGAGAAGGGTAGAATTGCTCATTCTGTGGCTGATGCCATAAGCGTCAATCTGCTCAATAAGGAGACGATAGAGAAGACGCTGCTTTCGGACGAGATGTTTTCCAAGATTACGGAAGGCGTGGAGACTTTTTTTAGGAGTCAGAGCGAAAATGAAGAGTCCGTGCGTCAGTGTGCGGCTCGTTTTCTTACGGAAGAGAATGTGGAGAGTATGGCGGTTTCTGTTACAGATGATTTCTCGAAACGCATCGCCCTTAAATTGGCAGATTCTAATATGGCCGCTACCATTGCCCATAAGGTGGTGGAGTATGTGTCTCAGAAAATGTCTTCCAATATGGGCGTGTTTGCTATGATAGGCTCAGCCTTTGTTGAACCGGCGGAGAATTTTTTGACGAAACATCTCGATGTCATTTTGAAGGAACAGTCGGGTGAAATTGTTCAGGATATGGTGCGTTCGCATGTGCAAGATTTTTTGGATTCTACCATGAGTTCGCATTTCAAGGATAGGGAGGATAACTGCTTGCAAGCGAAAGAGATGGTGCTTTCGGCTTATAAAAGCATAATAACCGACCATCTTCCAAAGTTGATGGAGACAATTGATGTCCGTCGCATTGTGGAAGAGCGCATCAATGATATGGATGTGGAGGAGATGGAACGTCTCATTTTGCAAGTGATGAAGAAGGAACTTCGCTCTATCGTTTGGTTAGGTGCTTTGTTAGGCGGTGTGATAGGATTGCTTAATCTGCTCATCTTGTAGTTTGAGGCGGTGAATAAGAAAAGGCGGAAAAACTTGGTGAAAATGTAGAGATTATGGAAAATAGGTGTGGTTTCGGTTCTTTGTCGGCGAATGATATTCCCGTAGAAATGGCAAAGCGGTTGAAATATGCTTTGATACGTTGCTTTTGTCTCCTGGGAGCAGCGTTGGTCTTTTGTGCGTGTGCGAAGGAGAAGAAGTCTCCATTGACGTTTAAGTTAGTGGATGGAAATACCCAAACTTGTGCCGTTGTTGATTGTGATTCTACTTACGGGCAAACTGTAGAGATTCCTTCGGAGATAAAACTATATGGAGATGTTCGTAAGGTTGTAAAGATAGAGAAGAGGGCATTTGCTTCTTCTGATGTTAAGAATGTGATCATTCCCAATACGGTGAAAGAGATTGGCAAGGAGGCCTTTTGTGGTTGTTTGGATTTGGAAAGTATCACTCTTCCTGCCGAATTAGAATGTATTGAAGAGGGTACTTTTAGAGAGTGCGCAAATTTGAAAAAGGTTGTTTTTCCTTCCCATCTTCGTTCTATCGGCGAGAGAGTCTTTGGAGGGTGTGCCCAACTGAAGTCTGTCGATTTGCCGAATACGATTACCCAAATTGGAGCGGGTGCCTTTGCCTTTACCGGATTGGAGAAAGTAGAACTTCCTCCTGTCTCGAAAATCAATGCCATTACCTTTTTGGGATGTCCTTTGGAGAGTGTGAGCATTCCAGAGACAGTGGAGAGAATTGGAGCCGGAGCATTTCAACTTTGTACAAAACTTACGGTTGTGAACATGACTAACTCTGTGAAATGTATTGAAAAAGAGGCGTTTTTTGGATGTAAGGCATTGACAACGATAAATATTCCAGACTCCATTGCGGATATTGATGAAACTGCATTTGTGGGATGTGACAGGTGAAATGGAGGACGAGGAATGAAGAAAATCTGTAAAATTCCCTTTGTATTTATAGACCAAGTTCCTTTCGAATCCACTCCATGCCGGTGATTTCTGCGCAGGTGAGTAGCGATGTGATGCTTACGCCTAAAATGCCGTGTAGGTTGATGTTTTGTCCCGTTTGTAGTAGGTTACTAATCGGGGTTCTTACAGGAAGCATTGTTTGTAAAAGTTTCGTGTTGTCCTTTTGCATGCCGTAGGCTGCCCCACATTCCGAGCCCGTGTAGTCGCTGTAGGTGAGGGGCGTGCTGGTGTGAATTTTCTCGATGAAATCGCGGTTAAATCCTGGAATATGAGCAGCAACCAGTTTGATGCAAGCCTCAGCCTTCGCCTTTTTCAAGGCTTCGTATTCTTCGCCACGTTGCATAATGCGAGTGCCGTTCCATCGTTCCACCTTTTCCCAGCGCATAGGCGTGAGAATGTCGATGTTGCGTGTGAAATCGCCCTTTTCTGGAATTTGAAAACTGACCAAAGCCCTATCAATTTTATCGCTTGTTTCAGGATGGTGCCATAGATCTGGCACTTTTGTGTCATTTTCCCCTTCGTATATGAAGAGATTGCGGTTGATGTATTTCTGGCAGTCTGCTTTCAGTTGAAGTTGTACGGTGAACATACCGAACGAGTTGGGAATGCTGCTGATTCGTTTTCGATAAACCTTGCGGATGGCTTTGCTCTCTTCCAACCATTCGTTGGTGCGGACAGGGTGGGCATTGCTGATGAAGTAGTCTGCTTCATATTCCATCTCGCCTTCGTTTACGATGGCCTTTGTCACTTTGCCATCTACTTCTTCCAATTTAGTCACTCTTTGCCGAGTGAATATGTCTCCTCCCATTTTTTGAATGTCGTGGGCCAGCGATTCAGCAATCTGCATTCCACCGCCGTTTAGTCGCCATGCACTTTCGATAAAAGAGTTGTTTATCTGAGCGAAGATATAGAGTGGAAGATGTTCGTCCAACTGCATTTTTAGCGAAGCGCCCATTAGTACGGCTTTGGTGAGTTCGTCGTCGAATGTTTCGTCCAAAAACTCTTTGGCCGATTGCGTAAAGTAGGGCGATTCATAGAAATTGCTGTCACCTTCGCCTTTGAAAAGGTCGAAAAGATGGCTTCCTATCTCTTGCAGTTTGTCTATGTATCGTTGGACTGCCTCATTTGAAGCAGGAACGCCAAGTCCTTCCTTGAATTGGCTATGCCCGTTGGCAAAACTATGGCTTTCCCCGTTGATGATGATTTCGTCAAAACAGTTGGAATTCAGTTTCTTCCAAGGAAGGTCAAGTAGGTTGAAATAGCGGAAAAGCGGATAGAGCGATTGCCCTTCTTCCAATCCGCCGACATAATGAAAACCTGTGTCGAAAGAACCAGCACCTCGCTTGAACGATTGTAGGCATCCGCCTATTTGTGTGTTTTGTTCAAGCACGCAGACGTGAAGTCCTTTTTTTGCCAAGGTGTAGGCACATTGTAAGCCACCGAGGCCGCTGCCGATTATCACTACATCGTATTTCATAACCATCTATTTTTCGGAAAGCAATGGTGTGATCTTCTCTCTCCACGCATTGAGAAATTCAGGTTCGGCCAATTCGAACTCACCACCTTTGGTCATAAAGAGTTGAATGGTGGTGGCGTGGAGAACATGGGCCATGTCGCTCTTTCTGTATATGTCGTATTCAAAAAGTAGTTTTGCGCCTAAGGATGGAACGTATGAAGTCTCAATGATGATTTCGTCGTCCACTGTGACAGGTTGCTTGTATTGCAAGTGCATATCGACGATAGGTGCCACATACCCGCTATCGAACATGTGCATGTATTCCAATCCATAACGGCGTCCGAAGGCTTCCCGGCCGTCTTCCATGTATTTGACATAGCTTCCATGCCAAGCCATTTTGATGGAATCGACTTCGCTGAAGCGAATTTTGATTTCGATGCGGTCGGTCAACCGTTTGTTGCTGTTGATGGTCTTGGATTGTCTCATCTTTTGAAAAAAACGGAATTAGCTTTCTTGGATGTAAATTTTCATTTGGCAAGTGGCTACGCACTGTCCGTCGATTGTAGTCTCTGCCGATAGAAGGGATACATTCATAATCTCGGAGAGAATCTGAATGTGGGTCGTTAGTTGGTCGCCGATTTGGGGCGATGAAACGAGTTGGAATTTTTTCACTTCGCCGATGAATCCTACGGGAGTCGGCTTATTGTCTTTCAAAGCGTTATAGCCTGCAAAAGCAGAGGCGGACTGAGCAATGTGCTCAATCACGCCTGTCTCTAAAAGTTTTCCCTCTTCGCAGAATAAGTTATCCTCCCTGATGGTCAGACCCGTTTGACAACTGTTTTCCGAAGCTTCGTAGAAAGCGTCCACCATGATGATGGGCGAGCGCTGGGGGATGAGTCTTTCCAAATCCTTTCCTTGGAAAAGAGGAGTGATTGAATTCATGCGGCGAAGAGTTTATTTTTGGAATTTAGTAACGACCAATGTTGAGTTTGTGCCTCCGAAACCGAATGAGTTGGAAAGGAAGGTGTCGAACTTTTTCTCCACGCGTTGGGCTGGAATGTTAAGTTTGGCTGAATCTTCGTCAGGGTTTTCAAAGTTGATGTTTGGAGCGATGAAGTCGTTCTGCATCATCAACCAAGAATAGACGATTTCGCTGGCACCAGCCATCCACATTTCATGACCAGTCATTGCCTTCGTAGAAGCGACCTCTGGGCGATAATCTTGGAATACGTTGTAGATAGCCTTGGCCTCGTTCTTGTCGCCTACAGGCGTTGACGTGGCGTGAGCGTTGACATAGCCGATTTTGCGGATGTCGATGCCTGCCTCGCGGATAGCCATCTCCAAAGAGCGGCTTGGACCGTCCACGTTCGGAACGGAGATATGGTCGCCGTTGGATGAGAAACCATAGCCGATCACTTCAGCCAAGATAGGGGCACCACGCTTAACGGCCGATTCGTAGCTTTCGATGATTACGGTTGCCGCGCCACCGCCAGGCACCAATCCGTCGCGGTCGCGGTCGAATGGGCGAGAGGCTTTAGTAGGCTCGTTCTCGCGTAGGGAGAAGGCGTTGATGCCATCGAAACTACCTACAGAGTAAGGGTTGACCTCTTGTGCGCCACCGCAGACGATGCAGTCTTGCAAGCCCCACTTGATGAGGAGGGAACCTAAACCAATAGCGTGCGAACCGCTGGCGCAAGCACCCGATACGGTGAGATTGATTCCCCTCAATTTGAAGATGCAGGAGAGGTTCATGGTGACGGTTGAGTTCATCGATTGGAAGATGGCACCAGATCCAACGAGGGTAGTGTCTTTTTTCTCTCTCATCGTATCAACGCTCTTCACTACGGCATCGGCACTACTATCGTTTCCATAGAGGAGACCAACTTCGTGTTTTTCGATGTAGTCGGCATCGAGGCCTGCGTTTTTGAGCGCATCGGCGGTAGCCATGTAGGCGTATTTAGCTTGTTCCGGCAAATAAACTCTTTGACCACGGCTGAGAACACCTTTCAATTCTGGCACCTCAAGATTACCGGTCAAGGCAGAGCGGAATCCCATCTCTTTTCTTACAGGGTCGAAAATGATGCCCGATTTGCCGTTATAGAGGGAATCTCTTACCTCATCCAAAGTTTTACCGAGGCATGAATAAATGCCCATTCCTGTGATGACAACGCGTCTTTCCATAATTTGTCTAATTCTCGGATTTCCCTTGGAAGGCAAATCCATTCGCTATTTGTTATATTAGTTTTTTTGTTTTCTAAAGAGAAAATATAAATGTTGGCAGTTTTGTATGAAACTACCGTTTGTCGCAAGACACTCTTCCGTACTTTTGTCCCATGGCGAAAACTCGTTCAGTCCGCAGAAAAGCGAAGCCAATCGTTCGGCATCGGTCTCTTCCATCAAATCCCCCTCTTGGAGGCTCTTTTGTACGGCTCGTAGCCAAAGGGAAAAGAGACGCTCTTTTGAGTTGTCTATGAATCGGCAAAATTCTTTGTCGTGTGCGTATGCGTGGAGCATGAGCGACAAATAGTGGGTGATTTTGAGTTGTGGGTTGACGGCTTTGACAAGCGAAATAATCTGTTCGTTTTTCTCGGCGTAGAAGTTGATCAGTTCAGGAATATTAGCATTCGCTTCATCTGTTTTCTGCAAAAAAGAATATATGGGTTTGACGATATATTCGTTGACTACCTCCTTGAAAAGCGACTCTTTGTTGCTGAAATGGTAGTAGATGGTGGCGCGACCGAGATTTATAGAGTTTTGCAGGACGGAAATTGAAACATTTTCGTACCCATGCTCCAAGTATTGTCCGAATGCCTTCTCCAATATGAAATCCCTGCTGTTGTTCACTGTCTATCAACTGTTTTCAGAAACTGTTTTTGCTTGTTGTTTGCTGTAAATCACCTTTTCAAATTCCTTGTTTTTCCATTAAAGGGAATTAACTGCAAATGTAGTGATTATTTTGAAATATAGGTAAAAAATGTGAATTTGTTGTTGCCGTTTAGGCAATGAAGGTTGCTAAATTTCGAAGACGGATGTTCCATCGGCTATTTTTTATGGTGGAAACTTCTTTGAATATATAAAAATTGGGTGAAATAGCCCGCTGATTTCCAATTTATTAAAAAATAACTCTGCTAAAAATTTGGAATATAGTTAAAATGATGTAATTTTGCATCGCTTTTGAAAAATAAGGCAACTGAGGGAGAGCTAGTAGCTCAGCAGGTAGAGCACATCCCTTTTAAGGATGGGGT
>JAKSLA010000010.1 GCA_024401455.1 Paludibacteraceae bacterium | reverse complement strand
GCATCTGGTTTGGGACCAGAGGGTCGGGGGTTCGAATCCCTTCACCTCGACATCGAAAGGGGATCAATAAAAAAGTTGGTTCCCTTTCTTTATTTTAAGCAAATAGGCTTAGATTTCAAAATATTAATTCAAAAGAACAATAATCATTATGTTTTCAGGCATTGTAGAAGCGACAGCAAAAGTCGTTAAATTGGAGAAAGACAAAGGAAATTTACACCTGACGATGGAATGCCCATTTGTATCCGAATTGAAGATTGACCAAAGTGTGGCTCACAATGGCGTTTGCCTTACTGTTGTTTCCAAAGACGATCAAACATATACGGTTACAGCCATCCAAGAGACATTGAACAAGTCCAACCTTGGATTATTGGAAGTGGGAAGCTTAGTCAATTTGGAGAGAAGCATGCTCATGAACGGCAGACTGGACGGACACATCGTTCAAGGACACGTGGACCAAACGGCAAAATGTATCGAAAAAAAGGTCACCGACGGAAGTTGGATGTTCACTTTCCAATACGAATACAACGAAGAGATGGCTCGTAAAGGTTATATGACCGTGGAGAAAGGATCTGTAACAGTAAACGGCACAAGTTTGACTGTTTGCAATTCACAAAAAGACTCATTCTCCGTATGCATCATCCCTTATACTTACGAACACACCAACTTCCAAAACATCGAGGTTGGAACCATTGTCAACATCGAATTTGACATCATCGGCAAATACATCAGCGGCATGATGATTCATTAAGGGAACTTTATAGATTGCTTTGTGGTGACCCTTTAAGACTAATAAACTAAAAATAGAATCAAGATGAAACATTTAAAACAAGCGGTCCTTCCTCTTTTATTCATGGGACTATTTGTTAGTTGTAACCAATCTAACAAATCAGCCAACGAGATTAACGATTCAACCACAGTTATCGAAAATTCGGAGCCAGGACCAGAGCCTGAATATGAACCGGAGCCAATTCAAGAAGAGAAGTGTCCTACTTGCAATGGCACACAATACATTACTTGCGAAAAGTGTAACGGAGAAGGCTTCATTGTAAACGAGGACAATCCAGTTGACAAGAAAACTGGCTATGGCAGAGCATGTTTCGAGTGCAACGGAAGTGGGTATGGATTTAAAGATGAACATGGCGACTATCCTTTGAAGAAAGGGTTAGGAAAAGTTTTATGTCCAACTTGCGTCACAGAAGTCAACATCGAATTTCCTGAGAGCCAAAGCATTGCCCAACAGGAAGTCAACCCCGACTTTGAGAATACGTTGATAGGCACACACAAGTTAGAACTTCAATGGTTTGATGGCAAACGCGGAGAAGTCAACCTTGAAAAAATCAACGAAGGTGTATATTCCTGTAAAGGAAAAGCGTACAGAGGGGACGATTCACTTTCTATCAACGGAACTATCCAAGTAGTGAAAGAAGATCATCTCCTTTTTGAGGGAACCATCACTTGCCGCGTTCATCACATTTACAAGGGAAGACCATACCATCGTACAGGAAAGATGGACTTTGTCAAGAATAAAGGCAGAAAGTTTTGGAGACTACAACAAATGGAAAATGGTGAATGCATTGACTATGTTGACATTTACTAAAAAAAGGAATACGAAACATTATAACAATACGGGCGAAATCCAAGTGGTTTCGCCCGTATTCATTTTACCAAACAATAAAAATAGATGTTGAAAAAGATATAATCCAACGATTTTCGGGCATAGGAATTATGGCATTCGATGGATTATTTGTAAATTTGACACATATAACAGGTTGAAAGGAACTGCCGACTTACAACATCTGCAGATTGGTTCAACCACAAAACGCATTAATTATGACAAATAATCACGGATTTATCAGAGTGGCCACAGCCATTCCAAACGTTAAGATATCCGACTGCAAATACAATACGGAGAGGATCAAAGACCTCATTATCCAAGCCGAGGCAAAAGACGTGCAAATCATCTGTTTCCCAGAACTTTGCATTACAGCATATACCTGCGCCGACCTCTTCTATCAAAAGCAATTGCTTATTGCTGCAGAAGAGAGCCTCAACAACCTATTACAACAGACAAAAGATTTAGACATCACCTTTATCGTCGGCATGCCTAAAGTGCAATCCAACCGTCTGTTCAATATTGCCGTTGTGTGCCAAAAGGGGAAAATTTGGGGAGCCGTCCCTAAAACATACATTCCAAACTACAATGAGTTTTACGAAAAGAGATGGTTCTCTTCGGCCAAAGACATCCTCGACTGTGAGGTGAACCTTTGTGGCCAAGATGTGCCTTTCGGAACCAACCTTCTGTTTGGCGACGACGAATGCCGTTTTGCCATTGAAATCTGCGAAGACCTCTGGTTGCCACAGGCGCCAAGCACACAACACGCATTAGCAGGAGCGCAAGTCATCTTCAACCTTTCTGCCAGCGACGAAGTCATTGGTAAAAATGCATATTTGAAGCAGATGTTGC
Source organism: Paludibacteraceae bacterium (assembly GCA_024401455.1). Taxonomy (GTDB): domain Bacteria; phylum Bacteroidota; class Bacteroidia; order Bacteroidales; family Paludibacteraceae; genus RGIG10190. The sequence continues at coordinate 71,568 of JAKSLA010000010.1, read as the reverse complement.
TCCAACAATCAGCAAAATGCGTATGTGGTTATGTCTATGTTTCGGCTGGTTTTGGAGAGTCAAGTACAGACCTCGTCTTTGCCGGCAACGGACTCATCACAGAAAATGGTTCATTCATTGCTCAATCCGAGCGTTTCAGATTCGACGAGCAACTTATCATCGGCGAGATTGACATCGAGAAATTAGATGCCGACCGTCTCAAAAACTCAGCATTCTATATCGGTGCTGACGCCATGACGGATGAATACATTACCATACCGACACCATTGGCCAATAAGGAGTTAGGCAATCTGACCCGCAAGGTTCACCCTACCCCATTCGTCCCTCCAATGGAAGGCATGAAAGAGCGTTGCAATGAGATATTCTCCATTCAAGTAGGTGGATTGGCTACACGTCTTTACCATACTGGCATTAAAAATGTCGTGATTGGTATCTCTGGCGGTCTGGATTCAACGCTTGCTTTGCTTGTCTGCGTTAAAACATTCGACAAATTAGGTATTTCCAGAAAAAACATATACGGCATCACTATGCCTGGATTCGGCACGACAGGCCGTACCTACAACAACTCCATCAAGATGATGCAGGAGTTGGGCATCACGCTCAAAGAAATCAGCATCAAGGACGCTTGTATGCAACATTTCAAGGATATAGACCACGACCCTAATGTGACGAACATCACCTACGAAAACGCACAAGCGCGCCAACGCACCTACATCCTTATGGATTATGCCAACAAAGTAAATGGTCTCGTTGTCGGAACAGGAGACTTGTCTGAACTTGCCCTCGGTTGGGCAACTTACAACGGCGACCACATGAGTATGTATGGGGTAAATGCTTCTATTCCAAAGACATTAGTTCGTTATCTCGTCAAATATGCGGCCGAATACGAAATGGACGAGGTTGCTCGTCAGACTTTGCTGGATGTGGTTGACACACCGATCAGTCCCGAGTTGTTGCCTGCCGACAAAGACGGCAATATCGCGCAAAAGACGGAGGATAATGTTGGACCATACATTCTGCACGATTTCTTCATCTATTACGCACTTCGCTTTGGCTACACGCCATCAAAGATATTCTATCTTGCCGTCCAAGCCATGGAGGGGCAATTTGACAAGCCAACCATCTTGAAATGGTTAAGGACATTCTATAGAAGATTCTTCTATCAGCAATTCAAGCGTTCTTGCATGCCTGACGGTCCGAAGATTGGTTCTATCTGCCTCTCTCCTCGTGGAGATTGGAGAATGCCAAGTGACGCATCTTTTGCTACTTGGAATGCGGAATTAGACAAGATTGAGAAAACTCTATAACAGAAATTTTTAATAGCGGAGGAAGAGATCGTGATTGTTTGTATCGCCGAGAAACCGAGCGTGGCTCGTGACATTGCCGCCATACTGGGGGCCAACTCCCGCCGTGAGGGTTACATTGAGGGGAACGGGTACCAAGTAACATGGGTATTCGGTCACCTCTGCACCCTTAAAGAGCCGCACGACTACACTCCGTCATGGAAAAGGTGGTCCATGACCGACCTTCCCATCATTCCTCAAAGGTTCGGCATAAAGCTCATCGAAAACGACGGTTCGGAGAAGCAATTCCACATCATCGAAAAACTCATCAGCACAGCAGACGAGGTGATCAACTGCGGGGATGCTGGACAAGAGGGTGAACTCATACAACGCTGGGTGATGCAAAAAGCCCAATGCAAATGTCCCGTGAAACGTCTCTGGATCTCGTCTTTGACGGAAGAGGCCATCAAAGAGGGCTTTGCCAATCTCCGTCCTCAGACCGACTTCGACAAACTATACGAAGCAGGAGCAATGCGTGCCATTGGCGACTGGCTATTAGGCATTAATGCAACAAGACTCTATACTCTTCGCTATGGGCAGAACAAACAAGTTCTCTCCATCGGCCGCGTACAAACCCCCACTCTTGCCCTTATTGTAAAAAAGCACCTTGAAATTGTCAATTTCAAGCCTGAGCAATACTGGGAATTGAAGACCGTATATAGAGACACGACCTTCTCTGCCACAAAGGGCAAATTCACCACGGAAGAAGAGGGACGCAAATTTCTCGAACAAGTTATCTCCAGTGATTTTGAGGTGACGGACATCTCCACTAAAAAGGGAACAGAATCGGCTCCTCGCCTTTTTGATTTGACCTCTCTACAAGTGGAGTGCAACAAGAAGTTCGGGTTCTCCGCAGAAGACACCCTAAGACTCATCCAGTCACTCTACGAAAAGAAGGTAACCACCTATCCACGCGTTGACACCACCTATTTAAGCGAGGACATCCATCCTAAAGTGCCGAACATTTTAAAAGGATTACAAGCTTATAGTGCACTAACTCAAAGCGTGCTGGCCACCAAGATTCCAAAGTCGAAAAAAGTTTTTGACAACAGTAAAATCACTGATCACCACGCCATCATACCGACAGGTGTGAATCCTATCAATTTGACAAACGAAGAGAATAAGGTGTTTGACCTCGTCGCAAGGCGATTCATCGCCAATTTCTATCCCGATTGTCAAACATCCACTACCACCGTAATGGGCAAGGTAGAAGATATCGAGTTCAAGACATCAGGCAAACAAATATTAGTCCCTGGTTGGCGTGTCGTCTTCGAAAAGGAGAAGAAAGACGACGAGGAAAACAATGATGAGGAGAAGACGCTCCCTTTATTCACAAAAGGAGAACGCGGCCCTCACAAACCAGACTTGGCAGAAAAGTGGACACAACCACCCAAGCCTTATACAGAGGCGACCCTTCTCCGTGCAATGGAAACGGCAGGCAAGCAAATGGAAGATGGCGAACTCCGTGACCTACTGAAAGAGAATGGAATAGGTCGTCCCTCCACGCGTGCCAACATTATAGAGACGCTTTACAAACGCAACTACATGCGGAAGGAGAAGAAGAACATCTTCCCCACACAGACGGGCATTGATCTCATTCAAACCATTCAGCATGAGATTCTTAAGTCAGCCGAATTGACAGGCCAATGGGAGAAACGCCTTCGTATGATCGAACGAAACGATTATCAGTCACAGACCTTCATGACCGAACTTAAAACAATGGTCTCAACGTTAGTGAATGTAGTCCGTAACGACATAGGAAAGACGATATCCATCGAGGAGAAAAAGGAAAAAGAAGTTGCACCAAAGAAAAAAAGTGCCACGAAAGCCCCTAAATCAAAAGCGGAAAAGAAGGTGACAGCAAAGGCAGACTCCCCGAAAACGGAAGTACAGCAAGCCAAGAATCCAACTGAATTGGTCAACGCCAACGAGGTTCAACAAAGCAACCTCTGCCCTATCTGTCATACCGGTGTAATATTGAAAGGGAAAACAGCATTCGGATGTTCCAATTGGAATAACGGATGCAAATTCAGGATTCCTTTTTCATTCAACGGACATACATTCGTCTCTTCCGAATTGACACAATTAACTAATTTAGAGACGCTCACCGTAGGAGACAAGAAAGTCCATCTTTCAGCCGAAGGCGAACTTACAGAAACAGAATAATCAAAAAAGACGGACCATTCGAGGCCCGTCTTTTTTTATACTATTCTAACTGCAGTTAACCTTATGAACGACTAACCACCTTCACACCCTTTATCGCCTTAATCTTCTTGATCAATACCTCCAGCACCTTAGAATCGCCCACCAACACAGTAATCGTGCCTTGGAACAATCCATCCGTTGAATCCACAGTAATGGAGCGGAGCGCAATATTGGGATCCTTTTGAATCAACGATGTGATATTCGTTACAATACCGATGTCATCATTACCAATCACATGAAGTGTTGCCGGATATTGGCTTCCCGACTTGCCCGACCAGCGCGCCTTAACAAAACGATACCCGAAGCGCTTCATCATCTGCGGCGCATTCGGACAATCCATTTTATGAATCTTAATACCTCCATTCACGGTAATGAATCCAAAAATATCATCACCATAGATTGGGTTGCAACACTTGGAAAGTTGATACTGAATGCCCTTCAAATTCTTGTCAATGACCAAAACATCCTCCTTGGCCGAAATTTCCTCCAAGTTAGAGACGTGCTCGTAGGCTTCTACGCTTCTGTCTTCCAAGATTGTCTTAGACTCCTTCTCTTGAATCTCCAGATAGAGTTCATGCACATCATGCAAATCGTATTTCTCGGCCGACAATGCCTGATAAAACTCCGTCAGCGTCTTCACACCCAAACGCTTTATCATCTTAGAAACGACCGCCTCATCATACTCCAACTTCCAGTTTTTCAAGCGACGAAGAAGAATCTCCCTACCCATATCTGCATTGGACAACTCCTCTTCTCGAAGGATTTGCTTGATGCGTGTCTTAGCCTTTGATGTTTGAACAATATTCAGCCACTCCTGCTTAGGTTTCTGCGAAGGAGACGTCAGAACCTCCACCTGATCACCATTGGAGAGAACTTGACGAATAGAGACATTCTTTCCATTGATACGTCCGCCCACACATTTGGAGCCCAAACCAGAGTGGATCTGGAAGGCAAAATCTAATATTGTGGAGCCTTTCGGCAACTTCTGCAAATCACCATTCGGCGTAAAGACAAAGACCTCTTTATCATAAAGATTCAACTTGAAGTCGTCCATATAATCGATGGCATTGGCTTCCGGATTCTCCAAAATCTCACGAATGTTCGCCAGCCAACGGTCAAAGTCCGACTCTCCCTTTACTCCTTTGTATTTGAAATGCGCAGCCAAACCCTTTTCAGCGATCTCATCCATACGTTCCGTACGGATTTGCACTTCCACCCACTTTCCTTGCGGACCCATTACAGTAATGTGCAACGACTCGTAACCATTGGATTTCGGGATGGACAACCAATCGCGCAAACGCTTCGGATTAGGCTGATACATATCCGTAATGATAGAATAGACCTGCCAACACTCCGACTTCTCCTTTTCAATCGGCGTGTCCAGAATGACACGAATAGCAAAAAGGTCATATATGTTTTCGAAAGGCGTATTCTGCTTCTTCATCTTATTCCAAATAGAATAGATGGATTTGGTTCTTCCCTTAATAGAGAAATTAAATCCTGCAGCCTCCAACTTTTCTTTCAACGGACCGATAAAGTCGGCGATGTACTTGTCTCGAGAGCGCTTCGTCTCATTTAGCTTTTTGGCTATGTCGTGGTAAATGTCGCCATTCAAATATTTCAACGAAAGGTCTTCCAATTCAGATTTGATCTTGTAAAGGCCCAAACGGTGCGCCAACGGAGCATAAAGATAAGAAACCTCCCTCGCAATGGATTGTCTCTCCTCTTCCGGAAAATTCTGCAACGTACGCATCAAATAGAGGCGATCACAAATCAGAATGATGATTACGCGAATATCTTGCGCCATCGTTAGAAGCAACTTTCGGAAATTGTCCGACTCCACCGACGAATGCTTCGCATAGATGTCATTTGCCTTAACCAAACCCTGAACAATGGCCGCCACTTGAGTGCCAAACATGGATTCCACCTTATCCTGAGAAACAAATCCAGAATTGATGGCCTCATAGACCACCTTACTTTGTACTGCTACGCGGCCAAGATTGACCTCATCCAGAAGAATCAACGCCGTATTGATGGCCTTGATCATAGACGGATAAGCGACCGAAGGGTCAATCAACTCGTTATTTGATTGATTAAACAAAGACCTGAGCAATTGAATATCGGACGCATCAAATAGATTGCCCGCAAGTTTTAACACTTTTCGATATTTCTCCACCAATTCTTTCTTATACTCTTCCATACGCTACCTCCTTGTTTAAATCAAAAGTAAAGATAACTTTTTATCTCCTTATTTACACGATAATCAGCAACGAAAAAGAGAGAAGATATTCATTTAATTCAAACCATATCAAAAAAACGGGTACTGAACTTCTAAATCCTCTATAAATTGGCTATTTTTGCAAAAAACAACAAAAAGTTACTGATATGGCTAAACAACTAAAAAAATCAAGCAATGGGCTATTGACAGGTGTCGCTGCCGGCATTGCAGAATACTTCAACATGGATCCAACCATTGTGCGCATTCTTTTTGCACTAGTGACTGTAATGGGTGGATGCGGCGTACTCATTTACCTACTCTGCTGGTTAATCATGCCTAAACAGTAATTTGGGCGAGTGATTTGAAATTCTATTTAATCAAATTCTATTTAATCAAGAAGTATGGCAAGAGAAATAAAGAAAACAGCCACTCCCATTGTGGCTGGCGTGGCTGGCGGAATCGCCAACTACCTCAACATCGACCCGACGCTTGTCCGTGTCATTTTAGTCCTTACCACCATTTTGGGAGGATGTGGGCTCATCATCTACTTCACCTATCTTTTATGCTGGTTGATAATGCCAAAACAAGAAGAGAGTAAGGAGTTATAAGCGAGGAAAACAATGGAATTCAAATTAGTATCGGACTACCAACCGACGGGAGACCAACCGGAAGCCATCAAGGAACTGGTTGACGGCATCCTCTCTGGCTACCCAGCCCAAACACTTTTAGGTGTAACTGGGTCGGGAAAGACTTTCACCATAGCCAATGTTATCAAAGAGATCAACAAACCGACTATCGTGCTAAGCCACAACAAGACGTTGGCTGCCCAACTATACAGCGAATTCAAAGGTTTTTTCCCCGAAAATGCGGTGGAGTATTTCGTCTCCTACTACGACTACTACCAACCGGAGGCTTATTTGCCCAATACGGACACCTACATAGAGAAAGATTTGGCCATCAACGACGAAATCGAAAAGCTTAGGCTTTCGGCCACATCCGCCCTTCTTTCGGGCAGAAAAGATGTGGTGGTCGTCTCCTCCGTCTCGTGCCTTTACGGTATGGGAAATCCGGAAGATTTCCACAAAACGATGATTCCGTTGAAAAGAGGACAACAGTTGGCCTTGAATGCTTTGCTCCGTTCGCTGGTGGAGAGCCTATACGGCCGAAACGAAATCAGCCTTACCCATGGCAACTTCAGGGTAATCTATTCGTAACCACGAAAGAGCGTATCAATCAAGCTTTGATTCATATAGGCGACGACCTCAACACACAAGTAGAATATCTACAATCCATCGGGAAACCGCTGGAAGCCAAACGTCTATACGAACGTGTGAACTACGACATGGAGATGATTCGCGAACTGGGTCACTGTTCGGGCATCGAGAACTACTCCCGCTATTTCGACGGAAGACAAGAAGGCACCCGCCCTTTCTGTCTGCTCGATTTCTTCCCGAAAGACTTCCTTATGGTCATCGATGAAAGCCATGTCACCATTCCTCAAATCAGAGCCATGTATGGCGGCGATTACTCGAGAAAAAGGACGTTGGTGGATTTCGGGTTCCGTCTTCCAGCCGCCATCGACAACCGGCCGCTAAAATTTGAAGAGTTCGAAGAGATGACGGGACAAACCATCTATGTGAGTGCCACGCCTGCCGAATATGAATTGGAGAAGAGCGAAGGCATCATCGTGGAGCAGGTCATCCGCCCTACTGGACTGTTGGACCCCGTGATAGAAGTCCGCCCAAGCCTCAACCAAATAGACGACCTTCTGGAGGAAATTCAAGTCAGAGCAGAAAAAGACGAGCGCGTGCTTGTCACCACGCTTACCAAGCGTATGGCTGAAGAGTTGCAAATTTATCTCCAGAAAATGGGCGTAAGAAGCAACTACATCCATTCCGACGTAGAGACATTGGAACGTGTAAAAATCATGGAAGACCTCCGTAACGGACTCTTCGATGTGTTGGTAGGCGTCAACCTTTTGAGAGAGGGCTTAGACCTGCCAGAAGTCTCATTGGTGGCCATATTGGACGCAGACAAGGAGGGTTTCCTCCGTTCCCACCGTGCATTGACCCAAACTGCAGGCCGTGCGGCAAGAAACCTCAACGGATTGGTCATCATGTATGCCGACAAAATCACGGAAAGCATGCAACTCACCATTGACGAGACCAATCGCCGTAGGGAGAAGCAAATTGCCTATAACACAGCCAACAACATTGTGCCTAAAGCACTCAACAAGGCGGTCAAGTCTGTCTTGAGCAAGAGCGAAGCACCGGAAGAGAAAAAGCCGCAGAAAACATACGACAAGATTCTTACAGGCAGAGACATCCCTGTCGCTGCAGAGCCGGCAGCCGCATTCTTCAACAAGGAGGATTTACAAAAGGCAATTGACAACACGAAACGCCGCATGTTCGAGGCCTCCAAGAAACTGGAATTTATCGAGGCAGCCCAATACCGTGACGAATTAGTCAAATTGGAAGAAATGCTAAAAAACATGTCACATGAGTGAAAATATGGAAGGGGAAAAACTAATTTCAAAAGGAGGAAAAGCATTAATACTTCTATTTGCTCCTCCGCTTCTTGTTATAATCACCCTATATTTATATGACATTATATTTGCTTCTTGGGAAACCGCAATAAATCCAATAACTTGTATCCTATTCTTATATATTGCTTTCTTGCCCATTACATTACTTCTTCATGCACTTGCGAGTTTTTGTATATATGGGGTGCTCCAATGGATGGAAAGAATGTATCAGGAAGATGCCGTAAAGAACAAGAGGAAGATAATTGCTGCACCCATCATTTTCTCACTGGCAACGATTCTATTGGAACTCTCGATATGGTTTGTGATTATGAAGTACGACATTTATCTTTAAAACATTTTCCGATTCGTCACGGTTGACGAGGAAGAGACAAATAAAAATATATAACCCGATAATAAACATCACTATGCTCATTGACCCCAAAAGTTTAATTGACACAAAGAAATGTAAGCTAATAAAGAAAGGTAAACTAACAAGCCTCAGCATCGGATTAGTTTACCATATCTACGAGACTCCAGAAGGTGAAATATGGGGAGAGACGCTTTGCAGCCAGATCCTTCTTTGCAAAACCCGCAAAGAGTATGAGGAGATGCCGCTGGACAAACTTGAATCGCGCATTTATAGAGCAGAAATGAACGTGGCAAGATAAATTTTCATCAAACCACCTTTTTTTGTATTTTAGCACTGTATTCCAAAAAAGTATGAAAGAGGTTACATTTATTCGCCAAAACAGAAAGAAATGGCTGGAGCAAGAAAAAAAGACAAACCAGTTGGATAATTTGTCCACGGACGAATTATCAGACATGTATGTCAACCTTTCGGCAGACCTGGCCTATTCTCAAAGTCAATATGGAGAAGCGCGCATCACCAAGTTTCTTAGAAACATGGTAACCAAGACGCACAAATATATCTACAAGAAGAAGAAGATCAATTTTTCCGCCATCGTCAACATATTCACCAATGAGATTCCCCAAAACCTCAGAGACGCCAAATTTGAAATGGCGCTCTCCTTCTCCATCTTCATGGCATGCTGCCTTTTAGGGGTCATTCTGGCCATCATAGACGAGAAAAACGTAATCGACTTTTTGGGGGCCGACTATGTAAACGAAACCCTTAAAAACATACATAACGGAAAACCCTGCGACATCTACAACAACCAAGAAAGCAACCCTATGTTTTGGGCAATTGCCCTGAACAACATACTGATTACGTTTAGGACTTACGGCTACGGCGTCGTTCCATTCATAGGACCAGGCTACATATTATACACCAACGGCATTATGCTCGGCATGTTCCAGACATTCTTCTTTCTTCACGATTGCGGACTCGAATCCATGCTATCCATTTGGATGCACGGTGCTTTTGAAATTCCCGCCATCCTTATTGCTGGAGCCGCAAGTTTGGCCTTGGGGCGTGGATGGCTAATGCCCCATTCCTACAATCGTATAGAAGGATTGAAAAAAAGTGGACTTAGAAGCATCAAAATTCTTCTATCCACCACTCCTATTCTGGCCGTCGCCGCATTCATCGAATCGTACATCACACGCCATTCGGAATGGAACGATTTCCTGCGCTTCGCCATCATCCTTTCTCTATTTGGCATCATCATCTTTTATTATATCTACATTCCCTATTTCTCTATGAGGGATTCAAACAAAGACGAAAAATGACTCTTTTGAAAAAACATATTGCCAAACTTTTGACTCTCCTACTTTTCGTTGTTATACCTCAAGCATGCACAACGAACAACCAATCCTACGAACAATACAAGGCAGAACTTCAGGAAGATCATCAATATGTCGTAAAAGAGTTGGAGAGAAAGACGATTGACACGTCATTTGATTGGTCTTGGCTAAACGCACTCGTAGAAAACGCCACAATACTCATCATAGGATTGCTGGCCATCGCTCTGATTACAGGCCTAGTCATTGTCGCAACCAAGACCATGAAGGGAAAGAAGAAAACGACAACTGTAGCCACAGAAATCAACATTCAAGCCCCCGTTTCTGAAGACAACTTGCAATTGTTGCTTGACGCTAAACGATACGACGAATCCATCAAAATGGTTTATGTGCTGACGCTAAAACGGTTGGACAACAACAAACAGATTATATGGTCGCCATCCAAAACGCCCATCGACTACTATTACGAAGTGAGGGAAGCCAAAATCAAACGGCCGCTTCAACAACTCACAGCCATGATGCTCTCCGTAAGATACGGAAATGTAGAGGCTACCCTGGACGACTATACTCAAGCAGAAGGACTTTTCAACGAAATTAAAGCAGCATTGAAATGAGACATTTCTACTACATATCAAAATTACTGTTTCTATTCTCCTCTCTCTATTTTCTCGCTTCTTGCGAAAGAATATGGGATTGGGAAGACAATTTCTATGACTACTCAAGTGAACCGCTCAACTGCTATTTGCTTGACAATTTGTGCAAAAAGAAATACGGTGAATCGTTTAAGACCGCCTATTTAGAAGACCTTGAGTATATCGAAGAAGAGGCCGAGGATATGGACAACGAGCAAGAGATACAACATTTATTAATAACGGTCCCTTACACAATCGACGACACTCCCATTTGGAACACCCTCATCGAGCGAATGGCAATGGGACATAGTTCCATTGTTGCTTGTAGCGATTTCAATCAAATCTGTTTGCACAAGCAATACAATGAAAAAGAAGTGACAAACAATGCTCTAAAAAAGACCAGTACGATATACGCACCGATTCAAAAAAAATCATACAAACTGCCCTCGATTTTCTGTAAGAACAGATTCTCAAACAGCAGCGATATAGGCATCGGTAAAGAATGCCACAAGACAATATTGTTGGAAATAGACCAGCAGCCTATTGCCATACAATTTACCGACCCACAAAGTCAGGCATCCATCATCGTTGTCTGCACGCCACTGATTTTCACCAATTACAATATGCTCTATGAGCAGAATGACCAAATGGTTTTTCACTTGATAGACCGCATTAAAAAGTCGCCCGAGGAGACCATCACCCATTTATCCATAGGGACATCTTATTACTCTGAAGAAGAGGACAAAAAATCATTCTTCCCTTTCTTGGCCATGTGCCTAATAGCGCTACTGCTCCTCTTCTTAGGGAAAAGGAAATATCGCATCATTCCCGAGATAGCACCAGACACCAACCGGACAATCGGCTTCATCAAGCAAATCAGCAATGTCTATTTCCTACGTTCCGAATACAAAGACATCAGCAAGAAGAAAATCGGCTTCTTCTTCGACTACATAAAAGAACGTCTCCACATCGATTTGCAAAACAAAGAGATCCTTCAAACCAATGCCCAGAAAATGGCTTCGTTTGCCGAGATGGATGAAAAAAAGACATATCAATTCCTAAAAGAGATTATGTCCATCCACAATCATTCTGTCATAACGGTAAAAGAGGAGCAGATGATAAAAATATCCAACATCATCAACACAATATATAAAAACCTAAAAAGGCAAAACTCAAATAAGAAATAACAGACAAATTACATTTAGATATGGACAACAACGATTTTTTTCAAGAGACATCGTACAACGATAAAATAGAATTGATGAGAAAAACGATTTCTCAAGTCATTGCCGGTCAGGATCGTATGATTGACTTGATATTGACGGCTATCCTTGCCGACGGCCACGTCTTAATAGAGGGCGTCCCAGGAATTGCCAAGACCCTTACGGCAAGAGTCATCTCAAAACTCATCAACGCCGACTTCTCACGTATTCAGTTCACATCCGATTTGATGCCCTCAGACGTGTTGGGTACCAACGTATTCAACATGAGCACCAACTCGTTCAACTTCCACAAAGGTCCGGCTTTCGGCGACATCATCCTCGTGGACGAGATAAACAGAGCACCTGCCAAGACACAATCGGCTCTTTTTGAGGTGATGGAAGAGCGACAAACAACCATTGACGGGACACAACATTCCATGGGCGACGTTTACACCATCATTGCCACCCAAAACCCTATCGAACAGGAAGGTACCTACCGCCTCCCAGAAGCACAACTGGACCGTTTCCTCTTTAAAATAAAAATGGGATACCCTACGCTCGAAGAGGAGGTACGCATCATCACGGCTCACAATGAGAAGAAAAACTTCACCAAACTGGAAGAGTTGCCCACCATCATCACAAAGGACGAACTACTCGATTTGAGAAAGAAGGCCCACAGCATCTTCATTGATTCCAAACTCATCGCCTACATCGCTCAAATCATTCAAGAGAGCCGCACCAACTCATCCATCTATATGGGAGCATCACCTCGTGCATCCATTGCACTACTCAATGCATCAAAAGCTTTTGCCCTCCTACAAGGCAGATCATTCGTCATCCCTGACGACATCAAGATACTTGCCGTACCAGTGCTCTGCCACAGACTCATTCTCTCCTCTCAGGCAGAAATGGAAGGTACAGCCGTGGAGACCATCATCGATGAGATTGTCGAAAATGTAGAGGTTCCTAAATAATCATCCAAAAAACAAAAGGACAAAGAGCATGTTTATCACGAAGAAAACGATAATTGCATTAATAGCCATCGCCTCGATATTTGCCGCCAACAGCATATCAAGTATCTTTACATTGGTGGGGGCCATCTTTCTTATCGTCTTTATAATCATTTTTTTGTTCGACATGACCAGCATTTACTCCTCAAACATTGGGTTTGAATGTCAAAGGAAATGTGACAACCGACTTTCCAACGGTGACAAAAATACCATTTCTCTTATCATCACTAACCAATCTGACAAGTCCCTCTCCACAAAGATCGTTGATGAACTGCCAGACGAGTTCCAAATAAGGGATTTTGAAATTGTCGAAACTTTTGCTGCAAGAACAACCAAAGAGATCACATACAGCATAACACCAAAGAAACGAGGAAGTTATACTTTTCAAAATGTCAATATCTTCGTCGAGTCTCGGTTTAAACTCTTGGAGAGGAAATTCAAGTTCGAAATTCCTTTCACGGCCAAGGTCTATCCTTCATACAACATCATTCGTAATACGCAACTGCTCTCTCCCACGAACAAAAGCAGAGAGTTGGGCATCAAGAACGTCCGAAAAATAGGACAAAGCATGGAGTTTGAAAACATAAAGGAGTATGTCAAGGGAGATGACTATCGCACCATCAACTGGAAAGCAAGTGCCCGCAAACATCAACTGATGTGTAACGTCTATGACGACGAACAAGCCCAACAGATATACTGCATCATTGACAAAGGCCGTGGCATGCAACAAGTATTCAACGGCATGACTCTACTCGACTACTCCATCAATGCCACACTTGCCCTCTCTCACGTTGCGCTCCAACATAAGGACAACGCAGGCCTCATCACCTTTGAACAAAACATTTCCACCCATGTCCCAGCCAGCAAAAATGTAAGGCAGTTGAATTTAATTATGGAAGCTCTCTACAACGAGAAGACCGACTTCAAATATGGAGACTTTGCCAACCTATACGAATACAGCAAAAAACAGATCAGTAAACGAAGCCTTTTTATCGTTTTCACGACCTTCGACAGTATGGTGAGTATGGAACAACAATTACCCTTCTTGAAACTAATTTCGCAAAGACATACGCTTCTCGTCGTCTTCTTTAATGACAGTGAAATGGAAGCCCTAAGCGAAAAAGATCCTCGCACCACCAACGATTACTTCACCCAAACGATTGCCGAAAAGTTTATTTTTGAAAAAAAATTGATCATCAACAAGTTAAAACAAAGTGGCATTTATGCACTTCTTTCCCGTCCTGAACAAGTCAGCGTAAATGCCATCAACAAATATGTGGAAATGAAGGCGCGTAGGATAATATAAAAGGACTTCAAGGGCAAATCCAAGGAATACCCGAAGTCTAAAATTGAATATTGGCTCTATAATTTAACGAATATGGAAAACATCAAGACTAAACTGCCCTTCCAAAAAGAGCAACCCGTTTTCGAAAAAGTGGAATCAATTGCCTCGCTATTCAATATGAATGAAGAGGAGTTGATGAAATACAACATCAGTTTAGATGCCTATAGAAGCAATCTTTCTTCTTGGAAGAACGAAAGGAAGGAAGGTCACGACGAAGGGTTGGTAGAGGGTATTGAAATTGGCAGAAAAGAAGAAAAGACAGTCATCGCCCTCAACCTTAAAAACATAGGAGTCCCCATCGAACAGATTGTGGCTGCAACTGGGCTGACAAAAGATGAGGTAGAGGCATTGAAATAATAAACATTGAGAGGAGGTAAAACGATTTGTAGTATTCCGACAAAAAAGTACCAAACAACGCAAGTTTGAGCAGAAACTTATCATCAAAAGGCTTCAGCAAAATGGTATCTATGCTCTGCTCACTCGCCCAGAAGACTTAAACGTGAACACAATCAACAAGTATATCGAGTTGAAGGCCAAAAGAATCATTTAAAAAGTAGATGTTTACCCAACGCAAAAACGGCTGACACTCAATGTGCCAGCCGTTGATATTAAGAAACCATTGTTTTTATTTCATATACAAAGAGGATATCACATAACATAGCTAAAGAACGAAATAAGTCATTCATCAGTTATAACTAAAATGCAACCCATTTTTTAGTAGCTCTAACAATAAAGCCCCCGTACAGAACACCTGAAAATAGGTGAAGAAGTTGCAGAAAAGAGCTAGGGAGTGCCAACCTTTAAAGGTGAATCCAGTAAATAAAAGAGTGACCCCCAGAGCCAAAACACCTGCAACAATATCGGTTATAGCCATCAAAGGCGCCAAGGGACTGGCAATCGTCATCACGAGGCCAATAGTAATCAAGCCACAGATTAACGAAACTAATGCAAAGAAAATGTTATTTACAAAATAACCCGTAATTCCCAAAATTGGAATAGCAGCCAAGACTAACATAATGGGCAACTGTATGTAATAATAAGTGCTATAATAAGTACGATAACAAGAACCCAAATATAAAAGTACCAATATGGCAATTATGATCATTGCTGGTATTACCCAAAGAGGAGATATAAAACTCATATTCTTAAACATTTTGTTGGTTGTTATGATGTAAAAAAATTAGTTAGGTACAACGTATAATTAATCATATATACAAAAGTAAATAAATAATGCAGACTTTTTATATTTCTTTGTATTTTTTCTATTATGTTTTTAAATATATTTGTCAAAAACAAATTCATTACCATGCGTAGCTATTTAATATAAAAGGACTTCAAGGGCAAATCCAAGGAATACCCGAAGTCTAAAATTGAATATTGGCTCTATAATTTAACGAATATGGAAAACATCAAGACTAAACTGCCCTTCCAAAAAGAGCAACCCGTTTTCGAAAAAGTGGAATCAATTGCCTCGCTATTCAATATGAATGAAGAGGAGTTGATGAAATACAACATCAGTTTAGATGCCTATAGAAGCAATCTTTCTTCTTGGAAGAACGAAAGGAAGGAAGGTCACGACGAAGGGTTGGTAGAGGGTATTGAAATTGGCAGAAAAGAAGAAAAGACAGCCATCGCCCTCAACCTTAAAAACATAGGAGTCCCCATTGAACAGATTGTGGCTGCAACTGGGCTGACAAAAGATGAGGTAGAGGCATTGAGATAATAAACATTGAGAGGTAAAACGGTTTGTAGTATTCCGACAAAAAAGTACCAAACAACGCAAAAAAAGTGCATTATGGTTTTCAGAATACTGACCATGCAACTGACTCTGTATTTGACGTTAATTTAATCAGTTCCTCTTCAAATACTCAGCCGCTTCACCGATTGTACCATAGAGAAGGATGTCCATAAATTCAACGTCATCTTCAATCTCAATACGCAAGTCCTGAGAGATGGCAGTCATCAGTTCGATGGCTGACATCTCGTCGAAATTCAAACCATCCTCATCAAACGATGTCTCGGCTGTCAACCCATGCTCTTCAATGTAGTTAAGCATCTCCTCGTCTCCTAATTCCTCCATCGTATATTTGATGGTTTTGATTAATTCGTCTATCATAATTTATTTTTAGATATTCATTGCTAACAAAAAAACTTCCAGCCTCTACTTTCTCTTCGCCCGATAATAAATTGTAGAACAATTTTCCGGACGGAATAGTTTTCTCGCCAAAGACCGGACATCTTCGGCGGTTACTTTCTGATAGTAAGAGAGTTCCGTATTGATAAGTTCTACATCACCTAACAATTCATAATAGCAGAGGCTATTGGCCTTGTTGAGAAGGCTTATATCACCGAATAGGCGGTTAGACTCATATTTGTTCTTTACCTTCTCCAATTCGTGTTCATCAAGCAATTCGTTGCACAATGCCTGCAACTCATCGTTTAGCGCCTTGTCGGCCTCTTCAAAAGAGACACCATCGGCCAATTTCCCGTTCACATAAAAGAGGCCTTCCTCAATGTCGCCCAAGATGCACGCATCTACAGACAAGAATAGTTTGCGTTCACACACCATTCGCTGAAAAAGGCGCGAAGAACGACCATTAGCCAAAATATCTGACATCAAGTCTGAAACATAATAGTCTTCATCCATACGGCGTGGCGAACGAAATGCCTTATAAATAGCATCGGCAGGCACATTCCGCTCCACCTCCATAAAACGAGGCTCTGTCTGCTCTGGTTCACGAGGAATATCACGTTTCACCACCTCTCGGCGAGGAATGTCAGCATACCATTTCTCCACCAAGCGTTTCGTCTCCGCCAATGAAATATTGCCCACCACCGAAAGTATAGCATTGTTAGGCGCATAATGCGAATAAAAGGATTGCTTCTCGAACTCCAAATCTACACTTTCAATGTGAGAAAGTTCCAAACCAATCGTAGGCCAACTATAGGGATGTTGCTTGAAAACCAACGAACGCATCAAATGAGAGACATCTCCGTAGGGTTGGTTCAGATTGCGTTGCTTAAACTCTTCACAAACGACCTGCTTCTGTACGTCCAATGAACGCTGACTAAACTCCAATGCTAACATACGGTCAGACTCCAACCAGAAGGCGATTTCCGCATTCTGAGAGGGAAGGACTTCATAATAATTGGTATAGTCATTGGTCGTCCAAGCATTGTCCTCACCTCCTGCTTGCTGGATGGGATCATCAAACGACGGAACATTGGCAGAACCTCCGAACATCAAATGTTCAAAAAGGTGCGCCATACCCGTACGGTCGGGCGATTCATCGCGCGCTCCTACGTCATAGAGCGTATTCACCACCACCATCGGTGTATTCTTATCCTCCAAATGGATTACTCGCAATCCATTACCTAACACGAAACGATTATATTTCAACATCTTAAACTAAAAACTCAAATTACAACCTTCGTCTTTCAACGACCTATCTGCTTAAAGAAATCCCAAATCACGATACCAGCCGTGACCGAGACATTCAACGAATGTTTTGTACCATACTGAGGCAATTCGATGCAAGCATCACTCATATCTACTACCTCCTGCAAAACGCCCTTCACCTCGTTGCCCATCACAACAGCATACTTTTTTCCACGTTCCAACTTCAGTTCAGGCAACATAATGCTTCCTTCCACCTGTTCAATGGAATAGACATAATAACCTTCCGACTGTAACGATTTGATGGCATCCTGCGTGTTTTCAAAATATTTCCAATCTACGGAAAACTCGGCCCCCAACGCAGTCTTATGTATCTCTGCATTAGGAGGTGTCGAAGTGATACCACACAAATAGATGGACTCAACCAAGAACGCATCTGAGGTACGGAACACGGCACCTACGTTATGCAAACTTCTCACATTATCCAACACAACCACCAAAGGCATCTTTTCGACCGTCTTAAATTCGTCAGCCGATATTCTACCCAAATCCTCGATTCCTAATTTTCGCATATTGATATAATAAGGGGCTTCTATAAAATCCCCATTTTTTTAATTTCACATTTAGGCACAAATATAATTGGTTTCGGCGACTTTTTCAAGAAATGACCCGTTGCAGGTCAAAATCATTTCTCAAAAAAAGGGCGAACTTAACGTCCGCCCTATTCTATAATCTGCAAAGGGATCACATCATTTCTTTTCCATGACATACTCTACAATACCAGACAAAGCCGCCATTGGAGCATTCCAGTTGATGGCTATCTCATTGGTTGAGTAACTACACATACGGTCCAAATAGCAACGCGCAGGTTGAGAAGACGGATAATTCTGCTTACCACAATCAGCCACCTGAGCCGGATTGGCACCACCCACCAAATAACCAGGCATAGGCTCATCCTTGCCCATTGCGGTCGTCCTGCGGTCGTGCATATTCTTAGGATAACGTGTTCCGAATCTCGTCACAAAACAATAGTCAGTCGGATTTGTTCCCAACAAATAGTTGAAAGTAGAGAGCATTGCCTCCTTATATTTATCCTGATTATAAACGAGATAAGCCAAACCGAGAATCATTCCATTAGAGGCAATCACGCCATTGCTTCCCCACTCGAACTTTTTGATGGGCACCAAGTTCGGACAATAATGGCACATATTATACAAGCCTTCGCACAAGCCCTTGAATTTACGGTCAATAGGATCCGTATCCACCCATTTGGCGATTTGCTCCTTATGCAAAGCCAACGACATCAATCCCAACGAATTGACCGTCACCCATGTTGGGGAATCAAAGATTTGCATAAAATCAAGTCGCTCAAAATACTTCTTGTCACCCGTTGTGATGAAAAGTTCAGAAGCAGCCCAAAAGAACTCGTCATCGAACAAACGATCTCTGTCGCCATACTCACCCGTACGAACACCTTCCGGATTGCTGAAATGGACATTAGGATTGGCGAGCGCCCATTTCCAAGCACGGACAGAGGCATCCAACGCACGAGCCGACAATCCAGGACAAATAGTATCATAATCTTTGTAAAGGCGAGACGCCATAGCCATAATGGCAGAAAAATTCAAAGCCGCTGCCGTTGACTTTCCGACCATATATCTATCCAAATCATCCTTCTCTGGCATAATCATCGAACAGAAACGCAACGAGGTCAACTTGTGATAAACGCCACCGTCCTCATCCTGCATATTGAAAAGCCAATCAAGTTCCCATTTCATCTCATTCAAGATGTCAGGCAGACCATTTCCACTTTCAGGAATGTTCAAATTCAGCGACTTATAATATTCAGGACAAGCCTCGTAAGCCAAAGCCAAAGCATGGAACGAAATACCTGCATTCACCACATACAAGTTATAGTCACCGGCATCATACCAACCACGGGGTGCCGACACGAACGATTCGATTGGTCGCTTAGACGTAGCCGCAGAAGCGTGGATATAAACGGTATCATCAGCATGTCCCTTCGGACGAGAATAGTCGTATCCGTTGAATGTAGCATACTCAGACTTGATTTCAGTAGAGGCACGCCACAAATAGAAAGCCTTTAACGTCCATACGGAAAGTGACTTAAAAACATCTTGCTCCTTGATTTCAAACGGATGCGACTTCTCATTCAAACAATGAATATAATATTTACCAGGTTTGGTCACCTTCGTGAAGTCGGCCACCTGCAAAGTCTCGTTAGACTGTTTCCAATGCTTCCCTTCCTTCAATTCACCACGATAAACGACATCGCCAGAGACTTGTTCACGGACTTCAAACTCCGTAGCATCCATATTAGCCAAAATGGCCTGCTTTGTCGAATGGGCATAATACCCCACTTGATTGACACGCACAAAATTACTTTGCGCGTTAAGCGGCATTCCTCCTAACATCATCAGACACAGAAGAAGCAATCCAAGACTCTTTTTCACATTTGCTACTCTCATAAAAAATAAACAATTTAAAACATTTATACTTATACCATAATTGTTTGACTAAAATAGATATAATTTATGGCAAATCATTAAAAAATATTCAAAAAAAAGTGCCATCTAAAAAAGACGGCACTTTTACTATTTTTAATCAAGTTTCAAGACTTCCAAAAAGGCCTTTTGCGGCACTTCCACCGTACCAATCTGTTTCATCCTCTTCTTGCCTCGTTTTTGCTTTTCCAACAACTTTCGTTTACGAGAGATATCTCCACCATAACATTTGGCGGTCACATCCTTACGAACGGCCTTGATCGTCTCACGCGAAATAATCTTAGCACCGATCGCCGCCTGAATGGCAATATCAAACTGCTGACGAGGAATCAACTCTTTCAACTTCTCACACATACGCTTACCCAAAGTATAAGCATTATCAACGTGCGTCAATGTTGAAAGGGCATCGACCGACTCTCCATTCAAAAGGACATCTAACTTCACCAACTTCGACTCACGCATTCCATTCGGATGATAGTCGAACGAAGCATACCCTTTCGAGATACTCTTCAACTTATCATAGAAGTCGAACACGATTTCCGCAAGCGGCATATTATAGATAAGTTCCACTCGATTGCCCGAAATATAGTCTTGGCGCACCAACTCGCCACGCTTGCCCAGGCACAGCGTCATAATGTTGCCTATATAATCGGTACTTGTAATGATAGACGCCTTGATATACGGTTCTTCAATCTTATCAATCAATGTCTGCTCAGGCAAACCAGATGGGTTATGGACATCCAAAACATCCCCCTTCTTGGTATATACCTTATATTGTACGTTCGGCACAGTCGTGATGACATCCATATCGAACTCACGGTCGAGACGCTCTTGGATAATCTCCATATGCAACATTCCCAAGAAGCCACAACGGAAGCCGAAGCCCAACGCCAACGAAGATTCAGGTTGGAACGTAAGTGAAGCATCGTTCAACTGCAACTTCTCAATAGAAGCACGCAAATTCTCAAAATCTTCCGTTTCAATCGGATAAACGCCGGCAAAGACCATTGGCTTCACATCTTCAAATCCTTCGATGGCCGCGTCACATGGACGATCAACATGCGTAATGGTATCACCCACCTTCACCTCACGAGAGGTTTTGATACCGGAGATGATATAACCCACGTTACCAGCCGAAATCGATTTGCGCGGTTCCATCTCCAAACGCAAGACACCAATTTCATCCGCCATATACTCTTTACCCGTAGCGACGAATTTCACATTGTCGCTTGCATACATCGTACCATTCAACACCTTGAAATAGGCGATGATACCACGGAACGGATTGAACACAGAATCGAAAATCAAACACTGCAACGGAGCCTCTGGATCACCTACAGGCGGTTTCACACGCTCGACAATAGCATTCAAAACGGCTTCAACGCCTTCTCCCGTCTTACCGCTCGCTCTAAGAATATCCTCACGATTGCATCCCAAAAGATCAACAATCTGGTCCTCCACCTCTTCAGGCATCGCACCCGGCAAGTCTATCTTATTCAAGACTGGAATGATTTCGAGGTCGTGTTCCAAAGCCATATACAGATTCGAAATAGTCTGTGCCTGAATACCTTGTGACGCATCCACTACCAACAAAGCACCTTCACACGCTGCTATCGAACGAGAAACTTCATACGAAAAATCGACGTGTCCTGGAGTGTCAATCAAATTGAGGGCATATTTCTCCCCTTTATAAAAGTAATCCATCTGAATGGCGTGACTCTTAATGGTGATTCCCCTCTCTCTCTCCAACTCCATATCGTCGAGCACTTGAGCCTGCAAATCCTTACCTGTCACCGTTTTAGTGAACTCCAAAAGACGGTCGGCCAATGTACTCTTTCCGTGGTCAATATGTGCAATAATACAGAAATTGCGTATATTCTTCATTTATATTTTATAATTTTTCTGCGAAGATAATAAATTACAGCCAAATAGCAATCTTATGTTTTGAGGAAAGTGTATTTCCACACATCAGAACAGCCAAGAAAGGCTCAATGCCGCATTATAAGGGTCAATTCAAAAGGCTTTTCCAAAACGTTTTTTATGTAAAAATGTATTTTTTTTCGTACCACAACCGTTATTTTTTGTTAAATACGCACTCTTTATTGAAAAAAATCAACAATAAGCCCTCAAACAGCATATTACATAAATATTTATTCGTTATTTTTGCAGAAAAATTATTCAAACACAAAAATATTAATTAACTATTAAATGATATGAACACGAAAGAAATCGGAGAAAATGCGGGCCTAATCTGGAACCTTTTGAATGAAAAAGGAGCCCTCACTTTGGCACAAATCAAGAAAGAGTTGAAAGAACAAGCTTCTGGCGAAGATATTTGCTTGGCTATGGGCTGGTTGTTCCGCGAGGACAAGTTGGAGACTATTGATAAAGACAAGAAGACTTTGATCTCTCTCAAGTAATCTTGACTTCAGCAAGCGAACCAAGGGGAATGGTAGAAAAGCCACTCCCCTTTTTTTATCCATTTGCCCTCCGCTTTTCTTTTGCGATTACATACTTAATATATACATTTGCAAAACGACTCACAAAAAAAACAGGTTAAAATGAACTCAATAAAACTCCCTGCCGAATGGGAAAAGCAAAGCGGCGTACAACTCACATGGCCTCATGCTGAGACCGACTGGAATTACATTCTCGACGATGCCACAGCCTGCTTCGTCAACATCGCCCAAGAAATTGCCAAAAGGGAAAAGCTCCTCATCGTATGTCCATCCGAAGAGATGGTCAGAAAGCAATTGGGCGACATCGACTACTCCAACATCACCTTCAAGGTGATCCCGAGCAACGACACTTGGGCCAGGGACCACGGCGCCATTACCGTTTTCGTCGATGGAGAACCCTACCTCTATGACTTTTCCTTCAACGGATGGGGCATGAAGTTTGCCGCAAACCTGGACAACCAAATCACGCGTGAACTTTACGTCGAAGAGACATTCAACCCCAATGTGGGCTATTACAACATGCTGCATTTCGTCTTGGAGGGAGGAAGCATCGAATCTGACGGAGAAGGAACAATCCTCACAACCAAAGAATGTCTCCTTTCAGCCAATAGAAACGACCATTTTGAGAAAGACGAAATCGAAGACTTCTTGAAAGGTGTATTTGGGGCAGAACGCATTCTATGGTTGAAAAACGGATATTTGTCTGGAGACGACACCGACAGTCACGTTGACACACTCGCCCGACTCTGCAGCAAGGATACCATCGCCTACGTTTCTTGCGAAGACAAGGAAGACGAGCACTACGAAGCGTTAAAAGCCATGGAAGAGGAGTTGAAGGCATTCCGCACAGCAGAAGGAAATCCTTACCGCCTCATTGCATTGCCCATGGCTCCTATTTCATTCGAAGAGGACTTCAGACTTCCAGCCACCTACGCAAACTTCCTCATCATGAACGGTGCCGTTCTAATGCCGACCTACAACTCCGCAGAATTGGACCAGAAAGCAAAAGAACAATTACAAACAGCCTTCCCCGACCGCGAGATAGTCGGCATAGATTGCCGCACGCTCATCCGTCAACACGGTTCGCTCCACTGCGTCACCATGCAATTTCCCGAAGGCATTCTTAAATAAAGTCAAAGCATGAAAAGATTCATTTTTATCATATCATTATTAATAAGTTCATTCGCAAGTTCGTTTGCCCAGTTGTTGGACAACCAACCCGAATACAACGACCCGGACAAGCCGACCACCATCGGCATCATTATCTCAACCAACGACGAAGAGACCATTTGGAACGTGATGCGATTTGCCAACTACTCCATAGAATGGGGCAACAAAGTCTCAATCTTCCTTCTCGGTAAAGGCGTTGAAATCGAAGGCTTGGCAAAAACGAACAAGGACATCGGCGACCAAGTCCAAAAATACCTCGATTTGGAAGGCACTATATATGGTTGCCAAGTCTGCTTCCAGTCTCGAAAAGCAACCAACCAGATATGTAAATTAGGCTGCATCCAAGACATGTACGAAGTGGTAAAGAAGAACAAGGTGGTACTCTCCTTCTAAAAGTTATAAACAACTAATGCACATCTGATTGTGGATAAGTTTTTAGTTAAAGGATAAAAAAGATTGAAAATAATTCCTATTTTCGCATAACAATAATAATGTCCGAATAGGACATATTTAAATAGGAATTGATGAAACACTTAATAAAAACAGTCGTATTGGGCATTTTGGCGACGCTAACCATTTCAACGATCTCTTGCGACAAAGACGAGGCAGACGCACCAAGCCAGAAGGGAGGAGAATCGCTTGACTCCGTTATGTCCATAAAATCCAAAATCAGGGAAAAGGTAACTTACCGCGGAGAAGACCATTCCGAGAAATTCAAAGAGCGTTGGAGTTACGACAAAAGCAGACGCGACACGCTATACGAGCTTTTCGAAGACGGTTCGCTCATCGAGCGCAACATGAACTATAGTTACACCGCCGAAAACGGTCTGTACCAACAAAGTTACACAAGAAAGCTTTACCTCATGGGATACCAGACGGCCTATTTGACCGAGACGGTAACCAAAACATATAAGGACTCAGCAATGAACAACTTGTTGGAGGAAAAGCACATCGGAAAAAAAGATTCATCAAGGACCACTTACCGTTACAACGAAGCGGGACTATGCGAAAATGTCAGCACTTACGAAAACGGCGAGTTGAAACTTCAAAGAGGCAACTACTCATACAACAATAAAAAATCCACGTTCATCGAAAAATACAAATCCCTCGACAACTGGTACACAAGAGCATATGTGGTAGAGTATGCCAACGTCTATTACACATTGGTAACCTGCCTTTCCGTTTATAAAGGCACAAGTAACGACGAAAGCGAATTGTACGAACGTACGCTATACGAGTACAACTCATTCGGCCAAACGACGAAAACAGAATACTACAACGGCAAATCGTTGGGTTATTCATACACTGATTTCCAATACGAAGGAAACAAAGTGACCTATAAATCCAAAAACTACGCAGAAGACGAAGACTTTACAATCGTAGAGATTCTTCTCGACATATAAAGACCGTCTCATCCGCATAGAAAAGCATCCATATCGGGTGCTTTTCTTGTTTATGTAAATGAACAACCATAACTTTGTAAAAAAGAAAATAAAGAAGATGGAATCATCAGGCAGCACACAAAACACCGTCAAAAAGATATTCACCGAATATTTAGAAAAACGTTCTATGCGCAAAACGCCAGAACGATTTGCCATCCTTGAAAAAATCTACTCCATCAAGGGGCATTTTGATGTAGATACCATATACAATATGCTATTGGAGGACAACTACCACGTCAGCCGCGCCACCATCTACAACAACATAGGCCTCCTACTCGATTGCAAACTCGTAATCCGCCATCAATTCGGAGGGAACACCACCCAATACGAGAAGTCCTACAACAGCGGAATCCACAACCATTTCATCTGCACAAAATGCGGAACGATGAAAGAGTTCACCGACACGAACATCAAACGAGCCATTCAAAACAAGCACCTCAAGGATTCCACCATCGAAAGCTACACCTTATACGTCTATGGAACTTGCGACAAATGCAAGCAACAAGAGTCAAACGCCCCTAAATGACCACCTCTTTCTCCCCCATTTTCACACAAAAAACTACCCGTCGTACATTTTTTTCATCTCAAAAAACGCCGTCAAACTACTTCTACGTTCGAGAGCAGGAAAAGAAAAAATCCCCTACAATCGTAAAAATATGTTATGCAACACAAAATCGGCACGAACAGAAAAGATTGACATATATCACAATAAAGTATTAATCAGCGAAATATAAAAACTTTTAAAATCAACTCAAAAAAGAGCACCAAAAAGAAGTATTTTTTTGTAAAAAAATATATATTTGCAAAGCGACTTTTAGATTAGTTTGCAACTGAAACCTAAAAAACGCTGATTAAACAGTAATCACAGAGGCTTCAAAAGCAAAAAAATATAATTAACAAGTCAGCAACAAAAACACACGCGAACAAGAAAACAATTAAAATATACCATTATTAAAACGCAAATTATGTCTGAATTAATTGGTGAAGTCATTCAGGTTATCGGACCTGTCGTTGACGTAAGTTTCCCCGACATTCAAGAGTCGCTACCGCAGATTCACGATGCGCTCGAAATTGAACGTGAGGGACAAAGCAAACTGATCATCGAGTGTCAGCAGCACATCGGAGAGAATTCAATCCGTACGATTGCGATGGACTCAACAGATGGTTTGAGAAGAGGAATGAAGGTTGTCGCTTTAGGACGTGCCATTGCCGTTCCTAAAGGAGAGCAAATCAAGGGAAGAATGTTGAATGTCGTAGGCGAGCCTATCGACGGAATGAAGACATTCGACAAAGCAGATGTGGCTCCAATCCACCGTCCTGCCCCTAAATTCGACGAATTGGCAACTTCAAACGAAATCCTCTTCACAGGTATCAAGGTCATCGACCTTTTGGTCCCTTATCTAAAAGGAGGTAAGATCGGTTTGTTCGGTGGTGCCGGT
The DNA here is from genome assembly GCA_024401455.1 of Paludibacteraceae bacterium. GTDB lineage: Bacteria > Bacteroidota > Bacteroidia > Bacteroidales > Paludibacteraceae > RGIG10190. The sequence continues at coordinate 44,956 of JAKSLA010000010.1, read as the reverse complement.
GTAGGTAAGACCGTGTTGATTATGGAGTTGATCAACAACATCGCCAAAGGATACAACGGATATTCAGTATTCGCCGGAGTTGGAGAGCGTACTCGTGAGGGTAACGACTTGCTCCGTGAGATGATTGAATCAAACATCGTACGTTACGGTGACGAATTTAAGGAAGCCATGGAAAAGGGCGACTGGGATTTGTCAAAGATTGACTACGAAGAGTTGGAGAAGTCGCAAGCAACATTGGTGTATGGTCAGATGAATGAGCCACCAGGCGCACGTTCTTCTGTCGCTTTGTCAGGTTTGACAGTTGCTGAGACTTTCCGTGATTCAGGCCAAGGCGGTAAGGATATCCTCTTCTTCGTGGATAACATCTTCCGTTTCACCCAAGCCGGTTCTGAGGTATCAGCCTTGTTGGGCCGTATGCCATCAGCCGTAGGTTACCAACCAACATTGGCAACTGAGATGGGACAAATGCAAGAGCGTATCACATCAACAAAGCACGGATCAATTACAGCCGTTGAGGCCGTTTACGTGCCTGCGGACGACTTGACTGACCCTGCTCCTGCAACCACATTTACCCACTTGGATGCAACTACAGTGTTGAGCCGTAAGATTGCCGAACTCGGTATCTACCCTGCGGTGGACCCATTGGACTCTACATCACGTATCTTGGATCCTAACGTAATTGGTGAAGCTCATTACAAATGTGCACAAAACGTCAAGCAAATCCTTCAAAAGTACAGAGAGTTGCAAGATATCATTGCCATCCTCGGTATGGAGGAGTTGTCAGAAGACGACAAGTTGGTCGTAGCGCGTGCTCGTCGTATCCAGAGATTCTTGTCTCAACCATTCCACGTTGCATCTCAGTTCACCGGACTCGAAGGTGTGATGGTTCCTATCGAAGAGACCATCAAGGGATTCAACATGATTATCAATGGCGAAGTTGACGATCTTCCAGAGCAAGCATTCTTGAACGTTGGTACAATCGACGACGCCATCGAGAAGGGTAAGAAATTGCTTTCTCAGGCAGCTAAATAATAGACAACATGAAATTAGAGATCATATCACCAGACAAATTAGTATTCCAGGGCGAGGTAAAGTCTGTGAATCTACCGGGTTCAGCCGGACGTTTCACCGTTCTCCCCCGCCACACAGCACTAATTTCGTCTTTAAAAGCAGGGGAAATCATTTATCAGCAAGAGGAAGGTACTGTTTCCATCAAGATTGATGGAGGTTTTGCCGAAGTCAAGAATGATGTGATATCCGTATGCGTCGAAAATGTGATTGAATAAAGATTCGGTATGAAACCTACGACAAAGGTAATTTGTGCTCTTACAATCGTAATGACGGTTGTATCCATCATTACAAAATCCTGCATCGGCAGGATGTATGGAGATGAGACTCCGCTTTTGGGTGTCATTCCATTTGTATCAGCCTTCTTTGTCCTTTGCGGAACGTGGACGATCATGTCTTTAGACAGTTTGAGGGAGGAGGCTCAAACAGTCACGCGAGCCTTCTTGGTGCTCAAAGGAATGAAGCTTTTTACTGCAATGATCGCTTGCGTGGTCTATGTGGTTTTCAACAAAGCGCTGGCAGTTCCCTTCTTGGTCATATTTTTGGTCTATTATGTGATTTATCTAGTATTTGAGGTACTAACCTCACCCAAACCTAATAAAGGATTAACAAAATGAGTCAGTCCAAAAACAACACGATAAGCCGCTTCGCAAAAGCATTCTTCGCAGCGCTTTTCCTAATGGTGAGCCTCTCTGCCAATGCCCAAGAAGGCAACGCAGAAGCACAAGCCGCACCGGAAGTCGCTGAAGAGCACCACGCTTCTGAAAAGGAGGGTGTTGACTTGAAGGAGATAATCTTCGGACACACCGGAGATGCTTACGATTGGCATATCACGACAATTGGAGAAACGCACATTTCCATTCCTTTGCTTTGTATCGTTTACGGCCAGAACGGATTAGACATCTTCTGCTCAAGCAAATTGGGTCACGAAGGCCACCGTACTGAATACAACGGCTATACAATCGCAGACGAAGGAAAGAATGCGGGAAAGATTATCGAAGTATCGACTGGTGAGCGTCCTTGGGACTTCTCCATCACAAAGAACGTCTTGTCTTTGTTTATCAGTTGCACACTTCTATTGGTCATTTTCCTTTCCATTGCCAAGAAATACAAAGAGAATCCTCGCAGCAAGCCAACTGGCATCCAAGCCCTTTTGGAACCTCTTGTCGTAGCTTTGCACGATGACATCATCAAGCCAAGCGTAGGTAAGAACTATAAGAAGTTCTCAACTTATTTGCTAACAGCATTCTTCTTCATTTTCTTGAACAACATCCTTGGTATCATTCCAATCTTCCCAGGAGGAGCCAACTTGACGGGTAACATTGCCGTAACGATGGTATTGGCAACGCTTACATTCATCTTGACAAACGTGAGAGGTACAAAGGAGTATTGGAAAGAGATTTTCTGGCCTGATGTTCCATTGTGGTTGAAGGCCCCAATTCCAATCATGCAATTCATCGAGGTGTTAGGAATATTTATCAAGCCTATCGCCCTATGTGTCCGTCTATTCGCGAACATGTTCGCAGGTCACACAATGGTATTGATCTTGATCGGATTGATTTTCATCTTCGGACAAATGAGTGTTGCAGCCGGAGGAGCCATTTCAGTTCTTTCTGTGCTATTGATTACATTCATGTCACTTTTGGAATGCTTGGTTTGTTTCATCCAAGCGTACGTATTCACTAGGCTATCGGGCATCTTAATCGGAATGGGTCAAGCAGAGCATGAGGGACACGAGGAATAAATGAAACACAAAAAAAAGAAGTAACAATTTATTAAAAATAACAATTAAAAAAATTAAAGACTATGTTGAGTATTTTATTACAAGCTGCAGCAGACGCAGCAACAGCAAAATTGGGAGCAGCAGTAGGTGCAGGTATTGCAGCAATCGGTGCAGGTATTGGTATTGGTAAGATTGGTGGTTCTGCAATGGAGGCTATCGGCCGTCAACCAGACGCTGCAAATGACATCCGAAGCAACATGATCGTTGCCGCTGCCTTGGTAGAGGGTGCCGCTTTCTTCGCAATCATCGTTGCCTTCTTGGCATACGTTATGTAATTAACACATAAAAAAATATCATTATGTCATTACTGACACCAGATTTTGGTCTTTTATTCTGGATGCTTCTTTGCTTCCTCCTTCTTGCCACCATTCTTGGTAAGTGGGCTTGGCCCGCTATCGTCGGAATGATAGAAGACAGGAGTAACTACATCGAAGAGTCGCTTAAGAAAGCTGACGAGGCAAACGCCGCATTGGCCAACCTCAAGGCAGAGAATGAAAAACTTCTCGCCGAGGCTAAAAACGAGCGTCTTGAGATGTTGAAGGAAGCTACAAGATTGAAAGACAAGATGATCGCAGAAGCCAAGACTCAAGCTACAGCCGAGGCAAACAAGATCATCGAAAATGCAAAGGAAAGCATCCAATTGGAGAAAGATACTGTCGTGAAGGAAATTCGCTCTCAAGTTGCTGAATTGTCAGTAGAGATCGCCGAGAGAATCATCAGAGGCGAATTGAAGGGCGGAGAAAGCCAAACCGACATGATCAACAAACTTTTGGATGAAATTAATGTCGCTAAATCGTAATAGCCGATGAATACAGGTAAAATTTCAGCAAGATATGCTAAAGCACTCTTACTTTTCGCTGAGGAGAATGGTAAGGACAGCGTGGTTTACGAAGAGATGAAGATCGTTGCAGAGAGTTTTTTCAACGTTCCTGAACTTCGTGACACTCTCAAGAACCCGACAATCTCCAAAGAGAAGAAGAAGCAATTGCTTATCACTGCTGCAGGTACCAAAGTATCCGACGAATACAACAAATTCGTTGATCTTGTCATCGAGCACAAACGAGAGGAATACTTCCAAGGCATAAGTCTGGTTTTTCAAGACATGTACCGCAAAAAGATGAACATCATCACCAGCGAATTGATCACCGCCACCCCAGTCGATGAAGCCGAAGAGGCTCGACTGAAAGCGGCCGTCAAGGCGAAGGTTACTGGCACCGTCGAATTTAAGAAGACGGTCGATCCAGACTTGATCGGTGGTTTCATCTTGAATGTGGAAACATACCAATTGGACGCCAGCATCAAGAGTCAGTTGAGGGTAATACGCAACACGTTTGCTTCTCGCAACTCTGAGATTGCCAAGCAGTAATCAGTATTCTAAAACTAACAAAGAAATTAATTATGGCTATAAAAGCAAGTGAAGTATCCGACGTGCTAAAAATGCAGCTCCAAGACATTGACACTAAGGTCAAGTTCGAGGAAGTTGGTACCGTGCTGCAAGTAAGCGATGGTGTGGTTCGTATCTACGGATTGCAGAATGCTGAAGCAGGAGAACTTTTGCAGTTCGATAACGGAATGAAAGCCGTTGTGATGAACTTGGAAGAGGATAACGTGGGTGCTGTGTTGCTCGGTCCTACAGACCAGATTAAAGAAGGCGACACAGTAAAGCGTACCAAGAGAATTGCCTCTATCATGACTGGTAAAGGCATGGTTGGTAGAGTTGTAAACACCATCGGTGAACCTATCGATGGTATGGGTCCTATTAAGGGCGAATTGTTAGAGATGCCATTGGAACGTAAGGCTCCAGGTGTTATCTATCGTGAGCCTGTAAAACGCCCACTTCAGACTGGATTGAAGGCTATTGACGCCATGATTCCTATCGGTCGTGGACAACGTGAGTTGATTATCGGTGACCGTCAGACAGGTAAGACTGCCATTGCAATCGATACCATCATCAACCAAAAAGACGCTTATCTCGCAGGCGAGCCTGTATATTGTATCTACGTTGCCGTAGGTCAAAAGGGTTCAACTGTAGCAAATATCGTAAATACGCTCAAGGCACACGGAGCTATGGACTATACGATCATCGTATCGGCTACTGCTTCTGACCCTGCCGCTATGCAATACTTTGCTCCTTTTGCTGGTGCTGCTATCGGAGAGTATTTCCGTGACCAAGGTATGCACGCATTGGTAGTTTACGATGACTTGTCAAAGCAAGCCGTTGCCTACCGTGAGGTATCCTTGATTTTGAAGCGTCCTTCTGGTCGTGAGGCTTACCCAGGTGATGTGTTCTATTTGCACTCTCGTCTTTTGGAGCGTGCTGCAAAGATTATCGGTAATGATAATGTGGCAGCCCAAATGAACGACCTTCCTGCATCCTTGAAGGGTAAGGTGAAAGGTGGAGGTTCGTTGACTGCCCTCCCTATCATCGAGACGCAAGCAGGTGACGTGTCAGCATACATCCCAACAAACGTAATCTCAATCACCGACGGTCAGATCTTCTTGGAGACAAACATGTTCAACGCCGGTATCCGTCCTGCCATCAACGTAGGTATCTCCGTATCTCGTGTGGGTGGTAGTGCTCAGGTTAAGGCCATGAAGCAAATCGCCGGAACTTTGAAGACAGACCAAGCTCAATATCGTGAGTTGGAGTCATTTACTAAGTTCGGTGGTGATATGGATGCCGTTACAAAGATGACAATCGACAAGGGTGTTCGTAATACTGAGTTGCTTAAGCAACCTCAATATACGCCATACAAGGTTGAACACCAGATTGCGGTTATCTACTGCGGTACCAATGGTATCTTGAACGTATTGCCAGTTGAGAAGGTTCACGAATTCGAGAAATTGTACATCGAAAGATTGGATCACCTCCACCAAGAGGATGTTTTGGACAACTTGAAAGTTGGAAAAATCGATGATAACATTAAGGCTATCCTTAAGAGCGAGGCCGAGGTAATTATCAATCAGATTAAAAAAACACTATAACAGATGGCATCATTAAAAGAAGTTAAAGCAAGAATCGGGTCGGTAAACTCCACTAAGAAGATTACCGGAGCAATGAAGATGGTCTCATCGGCCAAGCTCAAAAAAGCTCAATATGCCATTGAAAGCATGTCTCCTTACCAAGAAAGGCTTAATGCCATTTTGGACAATTTCTTGGAGAGCGAGACAGACTTCCAATCTGCGTATGCTGATGTCAGGTCATTGAAAAAATTGGCGATCGTGGTCTTTTCTTCTAACTCCAGCCTTTGTGGTGCATTTAACTCAAATGTCATCAAGAGGTTGAACGAGGTGATTGCAGAGCATAAAGAAATCGGTACGGAAAACATTACTGTTTACCCTATCGGTAAAAAAGTAGCAGATGCAGTAGCTAAGCTTCCCGTTAAGGTAGGTGGCGAATTCCACCGTTTGGCGGACAAACCGAACTTTTCCGAGATGTCTAATCTTACGAACGAGATCATGGAGAAATTCGTGGCCAAGGAATTCGACAAAGTGGTTATCATTTACCACCACTTGAAGAACACATCAGTGCAGAAACTCTACACTGAAAACTTCTTGCCTATCACTTTCGACAAGAAAAAGGAGAAGAACAAAAATGCATCGTCCTGCGACTATATCGTCGAGCCAAGCAAGGCCGAAGTGCTTCAAACACTTTTGCCAAAGGCGTTGAGGACTAAACTCTACGCTTGCCTACTCGACTCTAATGCTTCTGAGCATGGAGCGCGCGTTGTAGCAATGCAAACCGCGACTGATAATGCAGACACCTTGATTAATGAGCTCACCATCCTTTACAACAAGACCAGACAGCAAGCTATCACAAGCGAGTTGTTGGATATCGTTGGTGGTGCGGTGGCTCTTGCCAAGTAAAAAGAGGACAACTTTCGTTCCCTATAAAAGAGGGTGGATTCCAAATGGGTTCCACCCTCTTTATTTTCTTTTCCAACACGACCAAAAAGGCTGGCTAAGAGACAAAATATATTAAAATGCCTTCATCTTTTAAGTCCAAAAAAATTATCAATCAAGAAAAAAGAATTAAATTTGCAGTAAATTTCAAAACACAAATAATATGAAGAGAGATTCGGCAATATTCGACATCATTGAAAAAGAGCGTCAACGCCAGCTCAAAGGCATTGAGTTGATCGCATCAGAGAACTTTGTAAGCGAACAAGTTATGCAAGCCATGGGTTCTTGCTTGACAAACAAGTACGCTGAGGGTTATCCTGGCAAGCGTTACTATGGAGGCTGCGAAGTCGTTGACCTAAGCGAACAACTTGCCATCGACCGTCTTAAGAAAATATTCAACGCAGAATGGGCTAACGTTCAGCCTCACTCTGGCGCACAAGCAAACGCTGCCGTATTTTTGGCATGTATGAACCCTGGTGACAAATTCCTCGGTTTGAACCTTTCTCACGGAGGTCACCTTTCTCACGGATCATTGGTTAACTTCTCCGGTATCGTATTCCAAGCTTTGGCATACAACGTAAAGGAGGAAACTGGTCGCGTTGACTATGAGCAATTGGAAAGCGTAGCTCGCACTGAAAAGCCAAAGTTGATCATCGCTGGTGCTTCTGCTTATTCTCGTGAATGGGATTATGCTCGTATCCGTAAGGTCGCTGACGAAATCGGTGCTATCTTCATGGTAGATATGGCTCACCCTGCTGGTTTGATCGCTGCTGGTTTGCTCGAAAACCCAGTTAAATATGCACACATCGTAACTACTACTACTCACAAGACACTTCGTGGCCCTCGTGGTGGTGTTATCATGATGGGTAAGGACTTCGATAACCCTTGGGGCAAGAAGACTCCTAAGGGAGAAATCAAGAAGATGTCTGCCCTACTCGACTCAGCCGTATTCCCTGGTATCCAAGGTGGTCCATTGGAACACGTAATCGCTGCTAAGGCTGTTGCTTTCGAAGAGGCTCTTCAACCTGAATACAAGACTTACCAACAACAAGTTAAGACCAATGCTGCCGCTATGGCTCAAGCATTCATGGACAAGGGTTACAAGATCATCTCTAACGGTACTGACAACCACTCTATGTTGGTTGACCTCCGCACCAAGTTCCCTGAATTGACTGGTAAGTTGGCTGAGAAGGCTTTGGTTGCTGCTGACATCACAACCAACAAGAACATGGTTCCTTTCGATAGCCGTTCTCCATTCTTGACTTCTGGTCTTCGTTTCGGTACTCCTGCCATCACTACTCGTGGTGCAAAGGAGCCTTTGATGGGTGAGATTGTTGAAATGATCGACACCGTACTTAGCAACCCTGAGTGCGACAAGACCATCACTTCTGTTCGTGAGAAGGTTAACGCAATCATGAAGGATTATCCTTTGTTCGCTTGGTAATCATAGCGAGCCAAATCAATATTCAAAAAGGCTGCTCAATTTGGGCAGTCTTTTTTTTCAATACCACCAAACTTAATTTTGCACAATGAACAATTTTAGCAAGATAGACATTAAAGATGTAGCCGAAAACGCCATCAAACTCATAAGCGAACGTTGGATGCTTGTCACCGCAGGCAACAAGGATAGTTTCAACACAATGACGGCAAGTTGGGGAACTATGGGATTCCTTTGGGGCAAACCTGTCGTTTACGTCTTCATCCGCCCTCAAAGATACACTTTTGAGTTTATGGAGAAGAACACAGAATTCACCCTTTCCTTCTTCCCTGACGAAAACAAGGAGGCTTTGAAGATTTGCGGAAGCACCTCTGGAAGGGATTGCAACAAAGTAGAGAAAGCAGGCATTTCTCCTATCGAAACAGAGAATGGAAACATTACATTCAACGAAGCAAACTTTGTATTAGAGTGTAAAACTTTATACAAAGAAGACTTCAAGGCAGAAAATTTCCTTGACAAAGAACTAATCCAAAAATGGTTTGCAGCAGGTGACTACCATAAAGTTTATGTAGCCGAAATCGTAAACACCTACAAGAGATAAAAACAGTTAGTGATGAGTGATAAATTCCGGCCGAAAGAAATCACTCATCACTATCAATCAACAACTTAACCAATCTATTTCTACTTTTCTGCAACAAAAATAACACACCTTCTATGCTTATTTTGCAACAAAAATCATAGTTATTGAACTTTTATTTTTACCAGAGACTTCTATATTTGCAAAGAGAAGAAGATTGTTTTTCCGATACATTCGCCTCATTTTCTAACATAAATTTTGAGGCAGAGAAGTCGATAGGACGGAACAATTTGCTCATGCATTCCTGTTTCGTCTGTTTAGGTTTGAACTAAATTAAGAATGAACTATAAAGCACTATAGCCATGAAATGCCAAATAAAATCAGGATGGGTACAAACGTTGTCAACCCTAAAAAAAATCACAAGTAAAGCCTTGTGGGGAGTAGCCCTCGCAATGCCAACTGTTATTTTTGCTCAAGGAGAGGCAAATCAATACGATGAGTCTCGCAACCAAAAAACATTCTACGTCGCTCCTTCTGGAAGTGACACGAACGAGGGAACATTTGACGCACCTTTCAAAACGCTTACCCAAGCACAAAAAGCCGTCAGAGGCATCAACGGCTCAATGAGTGGGGATATCGTCGTATGCCTACGCGGCGGAACCTACCAATTGAGAAGCACCCTGCAACTCAACAACGCCGACGGAGGAAGCAATGGTCACTTCGTACGCTACCAAGCCTATCCTGGAGAGTCTCCATTGGTGACGGGAGGTATTCCTATCCAAAATTGGGAACTTTATGACACCGAGAAAAATATCTGGTGTGCCAAAGGAGTAGAATCAAGATTCAGACAACTATACGTCAATGGCAAAAAGGCTATCCGTGCCCGCCACCCCAATGTCAAACCTAACGGCGACCACTACTTCAACCGTCTTGCCAAAGTGGACACCTTCGGTCGTGCCTTTGACGTTTACACGGATCAAATCGTCCAACTAAAAGACGTAAAGAAGGCGGAGATTCACGTCATGGTGGCTTGGGCCGACCAAGTTCTCCGCATCGAAGACATCGAATACCACGGAAACACTTGCAAGGTGATTCCGAAAGATCCTGAACGCACACGCTTGTTCCGCCGTGCTTATCCCATGTTGGGTACGGCTTTCATGAGCAACCCGCCCAAACAACAATGCTACTACCTCGAAAACGACTACACCTTGTTGGATATGGAGGGAGAATGGTTCTTGGACGAAAACACCAACACCATCTATTACAAACCACGTTCGGGCGAGAACATGGCAACGGCCAATGTCGTCGCTCCCAACATCGAGACTTTAATTGAAATCAAGGGAACAAGCACCAAAAACAAAGTCCAAAACATTGCTTTCAAAGGCATTACATTTGCCCACACAAACTATATGCGTCCAAGCCAAGAAGGATTTCTCAACCTTCAAGCAGGTCAATTTGCCGTTAACGTGAAGGAAGACTGGCGTGGACTACTCAAATCAAACGAGTTCATGCTTTGGCACCCACATGCAGGCGTTGAGGTAACTAACGCAAGCAGAGTCCTTTTCGAAGAGAACATATTCACCCAATTAGCAGCCACGGGTATTGATTTCACTTCTGGCACGAACGACACACGCATAGAAGGAAATGTATTTACCGAAATCGGTGGCTCAAGCATTTCCATCGGCAAGTTCGCCCCTGACTCGCTCACCGAAATTCACGAAGGATATAATCCTACCGACAAGGACGAAATCTGTACACGAGACACCGTCAAGAACAACTATGTACATAACACGACCAACGAAATCCAAGGTGGAGTGCCAATCCTTGGCGGATATCCTCGCTATATTGTCATTGAGCACAATGAGATTTCCTACGCAAACTATAGCGGTATCTCCGTAGGCTTCGGTTGGACTAAAAAGGAGACGGCCATGACCGAGAACAAGATCAACTACAACGAGATTCACCATATTGCTCGCCTTTTATGTGATGGTGCTGCCATCTACACACTTTCCAATCAAGGCAGCAACGGTCAAATCATGTACAACTACAGCCACGACATCAACGGTTCGAACTGGGCAGACTATTGGACCTGCCCTATCTACCAAGATGAGGGCACAAGCGGTTTTGAAATCGCCTACAACGTAGCCGTAAACGCTCCCAAAGGAACAGCCTGCAACGTCTGCGGCCAAAACTATGCACACGACAACGACGGATTTGACCAAGGCGTTGTAAACAGAGCCGGCATCGAATCGCACTATAAAGAAATCAAGTCCAAAGATATCCCTTTGCCTGACTTCTCTGAGATTGTTCCACAAGAGCCCTACAGCGAGAATACGATTCCAGGCGTTCTCCAATTCGAAGATTACGACTTAGGTGGACAATATGTTTCTTTCTACGATTCAGATTTCATTAACGAAGGGGGAAGATACAGAGAAGACGGCGTGGACATCGTTCACTTAGGCGACTCCATCGCACCAAGCGGCTATGCCATTGGCTACACGGCCCGTGGAGAATGGATGGAATATACGCTCAACGTGGCAGAAACAAGTGCCTACAAGTTCCGCGCAAGAGTTTCCTCAGGATTGGAGCACTCAGGATTCCGCCTTTTCATAGACGGAACGGCTATTTCAGACACCATTGAAATTCCACAAGGCGAAGACTGGGACACCTACACGACTATCGACGGAAAGACAAGCGAAATCAACGAAGGCGAACACGTACTTCGGGTAGCCATCACGGGCAGTTACGGAAACCTCGACTGGATCAACTTCGTCACACCAGAAAGCGAATTCACCAATGTCGCCACAAACATAGCAAATCCAACCCCTCAAAGATTGGCCATCTATAACATAAGCGGTATGTTCATAGGGCAAACCCAAGAGATGACAGTTACATCCGTAACCATTCAAGAGGCTCTTAAAGGAGCAAATTTGCCCCAAGGCATCTACTTCTTGAAAAAAGAGGACGGGGATGTCATCAAGTGCGTAAAAAACAAATAAGACATAATAACCAAACAACAGATATTCATGAATAAACAACTAAAGAAATTTCTCATTTGTTCAGCTCTGCCATTTGCATTCTGTTCATTAAACAGTTATGCGGCAGATGAATGGAACGGGAAACCAACAGTATTTGGCGTGAACACATTGAAACCTCACGTCACTTCAATGCCTTACAGCACCCTCAAGGAGGCCATCGACGGGAATCGCCGTGGCTCAGAGTGGTACCAATCGTTGACCGGAACATGGAAGTTCTATTGGGTTAAAAAGCCTTCCGAACGATTGGACAACTTTCAAGAGAACTACTTCGACGTCTCCAAATGGAAAGACATCACCGTTCCTGGTTCTTGGCAAGTACAAGGGTACGACTACCCTATCTATACCAATGTAATATATCCGTGGGCCGACGATTGGTGGATTTCTCCAGGAGAGGCTCCAACAAACTACAATCCCGTGGGTCACTACAAGCGTACTTTCACCGTTCCAGAAAAATGGGATGGGAAACGCATTCGCCTTCATTTCGAGGGTGTTGAGTCGGCCTACTATGTTTGGGTAAACGGCAAATATGTAGGTTATAGCGAAAACTCCTTCACTGACCATGAATTTGACGTAACCGACAAACTTGTCAAAGGTGAAAACAACATCGCCGTGCAAGTATTCCGTTGGTGTGATGGAAGTTGGATGGAGGACCAAGACTTCATTCGTCTTTCGGGTATCTATCGTGACGTTTATCTCTATGCCACCCCAAAAGTTCACATTCAAGATTTCCAACTCAACCCAACGTTGGACGACAATTACATAGACGGTATTCTGAATGCCAATGTTTGGGTGGACAATTTCGACGGAATGAATGTGAGCGGTTATAGCGTGGAATTGGGCCTCTATGATGCAGAAGGGAAAGAAGTTTTCTCCCCAATCACAAACCCGTTGAACGAAATCAGATCAAACGGAGGTGAAGTCAGCACAAGTTTCAAAGTGCCGGTAAAAGCCCCTAAGCGCTGGTCGGCAGAGACTCCAGACCTATACTCACTCGTCTTGACGCTCAAAGACAAGAGTGGAGAAACCGTCCAAATTGAGAGCAACAAAGTTGGTTTCCGAAAGGTTGAATTGAAAAAAGGAGGAGACGGCATCACTCGTTACCTTATCAACGGACAACCCGTCAAATTTAGAGGCGTCGATCGCCACGAGATTGACCCCGACCTTGGCCGTGTCATGACCTACGAGCGTATGGAGGAGGACGTAAAGTTGATGAAGCGTTTCAACATCAACGCTCTGCGTATGTCACACTATCCTAACGACCCTCGCATGTACGATATCTGCGACAAATATGGTATCTATGTCATCGACGAAGCGAATGTGGAGTCACACGGAGCCAACGACAAGTTGCCTAAAAGTAGCGACGACTGGCGTAGTGCCGCCGTTGAACGTCTGAACTCTATGGTGCAACGCGACAAGAACCACGCGTGCATCTGTCTTTGGTCTTTAGGAAACGAGGCAGGAAACGGTAACGTATTCCGCTCAGAATTGGATCAAGCACACTATGCTGACCCGACCCGTCCTGTCCACTACGAAGGTGATTGGAACAATGCTGACGTCAACAGTTGGATGTACTTCGGTCCTGGCGCCATCAGCGGATACAATAACAACAACAAGCCTATTATGCTATGTGAGTATGAGCACGCGATGGGTAATAGTGTCGGCGACCTTCAAGAGTATATGGATGCCTTTTATGCCAATCCCCGCTCATTCGGTGGATTCATTTGGGACTTCATCGACCAAGGCCTTCGTCGTGGAAATTCCAACTACTTCAACTTTGGTGGATTGTGGGGCGACAAGAGAAACGACGACAACTTCTGCGCCAATGGTCTTGTATTCCCAGACAGAACACTTCAACCCGAGATTTGGGAGGTAAAATACCAATACCGCAATATTTTGGCAAAGAATGTCAATGCCTCCAAAGGCGTCATCTCCATTGAGAGCCGTTTCAACTTCGTCAACATTGCCGATGTAGCCGAAGGATTCTGGTATCTTCGCGAAGATGGCAAGATCATTGCCAACGGAAAGATGTCGCAGTCCGACCTTAACATCGCACCTCTCGGCAAAAAGGAGATTACACTCGACTTGCCCAAAGTGGAGACAAAGGCTGGGTCATCCTACCATTTGGACGTAGATTTCCGTTTGAAGGAAGAGACGCTTTGGGGCGACAAGAGCCACTCCATCGCACATGACCAGTTTGAATTGAACTTAGGCCAAGCAAAGGCGCAACGTATCGCAATCAATTCTCTCAAACCATTGAGTGTTAAGAAGGGATACAACGAAGTGACGGTCGAGGGCGCCGGTTTTGCCGTAACCATAGACCAAACTTCAGGAGTCATCAAACAATACATGATGGACGGGCAGTTGCTTCTCAAGGACGGTCCTGCACCCAACTTCTGGCGTGCCCCTACCGACAACGACAAGGGTAACCGTATGGAAGAGCGCTGCAAAACTTGGCGCTACGCTGGAGCCAAACGCGGCATCCACCTTTGTGAAATCAAAGAGATTTCAGACCAAGAGGCTCAAGTTTATTTCCAAATCGACATTGCTGAGGCAGGCTCAACAAGAATGGCTTTGACCTACACCATCTATGGTAGTGGCGACGTCTTGGTTGACTATACGGTATGGCCTGACAACACGAAGTCAGAACTTCCAAACGTCGGAACACTGATGACCATTCCTGGCGAATTTGAGAATGTTCGTTGGTTTGGCCGTGGTCCTCACGAGAACTACATCGGCCGTAACCGAAGCAGTTTCATGGGCGTATTTGCCACAAAGGCAGACTCTATGACTGTCCCTTATATGGAGATTGGAGAGACGGGTCAACGCACCGATGTAAGATGGGTGACTCTCACCAACGACGAAGGTCGCGGACTATTGGTAGTTGGTTCTCCTCTTATGGAGTTCAGCGCACAACACTACACGCCAGAACAACTGACAGACGTAAAATTGCCTTGGGATTTGAAGAGAGACGAAGACATCACACTCCGTGTTGACCTTCACCAAATGGGCTTGGGCGGCATCGACAGTTGGGGTTCTAAACCATTGGATCCTTATATGATGTTCTCCAAGAACACCTATTCGCACAAGTTCAGACTCTCGCCTATTCACGAGCGATTGAACGATCCTACACGCTTGGCCAACCTCGGTTTCGGCAACTTGGACGTAGATGATACGCCTGTGGCATATCCGTCTGACATATACGAGAACGATTCTGAATACGACATCACAGGCAACAAAGAAACCTCCAACACGGAGAGCGCACAACCAATCGATTACACGATCTATGACATGGTTGGCCGCCCTGTTGCTCAAATCGCTACAAGATACACCAACAACTTGCAAATCATGACAGAGCAAGCAGTATCAAGCAAAGGAGTCTATATCGTTCTTCCAAACGAGGGAGGAGAAAGTTACAGAGTTGTCGTATCAAACAAATAGGTGTTTATAGAAGATTATCAGAGCGGAATGTCATCGTAATGATGGCATTCCGCTCTAATGTTATTACAGGCAACCGTGCTTTACTTGCCGGCAATAGCCCTAATTGGCATACCTTGTTTTCTTGGACCGTTTTTCACACTTTGATTGTGCGTCATCATTCTCACATAGTAGGCATCCAAACCATTGTCAACCTTCTGGTTAGCCGTCCAAAATTCCATCTCGTCCTTTATAAAGGCAGTGCCATTGTAATAGCCCGAGAAAGGGAATAAGATGGTGTTGCCATTGGTTTTAGAAGTTCCCACCTTCATGTCGAAGCCTTTGCCGTTGTAGTTCTTCACCCACTCCCAGGTGCAACCATTCAGCAGTTCTTCCCATTCTTCCTTAGTCGGAATTCTCCATTTTCCTGCCGACAAGACAATGGCAGCGTCGTCGGCAGCTTCAAGCAACTGTCTGTTATCCACTTCCCCCCTTTTACTTTGCGAGCAATACTTTGTCATCTTTATCTTTGAGTCTGTCTCTCCGTTGCCCAACTTATAGTTGTTCCATTCGAACGTCTGCTTAGGTTCGATTTCGCCCCATGCGAAGTAGGCACCGTACTCTTCGGGTGTACTGGCGCCCAAATTACAGGCTGCCCATTTTTTACCACTTGGCAAGCCTAAGTCTATACAGTCGGCGCTACCTATTTCTTCTTGCTGCTGTTGTTTTGAGGTATTGTTTGCAGAAGGTTTTTCTGTTGAGTTACATGCAACGCCAATGAAGGCAACAACTAAACTTACTACTACATTCCTGATCTTTTTCATATTTTGCTATTATAAGTTAATAAATCATTTTGTTTTCCTATCGAGACAAAAGTAGAAGACAACGTCCATTCGCAAGAGATTAAAATACCCACAAAACGAACAGACATAAAACCAAACTTTTTAGGCACAATAAATTTGATTTTCCTACTTAATTCACTCTACGTACTTTTCAATCTTTACAGCCACAACAAATCCTCGCTCTATTTCGAACAGTTGCTTATAGCCACTTTCCATATAACGTCTATAGTCTTCTTCTGTATTCCAACATTGCATTAAGAGAACAAGATTTACACAAGAAAGAGATTGGAAGAAATCATATTGGATATTTCCTTGTTCTTTTCTACCCTGTTGAACTATCTGCGCCTTTTCAATAGCATTGATAAATGCATTACTCATACCGTTTTCGATAGTAAAATAAACAACCACCCTTAACATAGTAATCGGAACATATAAGTGCAAACCCCTTTTGTTAATTCACCAAAATAGACAAAAAGCCGTTATAAGAAATAAGGCCCATTCCCTTTTTAGAGAATGGACCTCTATCATAATATTATCTGAAATTCTTATTGATTCACATAACGTACAATCGTTTGCTCGCGGTCTGGACCTACTGAAACAATCTTGATTGGCACTTCCAAGTAATCCTCCAAGAAATCGATATAGTCATTGAATTCAGCAGGGAATTCAGACTCGCTCTTGGTCTTGGTCATATCCTTTTTCCAACCCTTAAATTCCTTATAGATTGGGGTAACCTCACCTTCTGTAACATCAAATGGGAACTCGTCCGTTTCTTGACCATTCAAGTTATATGCCACACAAGCCTTGATTGTATCAAATCCGTCGAGCACGTCGCTCTTCATCATGATAAGTTGAGTCACGCCATTAATCATAACCGCATACTTCAATGCAACGAGGTCAATCCAACCACATCTTCTCTCGCGGCCAGTAACAGCGCCATACTCATGGCCAAGGTCACGAATCGTCTTGCCAACCTCATCAAAAAGTTCAGTTGGGAAAGGACCGCTACCAACACGAGTACAATAAGCCTTGAAAATACCAAATACATCACCAATCTTACCTGGAGCAACACCAAGACCAGTACAAGCACCAGCACAGATGGTATTAGAAGAGGTAACGAATGGATAAGAACCGAAGTCCACATCAAGCATTGTACCTTGGGCACCCTCTGCAAGGATGGTCTTACCCTCCTTCAAGAGTCCGTTCAACTCATACTCACTGTCGATGAATGTATATTGCTTCAACTTCTCTACGCCCTCAAACCAAGCCTTTTCGATTGGTTCCAAATCATATTTATAGTCGTAGTGAGAAAGAATCTCCTTGTGGCGACCAATAGCCTTTGCATATTTCTCTTCGAAATTAACAAGCAAATCACCTACACGGAGTCCATTTCTTGAAGTCTTATCTGTATATGTAGGGCCGATACCCTTTCCTGTTGTTCCGATCTTGCCTGCACCCTTAGCACTCTCATAAGCAGCGTCAAGGATACGGTGTGTAGGGAGGATAAGGTGAGCCTTCTTTGAAATATAAAGTCTCTTTGTAAGGTCGTGACCTGAAGCCTCAAGTTGTTCAACTTCTTGCTTGAACAATGCAGGATCAAGAACGACACCATTACCGATTACATTAACCTTTCCACCTTGGAAAATTCCAGAAGGAATTGAACGAAGCACATACTTCTGTCCCTCAAACTCAAGAGTATGACCTGCATTTGGTCCACCTTGGAAACGAGTTACGACATCGTAGTTAGGAGTAAGAACATCTACTACCTTGCCCTTACCTTCGTCACCCCACTGCAATCCTAATAAAACATCTACTTTCATTATTGTATTTAATTATTAATACTCGATACAAAACGGACGGGCTCATCGATGGCCCATATTTCCGACTTGTAAAGGTAGGAATATTTTTTCTATCTACTTATAACTAACGGGCAAAAAGTGCTTCAGTGCAAGCCACAAAAAGGAATTTGGCCCCAAACCACATCATTTTCTATCCATTACAGCAGAAAAATAGTTCACCACATCGTCCCAAACGTAATAAGGGAACGTATTTGTCTGACAAGGGATGGAGACCTCCTTTTCATTCAAAAGGAACTTCACCAAAATTGGATCGGAACTTTTCTTCTTGTAAAAGACGATTTGAATATTGGATGCCATCGGTATAATCTTAAAATCGCACCATTTAGTATAAAGCTTATTCAAATCAGTCTCTTCCACATAGCAATTCTCAATATGCATCAACGCCAACAAGCCCATCAATGGAATATCATGGCCGAAACGCAAATGGGCCTGAGGCACTCCGCCGTTGATGGCTGCCTGTGCGTCTTCCATCATCTTCTTCAGAAGTGGGACCTCCTCATAGGGGGTATCCTTTCCATTCAACGGACATGGGCCTGCAAAAGCATACCACCACGCATTTTGAACCTGCCAATTCTCAAACAACTCTTCCGGCGTGAACAAATCATTCAGCGTAATATCCAGATGCTCCAAGCCCTGAAGACTACACGAAATATCATAAAGTTTGCGCATAAACGAGACTTTATCGATATTCTTAGAGACGTATTCGTTGTCCGAAAAGATAGATGCCACCAAACGCTCCGGATGGATATGCTCATAATGGAACTGGCCAAAAGATTTGTTCCACAAAGAATCTTTCATGCGAGCATCACGCGCCCGCTCATCTTCAGGGGAAAGATATTTGGCATCAAAGTTACTGGCATTCATAGAGACGTTCATCTTCGGATTGAGTTCCTTCAGTCGCATAACAAACGACGACATACTCAAAACACATCGAGACCGAGGCGTTGACCTTGCCTCAATAAAGGCGTTCTTGGTGAAAACCGTCGGATAATCTTGGTACATTCTCTCCGCTATGCCAGCATGCTGACTCATGCCCAAAGAGGTAAGATCACTTGCCCTATCCTGAATATCCTGCCACAACGCAAAAAATCGCATCTTAACATCGCTTCCCAACTGCGTAAGTGCATTGGCTTTTGATGCGGTGTTGAGCAATTCATACATTCTCCTAACCTCATTGTCCGAGATGTAATACCTAGAACCATGACGTCCATAATGGCTTATATAGAATGGTTTATAACCTTTTGGAACAGGCGTACGTTCGTCTGATTGTTTTGAATAAACGCAATAATTACTTCCTGCCTTATTCAAATCTTCCATAACCGCCTCCTTTGTTGTTTGTGCATCAACAAAAAACAAAGAGGAAAGGATAGCGTATGTAATTAAAATTAATCTCTTCATAACTCTCTCATCACTCAGTGAATTGGAAACATGCGAAACCTTACTAAATCGCACACAAAAGTAAGCATTTTCAACAATTATTCAAAATAGGGTAAAAAAAAGGTTCTCCAAATAAGAGAACCTTTTTTTGATTGACTATCCGCCGAAATTATCAAAGCGAATCATATCGTCTTCAACGCCCAAACTGTGGAGCAAATCGAGAACGGTCTTAGCCATCATCGGAGGTCCACAGAGGTAGTATTCAACATCTTCTGGAGCATCGTGTTGCTTGAGGTAAGTATCACCCATAACCGGTGCAATGAATCCTGCAGTATATTTAACGCCCAACGAATCAGCCTTAGGGTCTGGACGGTCAAGCGCCAAGTGGAAATGGAAGTTAGGGAACTCCTTCTCCAATGCGAGGAAGTCTTCCATGAAGAATACCTCGTCAATAGCACGGGCACCATAGAAGTAATGCATTTCACGGTCACGAGTATTCAATGTCTTAAGCATGTGCATGATTTGCGCACGAAGCGGAGCCATACCGGCACCACCACCGACCCAAATCATCTCTCTCTTAGAGTCGAATACAGGGTGGAAATCTCCATAAGGACCTGACATTATCACCTTATCACCTGGCTTCAAGCTGAAGATATAAGTTGAAGATATACCTGGCTTGATGTTTCTATCCCACTTCGGCAAAGCGCGAGCGGCCTTCTCTTCTGGAGTTTGTGGAACAAACGGAGGAGTAGCAATACGCACCGTCAAAGTAATGATATCACCCTCGTCTGGGTAGTTGGCCATTGAGTATGCACGAATCGTTGGCTCCTCATTCTTACACTTGATATCGAAGAACTCGTAACGCTCCCAAGTTGGCACATACAAATCACCGATTAGGTCACGGTCCAAATTCTTGAAATCAATATCATATGCAGGAATCTTAATCTGTGCATAAGAACCCGGAACAAAGTTCATGTGCTCGCCAGCAGGCAACTTAACTTTGAAAACTTTGATGAACGAAGCGACGTTGCGGTTTTCAATAACCTCGCACTCCCACTCTTTCACGCCCAATACAGACTCAGGAACCTTGAGGGACATATCGCCTTTAACCTTAACCTGACAACCCAAACGCCAGTGGTCTTTTTGCTCCTTGCGAGAGAAAAATCCCTTCTCAGAAGGAAGGATTTCACCACCTCCTTCAACTACTTGACATTTGCATTGACCACATGCACCTTTACCACCACAAGCAGATGGCAAATAGACGCCTTGTGCCGAAAGGGTGTTAAGCAATGAAGAACCAGACTCTACTTGAAGTGGAGCCTCTCCATTCATGGTAATCTTTACCTTACCAGATGGCACCAAGTAATTCTTGGCAACCAGCAAAATGATAACGAGAAGAAGTATAACCGTAAGGAACACTCCTATACTCGCCAATACTAAATTCATATCCATTGTCTATCCTTTCCTTTTAAATCTTCAAACCAGAGAAACACATAAACGCCATTGCCATAAGACCTACAGTAATGAAAGTGATACCGAGGCCTCTCAATGGTGCAGGTACGTTTGAGTATGCCAACTTCTCACGGATAGCAGCCAAACCTACGATAGCCAACATCCAACCAATACCAGAACCCAAAGCATAAGCCACAGCATCAGCGACACCACCGATGTATTGTGTGCTTGATGGATCCATCGTGATACGTTGTTGCATGAACAATGACGCACCCATGATAGCACAGTTTACGGCAATCAAAGGCAAGAAAATACCCAATGATGCGTAAAGGCTTGGAGAGAATCTCTCGACAATCATCTCAACCAACTGTACGATACCTGCAATAACCGCAATGAAGAGGATGAAACTCAAGAAACTCAAGTCAACGCCCTCAACCAAACATCCGTCACCCAACACTTTTGTCTGCAACAAGTAGTTGACAGGCAATGTTATGAGAAGTACAAATGTAACTGCCACGCCCAAACCGAACGCCGTCTTCACATTCTTTGATACTGCCAAATATGAACACATACCAAGGAAGAATGCGAAAATCATATTATCCACAAAAATAGAGCGGATCAATAAACTAAAAAAATGTCCCCATTCCATGTTTTAAAACTATTTATTGGTATGTAATTATTTTTCTTGCAAATCCTTGTTGAAAGCTCTTTGTGCCCAGATGATACAGCCAACGATGATCAATGCCATTGGAGCCAACAACATCAAACCATTATTAGAATATCCACAATCATAGACACATTGAGGGATAATTTGGTAACCGAAAAGGCAACCAGAGCCAAACAACTCACGGAAGAACGCAATCACTACGAGAATAATAGCATAACCCAAGCCGTTGCCTACTCCATCCAAGAATGAATCCCAAGGTTTGTTTTGCAAAGCGAACGCCTCCAAACGACCCATCAATATACAGTTTGTAATGATAAGTCCAACATATACAGAAAGTTGCACGCTCACATCATAAACGAACGCTTTCAAAACATTACTTACGATAGTTACCAACGCAGCCACTACCACCAATTGAACGATGATACGGATACGATTTGGCACTGTCTTACGCAACAAAGACATAACTACATTCGCTACAGCCAAGATTGCCGTTACAGACAAGCCCATAACAATCGCTGGCTTCAACTGTGCTGTTACCGCCAATGCAGAACAGATACCAAGGATCTGAACTGTTACGGGGTTGTTCGCACTTAACGGATTTACGAATACCTCTTTATTCTTTTTAGAAAACATATTCAATCCTCCCTTTATTTATTTAAAAAATTCTTATAGCGAGTAAGGCAACCCTTCAACATTGCATCAACACCTTTTGAAGTGATTGTACCTCCAGAAATACCATCAACTTGGAACTCTGGCTTGGTAACCTTACCGTTCTTCTCTACACCAAGAGCAACATTACCGTTCTCGAGGACCTTCTTACCTGGGAATTGACCTTGGAACTTCTCTGTAGCAATCTCCGCACCAAGGCCTGGCGTTTCGCCCTCGTGTGAGAAATACACACCATAAACAGTATTCTTGTCCTCGTTCAAGCCTACATAACCCCAAATTGGACCCCATAGACCAGCACCGCTCACAGGAACAACGTACTTTGTCTCACCTTTTACATTACATACATAAAGAGGCAACTCATCTGCTGACTTTGAAGAGACTTTGAAACCGCCATTATGAGACTTCACATTACAGTTCAAATCCAAGATTTGGTCTTCCTTTACATATTGATTGAATGCTTCCTCGGCATCTTCAACATCAGTAATGTTCAAAGCACACAAAATCTGCTTCATCTTATCCAACTCAACGTTTTTATCTTGCTGCTCCTTCAAAGAAGAAGCGACAAAAGCGAGGAGGAATGCCACGACGACCACCATCACCGCTGCATATATTACAGTATAGCTATTACTATTTGTATTCATATTCCTTCTACTTTAATAGTTAATTCACCTTGTTTGCACGCTTCATTCTACGGCTGATGTTAGATTGTTCTATGAAGTGGTCGATAAGTGGAGCGAAGAGGTTCATCAACAAGATGGCCAACATCATACCTTCTGGGAAGCCTGGGTTCAACACACGAATGACAACAGCTACCGCACCGACCAAAAATCCGAATATATACTTACCACACTCCGTACGCGCAGATGTTACAGGATCGGTCGCCATGAAGACAGCACCGAAGCAGAAACCACCCAACAAAAGATGCTCATACCAAGGCAAATTCATAATTGGAGTAGCTCCACACAAGTTGAACAGATAAGCGACAACGCCACCACCGACAAACACAGAAAGCATAGTCTTCCAACTTGCAATACCCGTGTACAATAGAAGAACGGCACCAATAAGGATTGCCAACTTGCTTGTCTCACCGATTGAACCTGGAATTAGACCAATGAACATATCCATAGTGGACAACTGATTACCAACGGCATCTGTCAAAACAGGCAAAGCTGACTCTGCCACAGCAACTTGGCCGAGAACAGTAGCACCAGTCATACCATCAACAAGATTCGTTACATCTCCACCAATACCCAAGATAGGGTCAGTTGCAATCCAAACAGCATCACCAGACATGGCTGTAGGATATGAGAAGAACAAGAATGCACGCGTCATCAAAGCCACGTTGAAGATGTTCATACCTGTACCACCAAACACCTCCTTGGCAAAGATAACAGCAAATGCAGTGGCAACTGCCAACATCCACAATGGACAGTTGACAGGGACAATCATCGGGATAAGAAGACCAGAAACCAAGAATCCTTCTTGAATCTCCTCTTTCTTCCATTGAGCCACGATGAACTCAATACCCAAACCTACTACATAAGCAACGACAATCTTTGGCAATACGGCAGCCAAACCATAAACCACCATACCGACATAATCTGTCATATCCTGACCAGTCACCAAATTGTGTTGGTAACCAACATTATAAATACCAAACAACAATGCTGGTATCAAAGCTATAACGACCATCGACATCACACGCTTTGAATCAATGCAGTCGTGGATGTGTGTTCCTGTTTTCGCCGTTGTGCCTGGGACAAACAAGAATGTCTCAAAACCATCAAAGACGGAACGGAACATCGCCAGCTTGCCGCCCTCCTCGAAGTTCGGCTTCACTTTGTCGAGAAAATTCCTTAACGCTTTCAATTTATTTCTGTTTTAAATATTACTAATTCTATTTAGGCCATCTCTTTACGCAAGAAGTCCAAACCTTCGCGGACAATACGCTGAGTCTCTATCTTAGATGTACATACGAATTCGCAAAGCGCGAAGTCTTCTGGCGCCACCTCATAGATACCCAATTGCTCCATCTTGTCAATATCTTTAGCGATGATTGCCTTCACCAAGGACTCAGGCAAAATGTCCATAGGGAACACTTTTTCATACTCGCCCGACATGATGAAAGCACGCTCTCCACCGTTGATATTCGTATCCAAATCATACTCCTTTTTGCTGCCCAACAACCAAGAGAAGTAAGAACGATTGACACTGAACTTCTTCATACGAGGCATGATCCAACCCAAGAACTCAGACTGGTTACCCTCCGGAATGACAGTCACTTGAGAATCATAAGCGCCCAAGAATCCGTCCTTAGCGATTTGTCTGCCCGTCAATACGTTACCAGAGATATATCTCACTGCTCCACTTTCTTCGTTTACATTTCCTTCGAATATGCTTGACAATTGAGTGAAATAAGTTGTTCTGAAATAAGCAGGCTTCTTTACACGACTGCCGCACAACACGACGATCTTAGAGAAGTCATACACACCTTTCTTGAATGCAGTACCGATAGTAACCACATCCTGAGGGTTGATGCACCATACGATCTCGCCCTTGTTGATAGGATCAATGTGGTTGATTTGAACGCCCACGTTACCAGTTGGGTGAGGACCTTCAAACTCATGCAACACAACGCCCTTTGTTCCCTTGTACACTTTTGAAGCATTCTCAATGTTGATGCCAATGTGAACTGCACCTGTAGTAAGCTTCTTCAAAGCATTAACACCCAATTGGAACTCTTCACCTTTTCCCTCCAAAATGTAGTCATATTCAGGAGCCAAAGGTGCCGTGTCAAAACCTGAGATGAAAATAGCCTTCGGTGCAAAACGAGGATCTGCAACCACATCATAAGGACGTTGCTTCATAAATGGCCAAAAGCCAGAAGCCAACATAATCTCCTTCACCTTATCAGCGGACAAAGTGCTTGGATCGACCTTTTGGAAAGGTTCAGAAGCAAATGCACCGTCTGACTGGATTTGGATGTCCAACACTTTTCGTCTATCACCTCTGTTTACAGCCAAAACTGTACCACTGGCAGGAGAGACAAATTTCATTTCAGGATTTTCCTTGTCGTGGAAAAGGACCGTACCCACCTTAACGGCATCGCCCTCCTTTACTACAACTTTTGGCTTAACTCCATGAAAATCATCGGGCCTAATGGAAAACAAAGTAGCAAGTTCAGCCTTACCGAAATTCATATCGGCCTTACCCATCAACTTTATATCCAAGCCTCGCTTAATTCTAATTAACTCAGCCATAATTAAATTATTATTTTATTTTAAATTTGTACGAACCTAACATTCTGGAATTCAAGTCTATCAATCCACAGAATGCAATCATCAAGGATTTCTCGCCTCAATTACCATTATCAAGCCAAAAAAGCAGTCTTCCATTTTTGCAGAGGAAGACTGCTTATCTGTATAGATATTAGTCCTTATTTGTCACTATTGACACACAAAGCCTCATTCAAACTAACGATAGCAGCCGCATAATCTTTACGCTCGATAACGAACTGCATATTCACTTGACGGAGTGATTGTGCGAAACACTCAATATTAATATGGTTATCAAACAATGCCTTTGCTGCCTTACACAAGAATCCAGGATGAGCAATGTTTGTACCCATACAACATACGATGGCCACCTTCTTCACCGTCACCTGATAGAACGTCTCCTTCAACTCTTGCAACAACGCTTCGGCATTTGCCTTGTCCCAGATAACCATTGTGATGCTGTTTGCATTGGTTGACTTAAGAATGTAGCTGACGCCGTGCTTTTTAAACACCTGCATCACACGCAAGTCATAACCGACCTCACCCACCATCATTGGATCGTGAACCTCTACCGCCAAAACCTTTTCTGTACCAGAAACGATTTCAATGCGTGACTTCTCTGCCACATAATCCTTAGAGATCAATGTTCCAGGGTGTTCTGGCTCAAATGTATTCTTGATACGGATGTTGATTCCAGCCAATTCAAGCGGCTTAGATGCCTTAGGGTGGATAGCCTCCATACCTACATCAGCCAACTGGTCTGCCACCATAAAGTTTGTGCGGCCAACAGGAATAGACTTGTCTGCACCCACCAACTTAGGGTCTGCAGAAGACAAGTGGAACTCCTTGTGGATAACAGCCTCGTCAGCCTTCACCTCAACGGCGATCTTAGAGAATGTAACCTCAGAATAACCGCGGTCAAAAGCTCTCATAATACCCTCTGTTCCCTTCGTATATCCCGTAGCAACACAAAGTGTATCTGCGAAATCAATGCCCTTGAATGCCTTATGAATACGTTGGTCAATTGTCAACGATTCAGAATCATCGAATCCACAAAGGTCAACGAATGTAGCATTAATGCCATGATTTTGGATGATATTCACTGAATTGAATGCAGAATGAGCCTCTCCGATAGAAGATAGGATCTCACGAGCAGCCAAATACAAATCCTTTTTGTCAACATAGCCAGAAGCGACTACACTGTGCATGGAGAAGAGATAATTCTTGGCCTTTGCGATTCTGTCATACACAAATTCATCAGCCAATCTCTGGTCCAACTTGATATCTTCGAATGTGCGGTTTATTTCAATAAGTTTTTGAGCCAAATCATCCAAAGCCCCTGCATAATCCTCATCATTCAAGAACTTTACATAAATTCCTGGCTCGCCAGTCTTCTTGTGTTCCAACAACCAGTTTGTAACATTATTGTAAGCAGAAACGACAAAAATACGGTTGTACATTTCATCCGAAGTGAAAGACCCAAGCTTTCTCTTGCCGATAATAATGTTATTTAGTACATCTTTAAACTGAGACATGGAAGTCCCGCCAATCTTCTCTACTGTAAGCATACTATTTTAATCTATATCAAGAATACCTAAAATATCACACAAAGATAAAAAAGTTAAACAACATAATAAAAGCAAACGGGAATTAATTGATACATCTTTACAAGATTTTTTCGCAGGTAGTTTCCATTTTGTCATTTTTCTCCCGACTTACGACCATTTTGGAAACACAACCCACATTGTTTCTTACTTCTTCGACGATTTCCGGTCAAACAAAAAGAAAGAATCCAATAGAAAAAAAACGAAGAGTTCATTGATTTTTATAGCACACACTTGCATTTCATTACATTTTTGCTTACATTTACCTAAAAATTACAACAAACGAAGGATGCAAGAATCTGACTTAATCAAACAACTGAAAGACGAATCGACAAAGGCTCAGGCATTTTCGCTACTGATAAAAAAACATCAGGAACAAATTTACTGGCTGATTCGTAAAATGGTATTGTCTCACGACGATGCCAACGACATCCTCCAAAACACCCTCCTAAACGCATGGAACGGGTTAAAGAATTTTCGTGGCGATTCTAAGTTTTCCACATGGATATACCGAATTGCCATCAACGAAACATTCTCCTTTTTGGCGCGCGCCGAGTTAAAAAACGCCAACAACATGACGGATCTGGAAGACACAATGGTGCAAAATCTTGCCAGCGACGAATATTTCGAAGGCGACGAAGCTCAAATCAAACTCCAAAAAGCAATACTTTCCTTGCCACCCAAACAACGTATGGTGTTCAATATGAAATACTTCGAAGACAAGAAATACGAAGAGATGGAAGAGATACTCGGCACGTCTGTCGGCGCGCTAAAAGCCTCCTACCATCACGCCGTGAAAAAAATTGAGAATTTTATTTTAATGGAGGATTAAACCTTTTCCCAAAAAAGTAGTCATATAGTAAAACCATAATCGTATTACTTTAAAGTTTTAAGGCAATGGAAACTAAAAGCAACATATTAGATTCATTGAAAGGGCAAAAGAGTCCTTTCAAAGTTCCTGAAGGCTACTTTGAGAGTCTCGACTCTTCGGTACAAAAAGTAATCGAGGAGAAAGAAGAAGCCAAAGTCGTATCTTTCAGGTCGATGATCAGACCATTACTCTACACCGCCGCTTCGGTTGCAGTCTTAGTTTGTGCCATCCAAACCGTCTTCGTCAGCAAGAACAATTTGGCATTAGCCGCCGAGCAAGTTCCTGAAGAGATCAATGGCGTTGAAACAAAAGTGCTCTACTCTCACTTGGAGGACGAGTCTATTATTGATTACTTATTTTCAGAAGAAGAATGAAAAGAGTCATTTTATTGCTAACATTCGCTTTTGCCAGCATTGCTTCATACGCTGAAAAGCCGGACGACGAAAAAGTCAAAGCTTCTATCGAAAAGAAGGCAACTTTTATTATCGAAAAAATGGATCTAACGCCAGAGGAAGCCGAGAAATTCGTTCCTATATATAAGAAATATATTACGGAACGATATTACACTTTCGAAGAGAGCCCATTCAACGACTTCGACTATAAGGCAAAAAGCAAAATGACGGAAGAGGAATACAAAAAAATAAACGATAATTTCGTCAACGGAAGAGTCAATCGTGCGCTTGCCACCAAATGGTACTACGAAATGTTCAGAGAAATAATCCCTGAAAGCAAAATATACAAAATGCAAATGGCTGAAAGGGATTTCAAATTCGAACTCTTAAAGTTAGTACAAAACAAAGGTGCAAACTCTGACAGAACTACAACTACAAACAAATAAATTAACAACGATCAGAAAAGAGGGTGTATCAAAACTAATAAAGTTGCGATACACCCTCTTTTTAACTCTTTGAGACTTGATCTGCCTTATTTCATCCCGGATTATTCTGCCACCAAAGCGGAACGGTCTTCCGTGAATCTTCCCAAACGAACTTCTGTTATCGTATTGACCTTGCTTTTGTCAAAATCGGCCTCGACACGAATATAATTCTCCGTGAAACCATGCATTTTACCGCCCGAACGTTTGTCCTCCCAAAGGACAGTCATCATCTTGCCTTGCTGAGATTCATAAAACGCTAAACGCTTTTTCTCTGAAAGGGCATGCAAGAGGTCACTCCGCTCCTTCTTCTTTTGAGCCGGCACCCTACCCGCTATTTTCAAAGCCTGCGTATTAGGTCGTTCTGAATAGGAGAACACATGAAGTTGCGAAACATCCAACGATTCCAAGAACGACACGGCATCTTGAAAATACGCCTCCGTTTCTCCGTTCGTTCCGACGATTACATCCACCCCAATAAATGCCTCTGGCATCAACCGCTTCACAGCATTCACCTTATCGGCGAAGAGTTGACGCTTATAGTGACGCTTCATCAAGGCAAGCACCTCATCACAACCCGACTGCAATGGGATATGGAAATGCGGCACAAATTTCTTTGACCGAGCACAAAATTCAATAATTTCGTCCGTGAGCAAATCTGGCTCAATGGAAGAGATGCGATAGCGTTCAATGCCTTCCACCGTATCCAGCGCTTTGACCAAATCAAAGAAGGTCTCTCCCGTAGATTTTCCAAAATCACCAATATTAACTCCAGAAATGACAATCTCCTTGGCTCCAGATGCGGCTGCCTGTGTAGCCTGTGCAACAGTATCGGCTATCGAGCCATTACGGCTTCGGCCGCGCGCAATCGGCACGGTACAATAAGAACAGAAGTTATCACAACCATCCTGCACCTTCAAGAAAAAGCGTGTACGATCGCCTTGTGTACATGAGGGGAAGAAGACACTAATGTCCTTTCGTTCTGTATGGTACATCTTTGTCTCCTGCTCCTTCTCCAAAGAAAGAAGATGTTTGACCACCTCAAATTTATGTTGCATACCCAACACCAAATCGACATCCTCAATTTTGGCGATCTCCTCTGGTTTCAACTGCGCATAGCAACCAATGACGACGATATAAGCACCGGGATGCTGCGAACGCATCTGTTTTATTGCCTGACGATCTTTCCTATCTGCCACCTCCGTCACCGAACAGGTATTGATAATACAAACATCAGCCACTTCGCCTGGTTTGGCCGTACGAAAACCCACGTCCTCCAACGAACGTGCAATGGTTGAAGTCTCAGCGAAATTCAACTTGCAGCCCAGGGTCTTATACGCCACTTTCTTATCCTTAAAAATCGTTTGGTCGATCATAACTTCTTCTATTGAAAACGAAAAATTGAAAGCCCATAACTGAGAGCATACAGTCATGGGCCTCCTATATCAAATCAAAGCATCAATTAGAGCTTCAACATATCACACACTTGTGCATAAACAGCCTCGGCATTGAAACCGAACTTCTCATCGAGAACTGTGTATGGAGCAGAACTACCAAAATGGTTCAAACCATGAGTGCGACCATTTACGCCCACCAAACCGATAAGCGTCAATGGCATACCAGCCGTCAAACCAAATTTAGGCGCAGCATCAGGCAACACCTCTTGTTGATATGCAACTGATTGTGTACGGAACAAACCTTCTGACGGAGCAGAAACGATTTGAATATTAAGTTTTTGACGTTCTTCCAACAAAGCTGCTGCCTCGAACAAAGTCGAAACCTCAGAACCGCTTGCCACCAAAACGACATCAGGAGTTCCCTTTGCCTTTTTCACAATATATGCTCCCTTCTGTGCTTGAAGGGCGTCCTCATAGCGCTTACCCTCAGAAGGCAAGTTCTTTACATTCTGACGAGAAAGAATCAATGCAGTTGGAGTGTCAACATTCTCCATGGCCATCTTCCATGCAACAGTAGTCTCCTCGACATCAGCAGGGCGAAGTACCAACATACTATTCTTACCCTTATGGTTCTTGACGTGCTCTAACAAGCGAACTTGGAATTCTTGCTCGATAGGTTGGTGTGTAGGGCCATCCTCACCTACGCGGAATGCATCGTGCGTCCAAATATACTTGACAGGAAGACGCATCAAGGCGGACATACGATAAGCAGGCTTCATATAATCCGAGAATACGAAGAATGTACCACACGCAGCGTAAACTCCTCCGTGAAGAGCGATACCGTTCATGATACAAGCCATCGTCAACTCAGAAACGCCGGCATTGAGGAATGCGCCCGTAAAGTCACCGCTTTTCAATGGGTGAGTATTTGCCAAGAATCCGTCTGTTTTGTCTGAGTTAGACAAGTCGGCAGAAGCGACAATCATATTCTCCACCTCTTTAGCAAGCGTCTTCAAAACAGTAGCCGAACCTACACGAGTAGCCTGATCAGCCTTTTGTTCAATCTTAGAGTAGTCAATTTCAGGAGCTTTACCGCTGAAGAACATCTCCAACTTTTTCGCCAACTCTGGATTTTTCTTAGCCCATTCTGCTTGAGCCGCCTTCTTCTCTGCAACGATCTTAGCCAACTCAGCCTTGCGTTGTTCATAAAGGGCAGCCACGTCTGGGAAGATTTGGAACGGATCATCAGGATTACCGCCCAAGTTCTTGATTGTGGCAGGAATATCGATACCCGCCTTAGACAATGGTTGGCCGTGCGTAGAAACCAAATTTTCGCCGCTTGTGCCATCCGTCTTCAAACAGCCCTTACCCATCAATGTGTTACCTATAATGATAGTAGGGCGCTTGGTCTCCTCGTTAGCCTTCTTCAAAGCATCAATGATTTGAGAAGCATCATTACCATTAATTGAAATCACATTCCAGTTCCATGCCTTGTACTTCATTGCGATGTCCTCGTTGGAGACCTCGTCCACTTTCGTAGAAAGCTGAATGTTGTTTGAGTCATAGAACATGATCAGGTTGCTCAAACCCAATGTGCCTGCAATACGTCCAGCGCCTTGAGAAATTTCCTCTTGGATACCTCCATCAGAAATGAAGGCATACGTCTTATGGCTCATCCATTCGCCAAAGCGAGCGCAAAGGAAACGCTCTGCGATAGCAGCACCGACAGCCATTGTATGACCTTGACCTAATGGTCCTGATGTATTTTCAATACCTCTTTCAAAGTCAACTTCTGGGTGTCCAGGAGTAATACTACCCCACTGACGGAATTGCTTGATATCCTCCATGCCAAACTTTCCAGCCAAAGAAAGGACAGAATAAAGCATTGGAGACATGTGTCCAGGATCCAAAAAGAAGCGGTCTCTGTTAATCCACTTTGGATCGGCTGGATCATACGTTAAGAACTGAGAATAAAGTACGTTGATGAAATCGGCACCACCCATAGCTCCACCTGGGTGTCCGGATTTTGCTTTCTCGACCATCGCCGCAGTCAATATTCTAATATTGTCAGCAGCACGATCTAGCGTCTTCATATCAACCATTGTTATATGCAATTTATATTAATGGAAAAAATAACTAATCGTATATCTGAAACCCCACGAACCATCTTCCGAATCCCCATAACCGGGCGCGTAAGACTGATTAATGATGTGATTTCCATCCCTTACCTTCTTTATGTAAAGAAAGCCTTTGTATCGTAATTCTGCACCCATGCAGAACCCCTTAAAGATTGGTGTATTCACGCCAGCGACAAATTCTGCCCATTGAGCCGTGGTATTACCCTTCTGTGCCGGTACATACTCCGAATCGCCCGCCCACATAGAAGCATCGGTCTTGAAGCCCGAAATCTCGTACTCGTAACTTGGAGCGATGGCATAGCGCACACCCACAAACCCATATGGAGTCAACTTCTTTGAATAGTCCTTCTCCAAGAGATTTATGTTGGCACCAATCTTATAATACATTCCCTTCAAATCATACTTCACTCCGGAGGTCTGCACACCTGTGCCCGTATTATCATACGAATAGTCAGGCGCAGCATCATAAGTAGCATATCCTAACTCAAAAGCCGGATAAATGAAGTGCTGAAGATCCACGATAACCGATGAATTCATGCCGAAACGTTGAGTCTCAACAGCAGTCATGAGAAGGTCACCCAAATCATAATCCACATAGACGCCATAGAAGAGCCGCTTGTTCTCATCGACCTTCTTTGCCTTGCAAAAAAAAAAAAAAAAAACGGGAGTAGATACAAGCAAAAGCATCACCAGACTAATAAATCGACATATATATGTTAACATGATTTTCTTTATACTTGTTCGTTACCAAATCGCGTTCTACAACCACCTCGCCCACTCCGTGAGTGAAGTCAACACTCTTCAATTCATAAGCCGTACGATAACCGCACTCTCCAGAAACGAATTCATGGATAGCCTCATAAGAGATATTCAATGTATCTACTATCGGTTTGGCCAAAACTCCACCATAATTGTAATAAAGTGAACTATCCGAGAAAAGAAGCAAATCTGCCTGAGCCTTCAAAAGCGACAAAGACTCGCCTCCAATATTGTATTTGACTTCCAATATTTCATCGTCTTGCCAGACCGTATCTGTAGAGACCTCCACCGCATCATACTCCCTTGGCAACATACACCAGACATATTTCGTCTGCGTAGCGCTTGAATTCAACGGAAGATAAAATTGCTCGCTACCGATATCCGTTAAAATTGTATCCGTACCAAGAGGGACAAGCGACAATCGCAAAAGGGTATATTTCGACAACCTATCCATCTCTGATCGGCAAGAAATACCTATCGGAGAATACATTGGCTCGTCACAGTGTTGATTGTCACATGAGGTTAAGACAGAGCCTGCAAAAAGGAATGAAGCCCCTAAAAGCAATGCTCCTATGACACCGCACAACCTATGTTTCACCTTTGCTATACGCATCTCTTTCTATTTTTCGAATTACAAATAACTGACAATATCCGACATAGGTTTACGCTTCTTCTCGTTCGTGTCCCAAACTTGGACATCCGAAGGATAACCTACAGGAATAATGACGACCGGCTCCAAATTATCATCTGTGAGTTTAAGCGTCTCACGACAAACATCAGCCTTGAAATTGCACACCCAACAAGAGCCCAATCCCAACTCTGTCGCCTCCAGAATCAAATGCTCGGCGGCAATGGCAACATCTATATCGCAATGATCCTTCCCGTCTGCACGTTTCCACGACTCTGCATGGTTGCCACACAAGACAAAATACAAGGGTGCGCTACGAAACCAATCTCTGTCATACGACGCTTGAATGCCGGTTCGGCCCTCTTCGTTCTGCACGACAAACACTTGCCATGGCTGACGGTTGACAGCAGAAGGCGCAAGACGCAAAGCCTCTAACATGGCGTCCACCTTAAACTGTTCCACGGGTTCAGCAGAATAACTTCTCACCGAACAACGCTTTTCAATCACCTTCATCGTCTCCATCCTATACCACATTAAAACGCTTTGACTTCTTTCTTCAAAAGGCTTAATGCCATATCAATAGGAGAACTCTCCATTGAATTATAAGATTCTATCAAGACCTTTGACAACTCAATAGAAGGCACGCCATCAGGCACCTTTGCCGAATATGTATTGATAAATTGAATTAAACTTTCTTTGGCATTCTTGATGACCATCCACAACTCGGGAGTGATATATATCTGCTGAGAGACATTATGTTCAAACTCCTCGCGAATAGTAGCAAGCAATGCGACATGCAAATCAACCGCCGTCATGCCAGGCTGGCTTACTCTGATAACCAAAGATTCAGGGTTGATTCTCTCCAAAAAGAGAGCAAAACGCTCGTATGCCGTCAATCGTATTGGGCTCAAGACCTTTGAAGCGGCAAGTTTCGTTTCATAGAAACGACGTCTCTCCTCATTCTTCAACATTCCATCCAAGACATAATAAGCGGCCAACAAGACCAACAACCCCGGGATGGTAATCTTCAATATTTCAAGAAATGTTTGCATACTCTTATCTTATTACAAATTCTTTGTTTCCTCCAGTTTATAATCATTCCTTTCTGATGCGTTGCGGGAAACCAACTCCGCCACAAATCCTGACAAGAACAACTGCGTACCAATAACCATAGACGTAAGAGCCAAATAGAAATATGGGCTATCCGTCACCAACGGAGCAGGCATACCATTTACCAAATGATAAAGTTTAATGCCCCCAACGGTACATACAGAGATCAATCCCAAAAAGAAAATCAAACTACCGACAAAACCGAAAAAATGCATCGGTTTTTTGCCGAAAGTTGAGAGGAACCATAATGTGAGCAAATCCAAATAGCCATTGAAGAATCGGTTCAAACCGAACTTTGATGTACCATATTTTCTTGCTTGGTGAATAACCACCTTCTCTCCTATCTTCTTGAAACCTGCATTCTTGGCCAAATAAGGAATATATCTGTGCATCTCTCCGTAAACTTCAATGCTCTTAACCACATTTCTACGGTAAGCCTTCAAACCACAGTTGAAATCATGCAATTTAATGCCAGAAATAGCCCTTGTGGTAGCATTGAACAATTTAGACGGTAAGTTCTTCGCCAATTTGGAGTCGTAACGCACTTTCTTCCAACCTGATACCAAATCATAACCATCGGTCATAATCATCTTGTAAAGTTCAGGTATTTCGTCAGGACTATCCTGCAAATCAGCATCCATAGTAATGACTACGTCACCTTCTGCCCTATCAAAGCCACAATACAACGCAGCCGATTTACCATAATTGCGACGGAACTTAATTCCCTTCGCTTCCGGATGTTCTGCAGACAAATCTGAAATGATCTTCCATGAGCCATCAACACTTCCATCATCCACAAAGATGACTTCATACGAAAAGTTGTTGGCTGCCATCACCCTACTAATCCACGCGTATAGTTCGGGCAACGATTCCTCTTCATTATATAATGGAACGATAACTGATATATCCATGTTATATTCTTTTCTAAGTCCACGCCTGAGCGCAACCTATTCTTTTGTTTTTTTACTTAAAAAGATAGACGTAACAAGACACAAGAAAAAGCCCAGTGTTGTTCCGTCAAACAAAGCATTCATCGCAAAATCTTTCGGCGTGATTCCCATCAACAAAGCAAATTGCTTGTCGAAGATATCCTTTACCGATATCATCATATTTTGTGACGCTTCGTCTTCTGCTGGCACCTGTTGAAGTACCACATCTATAAAATCTTTCTGACACGCTATCAAATCGGGTTTGAAGAAAGCCAGAACCAGAAAAATATACACAGCATAAATCATGGAAGCGAAAAAGAAAAAACAAAAGCCATAGTTCAAAACCTTGAAATACGACACATCCGCTTTCAAGCATTCGCTTTTGTAAACATTCGTACTCCTCATCAAGAGGTACAAAGTCACCGCCAACGAAACCATCGTAAGCAACGAGAGCAAGCAAAGTCCTGAAAACGAGACAAGATTTGTATATATGCCAAGTTCAATCAGGTCACGAACAATGTACCAACCTCCTAAATAGAGGCCTCCCCACATTGCATACGTCATTACATTACCCTCTTTTTCTGCTTCCATTAGCACATATTTTGCTACAAAGTTAAATAAAAAAACAATAGGGATAAGGCAATTTCTGATGTAAAGTTGAGAAACTTTGCATTCTTTTTATTTTTTGGTAATTATATACATTTAGACCACAATGGAATACAAGAAAAATGGCTGAATCAGAACGATTCAGCCAAATGTTCCATTCCTCTATCGGGTTGGTTAAACCTAATAGGGAGTTTGTGTTGTGCTATGCTGCTTAATATTGTATTTTTCTCGCAAGTGAACTGTCTGATGTCAGATAATCCCATATTTTCCATTCTGAAGAACCTATACTACGAGCAAGGCCTTTTGCTCTACCATTACATAAATCGTATCCGGCAGAAGCATCTTCCTTCCATTGCTCATATGTATCTTTTCCTTCTCTTGTTAATGCGTATATACCATAGCCATCATCAGGCACATCATCAATAGAATCGCTAAATACAACCTCAGAATGGTCAAAAACACCATCACTATCATCTTGATACCATCCAATTAGTCCGTATGGATAGTATTGTGCTCCATTATCTTGTGCGTATTTAGCAAATGTATCTGCTTGTCTTTGACGTTTCTCATATTTATCAGCAGCATCATAATCATCCCAACGAAATTCAGCATTATCCATATC
This sequence comes from Paludibacteraceae bacterium, assembly GCA_024401455.1. Lineage (GTDB taxonomy): Bacteria > Bacteroidota > Bacteroidia > Bacteroidales > Paludibacteraceae > RGIG10190. The sequence goes on along the minus strand of JAKSLA010000010.1, from coordinate 8,056 downwards.
ACGTTGTGCTCTTTTATGTGCAGAAATTGCTGTATCTACACTTATCTCATTCAAAACTCTTTTTACAGATTCCTTAATCACCCTATTGAGTTGGCCCTCTGTGAGTCTAATTCTTTGTTTCATATTCTAAAAAATGTTTTTGTTTTAGTTATTTACACATATAAATAGCATAGAGATTAAAAAAGTTCTTATACTTTTGCCTTTGGATTGATATTTATAGACAAATATTGATTCAAGAATGAAACAGATAGTAAGATTAACAGAAAGTGTTTTAAATAGAATAGTAAAACAGGTCATAACAGAGGCTATTGACGAAGTAACAGGCAAACAAAGAAACATTATTGTTAAGCATGGAAGAGATTCCGCAAAATCAAGTGTCATGGGCAATCCAACAATACCTTCTGGTAGACCGACAGAACCAACATTAAAACAAGTAGCAGAAATGGACGCACAATCACTTTATATGATGCTAAGTGCATTCAAGAACAAACCTTTCTCTTTTGTAATCAATTACCAAGGGGTAGATGTTGTCATAGAATTTTGGGTTGAAGACATGATTCAAACAAACTCAAAATTCACTGTTTGTGGAACAATATTCATGAAGAATGGGGCAAAGTTATCGGGAAGAATGTTTATGGATGTAATTACGAATGCATATTATATCAAAATAAAAGGAGACAGACATTCTTATGGTTTTGAACCAATTCAAAAGTCTCTTGAATATTGGAATCGTTTTCTAAATGAATTAAAGAATTCTATTTAATGTTTACTGAATAATATAGAAGACTATACACTATAAGGTATTGTTATGGTTCCGGGTATAATATAGTATATAATTACCTATTTTTTTCCTCCTGTTAGATTTCAGAGAACCAATTACAAATTGAAATTCGAGTCGAAGTTTATCATCTACTATGCTTCTCAAAAAGGCCTATAAAGTTACGATTGCCAACATTGACACCAACCCTAAAAAAAAGCCATGCCTCCAACCGAAGACATGGCTATATGAATAGTTACATTTATCTATAGGGGGTTCCTCAAATTAGAAGTTCCTATAAATCAGTTACAAACTTCCCCTTTACTTACTTTGAGCAAAAATCCATTTCAAGAAATCGGAAGAACTCATTGCCTCTCGCCAACAAGAGTGGCCTTTGTCCGAATATTCAATGATTTCGGCATCTTTCGATCCGTTCGCCTTCAACTCATAGTAGGCATCTCTCGAATATGACACGGACACTGTAGAGTCTGCGGCTCCGTGGTAAAGACGAATCGGCGTTTTCTTCAACGACTTCATCCTTTCTGAATGGATTGCACCGCCTATAGAGACAACCGCCGCAAAATTCTTTGGGTCGCGAGCAGCCAAATCCAACACACCCATTCCTCCCGCTGAAATACCGACCAAATATATCTTGTCAGAATCCACTATCGACTTCTTCGAATAATGATCTATCATACGAGACAACACCGTTGCCGATTTCGTCTGGAAAGGATCAATAGGCACACTATATTTGCCTGTCATCTCATCTTTCTTAAATTCAGCCCACTGGTCGCCTACCGGACATTGTGGGAAAATCACAATAGCCTTATAGAAGTGACGCATTTCCGGATTCAAAAACAGAGACGATCCATACTTTAATTGGGATTGATTATCCGATCCATTCTCCGTCTCAGCATGCAAAAAGACAACAAGCGGATACTTCGTCTTCTTATCATCCTTATTATATCCTTCCGGGTAAAGAATACGATAACGAAGAGTATCGCCCTTTGATCTATACTCCCTTGAAAAAAGTGTAGGCTTGTCCTTCTCCTTAGCACTCATATCCGCCAAAGAAAAGAGACAAAGCAACGAAAGAACTAAATAATATCCTATTTTCATTTCAAAATCTATTCTTAATTACACATTACCATAGAATCGAGCATAATTCACTCTAATTCTCTTGCAATTTATACAATATTTCAATAAAGCACAAATTTTTTCCCGCTTATTCAATACAAAATAAAAAAAAGAAGCCTCTGCAAGTCTTTTCGACAGACAGAGGCATCGTTTTATTGCATCAAAACTTTCCGAACTGCATCAAACTTGGCATTCGTAATAAACAATAAATGCAAAAGCCATCGACAAGAAGAGGATTGCTTTGGCCAAACTTGCCGTAAAGCGATAATCCATCCTTGAATTTGCTTTGGCCAACGAATAGACGAAATAACCCGAAGTGACGACAATGGCACAAAGGAAATAGCGCCAGCCCAAAGATCCTTCCAACGGAGAAAGGCAAAGCACAAAATATGCGCATACGGTCAACGCCACGACAAGGCAGGCATACAACAATATCTTCGTCCGCTCAAATCCCCAAACGACGGCAAATGTATGACATTCCAATTCCCTATCGCCCTTTTCTGTATCCATATCTTTCACCACTTCATAAACGAACGTCCATAAGAAGGCAACAGCCGCAAAGGCGCCTGTCCATGATAATACCAAGTAGGCTATGAAATTACCATCGTCCGATGGCTCGTACACTACCGTCATATAACGCAACTCGAACAAGCCGACAATGAACGGCACCATGGCCATCAAGAATGCAACGATAAAATTGCCCAAGACGAACTGCCTCTTATACGAAGAGGAATAGAACCAAAGCAACCCCAGGAACATCACATAGACGAAGAAATAGGTAAACGAATGCGTTTTGAAACACAATAGAGTACCCAACAACATACCGATTGCCGACACCACTTGGTAGCAGACCATAGCTTGTCGCTTCGTCAACGTTCGGCCCACAACACGCGTCAATGGCTTATTCAGTTCATCGATGCGCATATCGAAATAGTCGTTGATGACATAACCGCCCGCCGAAATAAAGGCAATGGAAAGCACCAACAAATAGAAGTCGGCCACGGGCATGGCAGGCTCCAAGGTATATTGAGACAAGACGGGTCTCAACACGAAAAAATAGATCATCATCTGAACCGATGCGATAAGCAGCACATTAGGCAAACGCATCAACTTCATATACTCCTTTATTGTCTCCATAGGTCAAACCGTTACTTTTTGACAGACTCACCCTTGATAACCAACGATGTTTTCTTGGCGCCTTTAGCGGTAGAAACCACCTTGACCGTCTTATGAAACACACCGCTCACATTGTTCTTATATCTGACAAAAACGGAACCCGTATCGCCAACGGCAACAGGCGCCTTTGTCCAACCTGCTGAAACGCAACCACATGAAGCGACAACATCTCTAATCAAAAGAGGTTCCTTACCATCGTTTCTGAAAACAAAACGGTGATATACCGGACCTGACCCAAACTCCACTTTTCCGAAATCATACTCCGTGGACTCTTCCCAAGTCATCGTTCCTTTGGCAGAAGCCAGCAAGGAGACGAAAGAAAAAAGCATTACTAATGACAATCTCATATCTTATACTTTTTTATTTGTTAATCAAAGAAATATTCAAAAATGAAAAGCAATCCAGAGACCACGAAAAGCAATCCCAACCCTCGTCTGAACCACAATTCAAACTTGGAGAATTTATCATACCAACTGGATAAACTTTTTATGCTGTACGCCAAAATCCACGACATGAAAAGCACTGGGACGGCTGCTCCTATCGCAAATAGAATGGGCAAAAACAAGCCCACCTTAGGAAGTGAAAGCGCCAACGGCAACATCAAGCCGAAATAGACCGACGCACAATATGGACAAAAGGCAAATGCCAAAAGAAAGCCCACCAAGAAAGCGCTTCGCCAAGTAGGCACACGCTTTTTCAAGTTGAAACGGGCAATGCACTTATCGGCAAAACCATGGACATGAATGACATCCAACATAACCAATCCAATCAAGATGAATAGAGGACCAGCCAAGAGTCCTACCCAATATTGCACCTCTGCACCGAAATCGGTACCACTGGTGAAATAGAAAAGCAGAATACCCAACAAAGCATACGCCGCCGTCCTTCCCAACGTGTAAATGAGACCTCGAAGGAAAAGCCGAACCGCGTTCTGCTCCGACGAACCCTCCTTGGTCAAAAAGGAGACAGCCGAGACATTGGCAGCCAACGTACAAGGACTAATCGAGACCACTAACCCCATCAACAAAGAGGCCAACATCGGGAAGTCCTTTCCCATCAGTATGTTTATGACTTCATCCATCTAAAAATTCCAATATTTACAACAAAATTAACCTTTAATCTTCAAAACACAAAAAAAGGGGGCCTCTATAAATTCAATATCCAAATATATTGGACAATTTCGCCTCCAACATGTATCGACGTGGATTAATAGATATGATTCTTCCATCAGGACCTATCAAAACACCATAAGGGATTTGGTGGACACGATATACTTTCGAAATAGGGCTTTCCCAATACAACAGATCAGAAGCCTCTTTCCAGCCATACACCTTCTGCTCAACCGCTTTGCTCCATGCTTCCTCTTCCCTATCCAAAGAGACCGCCAACACGTTGAATCCCATTCCCTTATACTTTTCGTACGACTTTGCTATACGATCACGGCGCTCTGCACTCCGTTCGCACCACGACGCCCAAAAATCAATAAAAACATATTGTCCTTGATAATTGGCCAACGAAACCGTATCTCCGTCCAACGTGGGCAAAAAGAATTCCGGGGCTTCAGAGGCAACGCTCAACTTCTGATTCAAAGCCAACTCCTCATTCAAAAACCGGACGTATTGGTTATCGGCGATAGAGGAATCAAAGGAAAGAATAATATCTTTCAATTTAGAGACATCGAAATACTGCATCAACATACAGACGAAATAGGCTGCACCAACCGACGTCGGATTGCCAGCCACAAAACGCTGCGTATAGGCCAATAGCTTTTCCGAAGCCTCATTGTACTGTTTGGTCAACGTCTTCACTCGATTGACGTTATTTTGCTTCTTGGCGTTCGTCAGTTCTATCAGCAAAAGACTATGTTCGTCCTTCAATTTCATCATCTCCTTTTGCAGCACAACAAACTCGTTATGCGAACGCGAACCCTTCACCTTGATTTCATCGGGCAAAAGAATAGAACCCGTCATCTTAATCTTCGTATTCTCAACAAGCACATCAATCGGATGCCTCTTTCCCACTTGCACATACATCATCGTAGGCGACTTAACACGTCCACGGAAATAGAACACGCCCCCTCGTATGGAGGTACTATCACGGACAACCAACTCGCCCAACTCATCCTGTTCCAACAAATAAGCACGAGAAGCATTCACGAAACGCAAGTCTCCATGAATAACATACGACTCATTTCGCGAACAGGAAACGAGAAAAACAAGGAGTAGCAAAGAAAGAAAACGAAGCCTATTCATATTACAAAGGGGATTGATTAACAAGATGCCGTCATTGACATCTCAGAGAATCGACAAATGAAAAAGAAGGGCAATCGCACACGACGACCGCCCTTCAAGTATTTATTTAATCAAGCCAAAGATTACTTAACTTGACCATTGATTTGCAATACAGAAATACCCTTGTTGTTAGGATCGTTTGTAATCAAAGTGACACGGTTAGTAAAGTCACCTGCTGCAAATCCCTTAGTATCGATAGTCAACTTGATGTCAGCCTTCTTACCTGGCTTGATGCCCTTAGAAGGGGCAGACAATACGATAGCCTTGCTATCAGCCGTTGCCTTGCGGATGATCAAGTCGCTCTTACCGTCGTTTGCTACAGTGAACTTGAATGTCTTCTTAGTGTCAGCCTTCAACTCGCCCAACTTGATAACGTTACCCACCTTAACAACTGGAGCGTTAGCCTTCTCCTCTGCTGTCATTGAAGAGAAATTCTCTTGGATATTACCGTGAACAGAAAGAACTGCATTCTTACCCTCCTTGACAACATTCTTGCCATTAACAAGCACCTCAATGTCGTCAGAGATAGAACCCCATTCGCCAGCATCCTTTTTGATTGTCACGTCGATTGTACCCTTCTCGCCAGCCTTCAACTTTTCAGGAGCCGACTTGATTTCGATGTAACTTGGAACATTCTTGAATGAGATAGCCATATCTGCATTTGAATTATTAACCACTTGAACACGCTCTGTCTTACCGTCATTGTAGTTAACATTGTTCATATATACATGCTTCTTCTTCAAACGCAAACTACCGAAATCAATAGGATATTGATCCTCGATCTTTTGAGCCTTAGGGATAACCTCACCCTTGATAGTCAATCTCTTGTCACCTGCATTAGAGGTTACAGTAATTGTCTTTGTAAATGCGCCTGGACGACCACTTGCGTTATATGTAGCAATCACAGTACCTGTCTCACCTGGTGCAACTGGAGTCTTTGTCCACTCTGGAGTAGTACAACCACAAGAAGCCTTCACCTTTTGCAAAACCAAGTCTGCAGCACCTGTATTCTTAAAGGTAAAAGTACAAGACACCTTTCCAGTCTCTTCAGGGAATGTTCCGAAGTTGTGAACCAAAGTGTCGAAAGAAATTTCAGGAGCCTTTGCTCCAACGTTGTCAGCAGCCGAAGTCGATACTACATACGACACAGCAGCCAAAAAGAATAAAAGCAACTTTTTCATGATTCTTTTTTTTATTAATTTTTATTTGTTTCTTTTTCTCTCTTAAAAGTGTTGCGGAAACCTCTCCGCCCCTTTCGGAATGCAAAATTATAAATAAACTACCAAAAACGAGTTTATATATGAAAATAAAACTTAACAAAATTAAAATTTTACGTGTTTTTAATCTATCAAGGGAAGAAAAGCAACTAAAGCCAGCCATTTTTTGTATTTTTGGAGAGAATTTTGATGAGATTAAAACGGATGACGATGCAAGGTATGGTTGAACCATCATTACAACGCATCATAAACAAATGGGAAAGATGAGAAAGTTCATTATAGCATTGATGGCTGCTCTTTCAGTGGCAACGACGAATGGTCTCTGCCAATTGGAGAATTGGGAAGTTGTGTCCCCCCTCAAAACAAACACAACGCTAAGCGGCAGTTACGCCGAACTTCGTAGAAACCACTTCCACGGCGGTCTCGACTTCAGAACGCTAAACGGCGAAAACACGCCCATATACGCCATAGACAAGGGATATGTCTCCCGCATCACCATCTCTGCCCGTAGTTACGGAAAATTGGCCTACATCACCCACGCCAACGGATGTATGTCCTTATACGCACACCTGAACGGTTTTGTTCCCAAGTTGGACTCTATCGTCAAAGCCAAGCAATATGCTAAGCAGAGTTACGAAATAGACTTCACGTTAGAGCCTAATGAGTATCCCGTAACGAAGGGGGAACTCTTCGCTCTGTCAGGAAACACGGGTGCCTCGGCAGGTCCTCACCTTCATTTCGAAATTCGCACGGTAGAAGACCAATACATGTTGAATCCATTGAAACTCAACAAATATTTCCATTTTGAAGACAACAAAAACCCTCGTATTTTTGCTGTTAAACTTTACGGTCTGAATGGTGGTTCCATCAACGGTCTGACGGAAAAACGGTTCAATTCGGCAATGGTAAAGGGTCAAGGCCGAAGACTCCAAGCATCGGGCAACATCAAGGCTTGGGGAGAAATAGGATTCGGCGTAAAAGCCAACGACTACATGACGGGCACTCACTTCACCCACACGCCTCGTCACTTGAAAATTTACGCAGACGACAAAATCATCTCAAACATCACCCTCGAGAACTACAAATTCTCCGACACGCGTGCCCTCAACAACATCATCGACTACAAACACCAACAAAATACGGGCGAATTCTTCATACGCTCTTTTTATGACAAAAACAACCCGCTGGACATCTATCACGGAACAACCGGCATTCTAAATGTTAATGAAGAGCGAGATTACAACATGAAATATGTGGTGATCGACGACTTCGGCAACTCAGACTCCATCTCCTTCACCATCAGAGGTGAACGTAAGGAGTTGCTTTTGCCCATCAAAAGAGAAGGCGACATGATTACGGCCGGAGAAGGCACGTTCTACGACAAAGGGGATTTCCTCTTCCACTTCCCAGCCAACGCTCTCTACTCCGACTTATACACAGATTACAAGAAAAAGTCAAGTGCGAGATACTACTCCTCC
>JAKSLA010000001.1 GCA_024401455.1 Paludibacteraceae bacterium | reverse complement strand
ATTAGCCTTGAAGATGTTGTATTGCCAAGTAGTTTAGGACGGATATGTTCATCTATGTTCAAGGGTTGCAAAAGTCTGGTAAATGTGACTATTCCAGAAGGAATAAAAGAGATTGGATTTCAGGCCTTCGAGGGTTGCTCAAGTTTGGTAAATGTGACCATTCCAAAGGGAGTAAAAGAGATACGAGTTGAGGCCTTCAAGGGCTGTGAGAGACTGAAAAGCATTAGAATTCCAGAGGGTGTAGAATTCGGGTGGTTTGACAATAGTGTGTTCAAGGGATGTATTAGCCTTGAAGATGTTGTATTGCCAAGTAGTTTAGGACGGATATGTTCATCTACGTTCAAGGGTTGCAAAAATCTGGTAAATGTGACTATTCCAGAAGGAATAAAGGAGATAGAAAGTGAAGCCTTCAAGGGTTGTACATCTTTGGTTGAAATCTCCATTCCCGACTCTGTTGAGAAGATTGACGCAAGCGCCTTCGACGACTGCCCAAATCTAACTAATAGATCTCAACTGATAAGTAAATACGATAGCAAGAAAGATGATGATGAAGGTATGTTGCCGTTCTAAAGTCATCTTACGTTTGGCTGTTTTTACGCTAAAATTGAAAAATGCAATCCAAGAAAGGACGCACCATTTTATGCGTTCTTTCTTGGATTTTGTCAATCGTGATTATTGGTGGATTGCTTTCTTGCATGTAAGAAATTCATTCCAATATCCATTCCCCAATAGGTATAACTTCTATCGTCAGTAAGCATCCAATGCAAAACTTGGCTTGCCTCTTATCTTTGTCGCGAACATAAAATTTAGAAAATAGGACAAGCAAAAAGAAAATGAGCAAATTATTTCGTCAAGGTCTTGGAGGCCAGACAGAATCAATGAGATTTAGAATGGTTTAGAATCAGCCTTCGGGCTGATTTTATTGTTTTATAGCGTTTTTAGGCTATATTTGTAATATAAATTAATAAAATAGATGTTTACAAAAGAATACGTTCAAGACAAATGATAAAAAAGTTTTTTCTATTTTGTATATTCTCATTTTTGATAAATATAATCACTATTCCTTTGATGATTGCATTATTGGGCAGAGGAGGTGCTGTGTGGGGATATTTAATTGGTTCGGTAGTTTCAATTATTTTGTCTTCAATTTGTCTTAGAGATGATTCGAAATCTCTCATAATTAGAACATTGTTGTGCACTATTGTTATTATCATTTTATTTTCTATTTTCGCAAGCTGTTCGTTGCCGATCATGAGCTGCTTTCTAATAATTTCTCCATTGTCATGGATAATTGTTGATTGTTTAATAAGGCTAATAAAATTTTTATTTGATAAATAAGCACGTGCGACAGTTTTTCTTTCGGATCAAATGATAGTGATAATGGCAAAACTAAAGAAATTCATGGGTATTCTGTAAGCATCCATCTTGAAAAATTCCATATTGGATGTTTACATATTTGTATATAAAATAAAAAAATAGAAGTTTACGAAACTTATAGAAATTCACTATGGGATATCTCAGAACCGACGAATATGTATTGTTCTTTAATACACTATATTATAAGAAAGGAGTTAAGACGGTATCAAGTCCCGATATTTACCCCTATCAAGAATCTGTCACACGCGTAATAATGTCAGATAGTGTAGAGGAGATAGAAGATTACGCGTTCTGCCGTTTGACAAATTTGAAGTCTGTATCTTTTTCAAAAAATCTTAAGATTATAGGCGATAATGCATTCTGCGGTTGTACGAAACTAAAGAAGTTGGTTCTCCCAGAAGGATTTGAGTTGATAGGTAAATCGGCATTTGAAAACTGCTATTCACTTAAGGAAATTTGTTTTCCTAAAGGAATGCGTGGTATTGACAGATATGCTTTTGCCAATTGCCTTAATTTGAGGAACGTCTCAGTAGATGGGTCATTTTTCAAAATATTGGGATTTTGTGCATTTGAGGGAACGCCCTACTTGCAGAATTTAAGGAAGAATAAAGATCTGGTTGTTTTAAACGGCATCTTGATTGATGGCTCTAATTGTAAAGGCGACGTGGTTGTGCCCGACAATATTGTTGAGGTGGCTGCAGGTGCGTTCCGTTTCAATCAGCAGTTGACATCTGTCACTATTCCCGGAACTGTAAAATTGGTTTCGAATTCCGCATTTGAGGGATGCGGAAACCTTAAAAAGGCTGTCTTGAAATTTGAATCCGGCATAGCAGAAAACCTGTTCCGTGATTGCCTGTCGTTGGATGAGATTGTCTTCCCGAAAACAATTCAGTGCTTTTATCCAAACGCACTTACAAATACGCCTTGGCTCAAGAAACAGCAAGAGGAGGGGAAATTGGTTGTTGTTGGCGATTTTTTAGTTGATGGGAAAGGATGCAAGGGTGACGTGAACATCTCTAACGTCAAAGAAATTGTCGCAGAAGCCTTTATGGGTAACCCAGATGTCACTAGCATCGTTGTGGAAGACGGGTGTGAGGTGATAAATGACCGTGCATTCAGACGATGCCGTATGTTGAAGAGCGTACAACTACCCCAACACTTGACGACTTTAGGCAAAACAGTCTTCTCTGGTTGTGAGAATCTTGAAAGTTGTCGTATTCCAGAAGGTATTGAAACTTTAGGTTTTAACACCTTCTATTCTTGTTACTCGTTAAAAACAGTTGTATTTCCAGAGTCGCTAAAAGAGATCCAAAGCTACGCGTTTGAAGATTGCTTCAAGCTAAAACTACCTAATTTGGATCATGTGAAAAAAAGTGACAGCTATTTCAATATAGACCCTAAAGAAAAGCGAGATACAGGAATTGTCTTGGCTCCTACATTGTCAGAATGGCCAAGAGAAGGTTATACCAAACGCAACGATATAATAAAAGTAATTGTGCCAGAAGGCATAAAAACAATAGATAAAGACTTTTTCAACGGATGTCATAGTTTGAAGAAGGTTGTTTTGCCTGAGAGTTTGATTGAAATCGGAGAAGCGGCTTTCTATAATTGTACAGAACTTGAGCATATCAATTTGCCGAAGAACCTCAAAAAAATAGGAGATGGAGCGTTTGAATCAACTCTGATTCCCGAGGTCACACTTCCGGAAGGAATTTCTATTGTTCCAAAAGATTGTTTTAGAAGTTGTGAAAATCTCGTTAGGGTAAAGATATCGGACAAGACATCCATAATAAATGAAAAAGCATTTTTTGGATGTGAGCGACTTTCAGCTATCCATATTCCTGAGGGTGTGACAACAATTGGAGATAATGCGTTTAATGGCTGTGGCCTTATAGATGTGGAACTTCCAGAAAGTGTGACAACTACTTCCCATTCCGTTTTCAGTCATTGCTCCCAATTGCGACGTGTGAAACTACCGTCGTCCTTGAAAACAGTTGAGGATAGTTTTTTCTCTTATTGTAAAAATCTCAAGGAAGTGGAAATGCCAAGCCGACTGGAAAAGATTTCTTGGAGCGCCTTCCTCAATTGTGTGGCTTTGGAGCATTTAGAGATTCCTTCCTCATTGAAAATCATAGAAGGCTACGTATTTGAAGGTTGTCCAAGTTTGGGGAAGCCTAAGTTTGGGAAAGAAGTGAAAGTTGACCGTGATGCTTTTGGAAAAAGCATTTCAACCAGACACCGAAAATTGATTCGCAATGTTAAGGTTGCACTGATAGGCATTTTGATAATAGCAGCAGTAGTCGGTCTATTCAGTATATTCTTCCCATTGTTGACGGCAGTTGAAATCACGGTCGTTATAATTGTCGTGTTGTCGCTTATCGTTTTTTGTTATTTATATGCATTAGGCAAAGCTTTTTATCATTGATAAAGAGGCTTACCCATAGAAGGAATGTAACCATCCTACTTGAAAATAATTCGTGTTGGATGGTTACCTATCGTCAAACCATTTGTTTCGATTGTCTTCTCATTGGCACGTGTTATGGTTAAGGCTGGTCGTATGTTCGCCAGAAATACATATTGACATTTTTCATTTCGTTGTGTTTTATTTTCATACGCTCGCTGATTATGAAATTTTCCCACAACGCTCCTCTTTCTTCGCTCGACCTGTCGGCAAACGGACGGAAATCATTCAGTACTGCATTTCTGATTCCGTTGTCGATGAAGTACCATTTGGATGATTTTGTCACTTCTTTGCGCAGGTTCTTGGAATAACCTCCCAATCTATATAAGACAAAAACTTTTTGCAGTAAATCAAGATATATAGGATGAGGAGTATGAGATCTACGTGGAACGTCTGGAGGTCCTCACTACAAAGATTTTCAATTTGACCTATACATTTACATCATTATTTCATAGCCGCCTCTTTCCGAAATTTTTTTTACCTGAAATTCCTTTTTCAAATCTGACTCTATAGTATGTTTATCACCATCAAACAACAAATTCAGAAAAAACAAAGCGAGTAAAGACATAAAGGACACTGCACAAATCCCAACATAAGTACGGCTAAAAATAGAAACAACTGTAACTAAAATAAAAAACAAGAGGACAAGAAAGATAAAAAAGATATGGTAATCACCTATTTGTATGAACACAGTCATTCTTTTTTCATCTTCTGACAACCTTATACCAAACACAGCATTAGGCATAGCAGACCTGTCAAAATTTCTTTTCCTTTGAAGGAAAACACAATCATGTTTATCAATCTTCTCGTATTCATGATCACCCAAAACCACACAATCTCCACTTACGAAGACGTCATTCAATTGTATAGCTTTCTCCGATACATATTCCACTTTGTAATTAAAATATATCATAATAGTCTAGTGTTAATAAACATCAAAAATACCTTTTAATACGTACGCTGACATCCAAAAGTCACAGAACCTGGCAAAGGACCAATACCCAGACCTACAGAACCAGTTTTCCACCTTCCATCAAAAGATTGAGAATATCCAAAATCTACAGGACCAATACCCGCATTAAAAAAATACGAATCTCCCGTATAAGTTCTCATACTTACTTCATTTTTTTTGCCCGAAAAATGGGATATGTTTAAATCAACCGACAAAGAACAATCTATACCTAATCCGGCGTTCTTTATTCCATCGACTGCAAGAATATCTCTCAACAAATATGAATCGACAATTTCAGTGAGATAGTGTGCTTGCTCAGATATAGTTGTTATACTGCTTAACTCTGGGTAACTGCCATAAACTATATATTGCTCAATGTTAGCGATAGTCTCGAATGTTGTCTGCTGTTTGCTTAATTCTCTTATTGAAAATGGTGTAAGCATGATTTGAATGGTTACTTTAATTATTAAAATACTTTTCTAAATCAATAATTATTTCATCTCCTTCCATATAATGGATTTTCAACTTATTGTCATTAAACTCATAATCTGTATATACATCAAAATATGAATGTGTATACAACACCTCATAAGTAACGAGATCGATTATATAAACATCCAATTCGGTAAAAGCAACCAATTTATCCTTTTCGATAAAGAACTCAATGAAATACCAATCGGTACGAATATTTAATACAACGGATTGCGCTATTTTACTGTAAATACATATATCCAAGTCTATCCCAACAACGATTGAATCATTTGTTTCGATGAATTGGGGCTTAATTGAATCTGACATATATGAAAATTTCAATGGTATGCCATCGTATTCAACTCTTGCAAAGGAATGCCCTCCCTCTTCAGTGAAAAGACATACACAGTTCAAACAAGAGAACATCCCTTCGTCAATAATTTGTAAAGTATACATGATTATTTTGTCTATTTAGCTGTCTTGGGGATTATTGTTGATACTTTAACGTGTGCATCGCCCAACTAATGGCTCTCCTGCCTGATTTTGTAAATCGAACGAAGATGAACCAGTGGCGATTATAGACAATCCTGGTATTTCATCAACCATAAGTTTAAGCTTCATTCCAATTTCAGGAATGTGTTGAGCCTCGTCAATAGCCAACAATTCCAATCCGTCAAATAGTCGTTTGTAGTTGCTTATGGATTTGTCTGCAATCATACGTACTGTGTCTGCTCCGTAGATAAGCATGACCTTTTGAGGCTTTAATCTGTCGGTGATTTGTTTTTTAAGTTCTCTGGCTATTCCCATGTTGCTCCTTCCTTGTTTGATTTGTCTGCAAACATAGGTTTTAATTATGATTATTTTGTGTGGTTTCCTAGATTTCTTCAGTTGCATTGAATGAATTTGGCTAAATTCCGTCAGTTGTATTGTGCTCTCTTCGGGAAACGTATGATATGGTTGGGAATGTTGGTGGTTTTGGTGTGTATGTGTGTTGTGAGGAAGAGAATGGGGGTGACCAACTTTCGCTGCTCGTTTTCTTGGGTAAGATGAGGGCGATGGCGAAGGACGGATGGAATCTCGTCCTCTGTTTGTTAATAAATCCCATCCCAAATCTTCCGCTAAAATTTGGAATGCAAGAATATTTTTATGTAATTTTGTATGATTCTAATAAAGAGAAAGGTATGACGATGGACTACGGACATAAGCAATTCGCTGTTGCGGACAATACATCCGCACGTCACCTTACTTTTTCTTTTTGATTGCGTTGAGCTTTTGCCAACGCTTTTTTTTTGTTTGTTAGAGAGTAGAGAGTAAAAATATAAACTTATAGTAGAATATGATAGAAGGCATTAAAAAAGTCATTTTGCTTGGCTCTGGTGCGTTGAAAATCGGACAAGCAGGAGAATTTGACTACTCAGGCTCGCAAGCTTTGAAGGCTATGCGCGAGGAGGGTATCAGCACAGTGTTGATCAATCCAAACATCGCAACTATCCAGACTTCCGCTGGTGTTGCTGATAAGGTTTATTTCCTACCAATCACTCCATATTTCGTGGAGGAGGTAATCAAGAAGGAGAAACCAGACGGTATTTTGCTTGCTTTTGGTGGTCAGACTGCTCTTAACTGCGGTACTGAGCTTTACACTAAGGGTATTTTTGAGAAGTATGGTGTCAAGGTGCTTGGTACATCTGTGGATGCTATCATGATCACTGAGGACCGTGACTTGTTCGTCAAGAAACTTGATGAGATCAAGGCTCTTACTCCTAAGTCGGAGGCTGTTGAGTCGATGGAGGATGCTCTTCGCGTCGCAAACGAGATCGGTTTCCCTATCATGGTTCGCTCGGCTTACGCTCTTGGTGGTCTTGGTTCGGGTGTTTGCCAGAACGAGACAGAGTTTCGTGAACTTTGTGAAAGTGCGTTGGCTCACTCAAAGCAGATCCTTGTAGAGGAGTCGTTGAAGGGTTGGAAGGAGATCGAGTTTGAGGTTATTCGTGATAAGAACGACCACTGCTTCACTGTAGTGCCTATGGAAAACTTCGATCCACTTGGTATCCACACAGGTGAGTCTATCGTTGTCGCTCCAATCATCTCTTTGACTCAGGAGCAGATCACTTTCCTTCAGGAGATTGCAAAGAAGGTTGTCCGCCATATCGGTATCGTTGGTGAGTGTAATATCCAGTACGCTTTCAACGCCCAGACAAACGATTATCGTATCATTGAGATCAACGCTCGTTTGAGCCGTTCATCTGCTTTGGCTTCTAAGGCTTCTGGTTATCCATTGGCTTTCGTTGCTGCTAAGTTGGCTTTGGGTTACTCTCTTGACCAGATTGGTGAGATGGGTACTCCTAACTCGGCTTACGTCGCTCCTTCCGTCGACTATATGATCGTTAAGATCCCACGTTGGGATTTGACTAAGTTCGCCGGCGTCGACCGTGAGATCGGTACTTCAATGAAGTCAGTCGGTGAGATCATGTCTATCGGTAAGTCTTTCGAGGAGATTATCCAGAAGGGTCTACGTATGATCGGACAGGGTATGCACGGATTCGTTGGCAATAAGGATCTTGAGTTTGACGATCTAGACAAGGAACTTTCTCATCCTACCGACTTGCGTATCTTCGCTATCGCAGCCGCTTTGGAGAAGGGCTACACTGTAGAGAGAATCGAGGAGTTGACTAAGATCGACATCTGGTTCTTGAATAAGTTGAAGAATATCGTTGATTACACTAAGGTAATCGCTAAATATAAGACAATCGAGGATATCCCTGCCGACGTGATGCGTGAGGCTAAACGTCTTGGATTCTCCGACTTCCAGATCGCTCGCTACTGTGAGAATCCATCTGGCAACTTGGAGAAGGAGATCCTACGTGTCCGTGCTTCTCGTAAGAAGAACAATATCCTTCCTGCAGTTAGAAGAATCAACACTGTCGCTTCTGAGCATCCAGAGTTGACTAACTATCTATATATGACATACGGTGCGACAGAGCACTCAATCAACTACGATTACAAGAATGAGAAGTCAATCGTTGTGCTTGGTTCGGGAGCTTACCGTATCGGTTCATCTGTTGAGTTCGACTGGTGTTCAGTCAACGCAGTGCAGACTGCAAGAAAGTTGGGCTACAAGTCTATCATGATCAACTACAACCCAGAGACAGTTTCTACTGACTACGATATGTGCGACAGACTTTACTTCGATGAGTTGAGTTTCGAGCGTGTATTGGATGTGTTAGATTTGGAGACTCCTAAGGGTGTTATTGTATCAGTGGGTGGACAGATTCCAAACAACTTGGCTATGAAGTTGCACCGTCAGAATGTGCCTATCCTTGGTACATCGCCAGTCTCAATCGACCGTGCTGAGAACCGTCATAAGTTCTCTGCTATGCTTGACCAGCTTGGCATCGATCAGCCAAGATGGAAGGAGCTTACAAGCTTCGACGAGATTGACGCCTTCATCGACGAGGTTGGATTCCCAGTTTTGATCCGTCCGTCATACGTGCTTTCTGGAGCAGCGATGAACGTTTGCTACAACAAGGAGCAGATGCATACATTCTTGAAGGCAGCCGCACAGGTTTCTAAGGAGTATCCTGTAGTCGTATCGTCGTTCATGCAGGAGACAAAGGAGATTGAGTTTGACGCGGTTGCAAAGAACGGTCAGATTATTGAATACGCTATCTCGGAGCACGTTGAGTACGCAGGCGTTCACTCGGGTGACGCAACAATCGTATTCCCCGCTCAAAATATCTATTTGGAGACGGCACGTAGAATAAAGAAGATCAGTAAGAAGATTGCTGAAGAGTTGAACATCAGCGGACCATTCAATATCCAGTTCTTGGCTAAGAATAATGAGGTTAAGGTAATCGAGTGTAACTTGCGTGCTTCACGTAGTTTCCCATTCGTATCAAAGGTATTGAAGAGAAACTTCATCGAGACGGCAACAAAGATTATGCTTGACGTTCCTGTGGAGACTCCAGACTCTTCTACATTCGATATCGACTATGTTGGAGTCAAGGCATCACAGTTCTCTTTCGCACGTCTTCACAAGGCAGATCCAGTGCTTGGTGTAGATATGTCGTCAACAGGAGAGGTTGGATGTATCGGTGCCGACTTCGAGGAGGCATTGTTGACATCAATGATCTCAGTGGGTTATCCAATCCCTACAAAGGGAATCTTGGTATCGTCGGGAGACATCCGTGGCAAGGTCGATTTGCTTGACGCATGCAAGATGTTGGCAGGCAAGGGCTACAAAATCTTCGCTACAGAGGGCACGCAGAAGTTCTTGGGCGAGCACGGAGTTGAGGCTGCTGCTGTTTGCTGGCCAGACGAGAAGTGCTGTGGTAAGGCAGACATCGCCAAACTAATGGCTGACCACCAGATCGACTTGGTAATCAACGTGCCAAAGGATCAGACAAAGCGTGAGTTGACAAACGGATACAGAATCCGTCGTTCGGCCATCGACCACAATATTCCGTTGATGACAAACGCACGACTTGCAAGCGCATACATCCGTGCATTGGTCAACAAAGGTATGGAGGACATCAAGATCAAGACTTGGCAAGAGTATTGATCTGATTGATAATATCCAACGTCGGTAACGTTGGACCTAAAACAAGAATCCCGATTCGAAAGAGTCGGGATTTTTTGCTTCTAATCGAGGTTGAAAAAAGCTTGAAATTTCCAGAAATGATTTGCGTCCATCTAAAGAGAATACTTCTTCAACCTTCGTTCATACAATCCGTCGCATTGGGGGCAAGGATGATGGGAGTTTATACAAAGAAATATGATACTGTGGTAGAAAGAACGTAGAAACGATAACGTAAAGTGATCCAAGCACAATTTTGTTTGGTTGCAAGTTTAAAAGTTTTTTTATAGCTTTGCATGGAGAATGATTAATTTAGAATTTGGAAATATGAAAATGCAGATAAGAGATAAGAATTTCAAACTCGTAGCCGAGCGTGAACGACCATCTAAAGTGAAAACTTCTTCAACCTTCATTCGTGCAATCCGTCGCATTGGGAGCAAACCTGCATTAAAACCTTTTATCAAGGATTTTGCGTTATAACGATGGGTGTTTATACAAAGAAATATGATACTGTGGTAGAAAGAACGTAGAAACGATAACGTAGGAAGCTTGGATCCCTTTGCGTTTATATGTTTGCTATTATGAATTTTATTGCTAACTTTGTGAGTGGACGTTGTTAAATGTAAGTATATGAATGCGTTAGAATTAGATATGAGAAATAAATTATTAGCGGATATTAATACGGAAGCGTTGTCGATAAAAACTGGGTCTGTCATTAGTGTCCTTTCTGAAATGTTGATTAAACTAAAGTCCATCTCAAAACAGAAACGTAGTGCGAAAGAGTTCTATGGCGTATGGAACGATGATTCTATATCAGATGACGAATTTATGAAAGAACTTAAATCTTCAAGGAAGTTTAAGAATGAAATAGAATGTGCGTATGAATAAGAAGTATCTTTTAGATACGAATATCTGCGTTTTTTTACTTCGAGGCAGGTTCGATATAGATAAGAAAATAGATAGTGTAGGGCTGGAAAATTGTTGTATTTCTGCCATTACTGTGGCAGAATTGAAATTCGGAGCAGAGTTAATGCAGAAGAAAGGGAAAAAGTTTCCAACTCAAAATCTTGATGCTTTCATTGATTCCATAGAGGTTGTTCCTATAGAATCCTCATTGAATGTGTTTGCCGTGGAAAAAACGCGGTTGCAGTTGTTAGGAACTCCAGCAGATGATAATTTCGATTTGCTAATAGGGAGTACAGCGATAGCAAATAATTATGTGTTAGTGACAGACAATGTTTCGGATTTTAGAAACCTAAATAACATTGAAATAGAAAATTGGGTGATAAGATAACCATCAAAGGCGGCTTCAGTCGCCTTTTTGTGTGTTTGAAGATCGCAAACAGGGATTTTGTTCATTATGCTGAATAAAATCTGCCGATCTTGTGTTGTGTACGGAACAAAATATGGGCGTAAATAAAAACATAATAAGCCAATGTGTAATAGACAAACGTGAGGAGATTGCGTCTCTTGACGTTGCTTGAAATTAAAAGAATTTGGGCTCTCGGTGGCTTGCGAAGATTGCTTGGCAAAAGAACTATATTGGATGAACTATGGGTAAACTAACGTCTTCCACCTTCCTGCTTGCTTCGAAACCATTGGATTCCTAAGGTCCTTGTTTTTTTTTGTTGTGTATTCAGTATCTATTTACCGAACGATGTGCATTGGAAACTGTACGTCGATGAAGAGGCTGGTTTTGTTTGTTTGAAGGGTATGGAAGATGTATCATTGCAACCACAAAGAATATTTGTGATTTGATAATCGTTCCACGATTAAATTTTGTTGGTTTTGTTTTGGAAATGTCATAAAAATAGTAAATTTGCTTAAGTGTCGGTTAGATACTAAAGGGGTACTAATTGATATTGACAAAATAAAAAGGCGTAACTGTACGCTTTGGTTTTGACGATGTAAGAACTTCGCAACTTCCAATCGTTAGTCAAAAACAAAGCAACGGGGACGCCCCAACAAGGATATGTTTGTGTCAGGACAGCCAATGGTCTGTCTTGATGAGACTTGGTATTGTGGGGCTGACTGCGTTGCTCGTTCCGACTAACGGGGCAATGCGAAGGCCTTTACATCGTGGAACGGGCAACCAGTCCGGCTCCACGTTTTTTTTGCGTGTGGTCTGCTTGGGTGCTGGGGAATTGAAACTATAAGGAAAAACGAAACAAAAACAGTGTAAAAAATATGCCAATTTTTAGAATAACAACGAAGGTCAAGAAACACGTCAATGGCGTCTTGGTCGAGCCGGGACTCACGGTGCAGGTAGTGACGCAATCATTTAGTAATCCAGTATGTACGAATGGTGGGCAGAGTGTTGCCGATGCGTTTATGCATATGTATGGATTAGACATCAAGAAGGCTGGGTGTTTGGGTATGGCTTGGCTGGATGTGGAGAGTGAGGGGTGAAAGACTCGTGTTACTTTTATTTTATAAGAATTGCTTAGACTGTAAAATGTGACCTCTGTAGCCTAAGTGATTGGAGAAAGCTTTTTTTGAGAGGTCTCTAAATGAGTTTGTAATATGACAGAAGAACAAAAATCAAAATGCTCCAAGATTATCCATGGACATGCTGTTGCTGCAGCAGCAGGCAATGCGGTTCCTGTCCCAGGAGTAGGAATAGCCACTGATGTAATAACGATGACGACTATGGCAATGGCTCTAGCATCTGTTTTTGGAGGAAATATTGCAGAGGAGGTTGCTAAGTCAATGGCAATAACTGCTATTAAGCGAACGATGTTAAAGCAACCTATTAAGACGATAGCAAAAGAATTATCAAAATTGGTTCCTGGTTTAGGTCAAGTGGTTGCGCCGACTGTTAGCGTAGCTATGTTAGAGGCAGCAGGATGGTCGTTGGCAACGGATATGGATAGAAAATTTGGAGGGTAATCCTATTCATTGATATAGATAATGAATCTAATGTTACTCTTCATAGTATATTGTTTCAAAACAAAAGCTGCAGTAAATCTGCGTCTAATTAATGAAACGAAGTTTTTTTTGATCGAAATTTCGAAATAAAGAAAAGCTTACCTAAATATAGAAAATAGGCACCATGCAAAAGCAAATATTTCAAACAACCGCATTTAAGCGGATTGATAAGGCCCAGTGGCCTAAGTATGTAAAGGAGTTTTTAGAAAATCCAGATGTGAATTCTATTCACAGGTACAAAAGTTCTCCTGTATTTTTTGAAAAATTTAATACGGGAAGTTATCCACGAATAATGTTCGTGGAAATAGTAAGAGAAGACGTGTGTTTTTATGTCCCTCGTATATACTTCCATGATCACATGGAGTATAACCGTTTCCTTACCTTGTCCACAGAAGATATGGTGAAGAAAGGAAAATTCTCTGATGAGGAAAATAAAGAGATTGATGAAGAGTTCCGGAAATATAAAGAGCCAGACGAACTCCCAGACCTTCCTCAGGAGATGATGGATATTGAGGGTCAACGAGATTTCTCTAACATTGAAACATCATACGTGTTTGAGATGGAAGAGTGGGTTCGTCATATTAAAAACCCTGAATTTGTTGATGATAGGAGAAGTATCCATGCTTTGTTACAGCAGGTAGTGGTAGATAGAAACTATGCCGAGGCAGATGAAAAAGGGTGGATTACAATGAAGTTTCAAGCAAGTAAGTCTGTTGTTTTCAGAGTTTCAACCTTGGAAAACCATACTTATTTTTATCTTTTTGATATCTCGTCAAATGTAGACAAACACTTTTTGTCGCAGAAATACTTGGTCGATGAGGACCTCTTGAAAAAGGCAAGAAAAGGATATCCGGATTGGATTATGTATGGCGATTTTGAGGATTGGATTAAATTGGAAAATGATGATGAGGCAAATCTGGCCTTGTCGGATGAAGAGATTAATGTCTTGAATAAGACTCCATATCCGTATTTTGTGAACGGCTTGGCGGGTAGTGGAAAGTCTACTATTTTATACTATTTGTTTGCTCATGCTTATGCTCATAGAAATGTGCGTAAACAGTCTCTATTATTCTTAAGTTATTCGAAGAAGTTGATAAAGAAAGCTCAGTCGGTTGTACTTGCCCTGCTTAAGACAAATCCATCGTATAGTGGGTTTCATATAACTGAGCAAGATGAACGAGACTTAAGTGAGTGCTTTAGTCCGTTCATAGATTTCCTAAAGAATAATTATTTGACGACGGCTGCGGAAATAGAACGATTTTCTTCTGATAATCACATCTCGTTTGAACGATTCCAAAAATTGTATAATAAAGAGTGTAAGTTGGTTGAGGCTAACTCTTACTCTGAGACGATTGTCTGGTCTGTTATACGAAGTTTTATTAAGGGTAGAGATTATACGAAGTATTTTGATATAAATGATTATAGGTCTATTCAACGTGATGATAGAACGGTTTTAACGACGGACTATGAAAAGATATACAAGATATTCAAGAATTGGTATTCTCCTTTAATGGAAGAAGGGAAGTGGGACGATTTGGACTTGGTCCGTTATGTATTGCAAAAAATGGATCGTGAGCCAAATTATGATAAGTATGACATCGTTTATTGTGATGAAGCTCAGGATTTTACACCGATTGAAAATAAACTAGTGTTGCGGTTGTCCTCCTATTCCCAGTATAATCTTAGTGGATATAAGAAGATTCCTATTGCGTATGCTGGAGACCCTAACCAAACTGTAAGTCCAACTGGATTTAGTTGGAAACGTTTGAAAGATGTATTCAGTAAGTCATTTGAGGAGCAGATTGGAGGATTTGTTAGTTTGAAGGATAAAACCCTTAATAATAATTATCGTTCAAAGCGTACTATTGTAGAGTTTGCAAACTCGTTGCAGTACATACGCAAGTGTTATTTGTCTGATGAAAGTTTGTTGCCTCAAGAGCAGTGGAACCCTCAGGCGAATCCTCTACCTGGATTCTTTTTTATTGATTCGGAGGAAGATAAAGACTTCATACGGAGAGGTTTTGAGAAGACAGAGTGTATCATCACTGGTGACGAGGGTGAGTATGAAAAGGAATTGGAAAGCGATAAGCTGACAGCCGAAAGCACTCAAATATCTGATGCTTTGTTGGAAACTGTGAATAAGACAAAGTTGTATACTGCAATATCCTCGAAAGGTTTGGAATTTAAGGCAGTTATTCTCTATAAATTTGCTGACCATTTGCCATCCTCTTTCTCAAGACTATTGGATGGGTCTCAAATAGGAGAGACGGAGAAATATGACTTGTCTCATTTCTTTACGAAGTTATATATAGCAGTATCTCGTGCCAAAGAGATATTGTACATTGTTGATTCTAAAGAGAATTTTGATAAATTCTGGAAATATTTCATTGGTAATGAATATGTGACTGATTTATTAAAATCCCGACAGGATTATGAGTCTTGGAATGGAAAAGTAGGCGGAATTGCCATGGGAGACAAAGGTGAATTCATGAAGCGCATGGACGAGAACTTTAATCCACTGGAACTTGCCCAAAGTATATTTGAGGATGCAATGTTGAGCCAGGATTCAAAGGAGATGCGTAGAGCTGTAGGTTATTTCGAGGAGGCTGGGTCTAATGAAAGTGCAGAATTGGCAAAGGCTTATGTATGGCTCTATGAGCGTCAATATGAGCAATCCGGAGATAAGTTCTCTGCTTTGAATCGTTACCAACAGGCAACGGAAGCATATTGGAAAGGTGCTTGTTGGAGAAAACTACTTTCGATAAAGAGCGAGGCACAATACTCTTTGGCAGCACAATATATGATGGGGACCAAGAGTTTGGTGGAATTAATTTCCATTGATCGTATTGGAGAGAAAATTTACTATAAGGATGATGTTTGGAAAAAGGTAGTACTTCGAATGCAGGATGATGCCCAAAATGTCAGTGAGGAGTATTTGTTTTCCGTGTGTGATTTCTTTGAAACTTTGGTAGAAAGAGGATTCGTTTTTCTAAATGAGGTTATTGCAAAACTATATTTCCGCAATAAAAAATGGAGTGCAGCGGTTAAGAAATGGGATGCTTTGAGACAGATTGAGCACATCGATTATTATAAGGCTAAGATTGAAATATCACAGGAAACGTCCGATTCTATTTATTGGATGTCGAAAGCAAATATGAACAGAGATATATTGGAAAGGTATTCTACTCCTAAGGATGTTCAGCTATATAATTTAGACGATCGTGCTAAAGCTATCATATTTGCGTTGTTGCTATCTTCTTCTAATCGTTTTAAGGAAGCTGTCGATTATCCGTACGACAAAGAGGATAGAATGAGACGTTTGTATTATGCTGACAAATGGCAGTTCTTACTCTATTGCGTTCTTCGTAATTTTGACTTAGAGTTGTATTCTGAGTGGGTAGAACAAAAGGTTAAGGATGGAGATTTGGAATTATTTGAGAATTCGTGGAGTTCAGATACCTTTGATGCTATGTTTAGAGGAACATACCTGAATGTGAATGGTGAAGTTCAGTATGTGTGGCAAGATTTTTTGAAGCTGCGAGATCGTAATAATCTAAGGTTGCTGAAAAATGAATATAATGTGAATGGTTTGCTAAAAGCAGTATCTTCGTTTGTGGTATGTGAAGATATGACACCAGACAATTCTACATTGGCAGAAAAACAAAAAGAGAAAAAACGTCGTTTCTTTTGCTTAATGGATTGTTTGTTTGATGATAAATACAATTTTCTCAGAGCGAAGCAATATGAGAAGGAGTTATTGAATTGTCTGAATGATGGAAATCTGTTCAGAGATGACTTTTCGAAATCATCTGCTCGGAATGAGTATTTTCAAACATGTGGATTTGATGTTAGAGAATACGATCAGATTAAGGATAATACACGCGATTTTGTTCTAAAATCATTGGGAGAGTTAAGGAAGATTAAAGACGAAGCGGATGAGAATAAATTCCGCTTGTTATGTATGCTCTTTGAAAAGGTAATTCCATTTGTTAACGTAGAGGTTGATGGTACAATTTCTAAGGCTATTCCTGATTTTGGATCTGTTAATAAATTGTATGAGGATATGAAAAAGCATAAAAAGGATGATAAATTAAAGGAGTCTGTATATGCTTTGAATTTTGTTAATGCTAGAATGGCATTTAATCTTT
Source organism: Paludibacteraceae bacterium (assembly GCA_024401455.1). GTDB lineage: Bacteria > Bacteroidota > Bacteroidia > Bacteroidales > Paludibacteraceae > RGIG10190. The sequence goes on along the minus strand of JAKSLA010000001.1, from coordinate 91,351 downwards.
TACGAACGGAAAGCCGTTTTGTGCTTTCTTCGTGGATTGCTAAGCTTGAAGAAAATCATGTTTCTTTGCCATTGATGATGTCTACATTAGACAAAGAAAATACCATCCTCTTTATCAACAAAACTCTTAAATCTTCCTCGTTCAACGAGGAGACGATGCGTAAATTTATTCAACCTTTGTCTGAGAAAATATACGAGTTCAACCTTAAATTGGGTGACTTAGATGTGAGAGCGAAGAAAAATATTCGAGAGAACTTAGTAAAGTTGGTTGATGCAGAAATAGAATGTTTGTTGAGAGAAAATCGAATAGATGAGTATCATTTGAAGCTAATGGGATATGCGTTCGAGATGGTGTTGGAAAAAGATCAGATAGCGGAACGGTATGACCGTTTAATTCACGACGATCGGCTTACTAAACTATATAGATTGGTTGACTATTTTAAAATGAGGGCTTTGAATCGATATGCTAATATGGATTCCCAAATATTCCAAAATAAGTCTAAAGAATATGAGGTGTATAAATCTCAAAGTGAACTTCGAGAATATCGCCGACCACAGATACACAAAAGTGATGTTGGATTGGAAGATGGTTCACGCATAGTAGTAGTGGATAAAGACAGAATTATTGATGGTATTTCTGTTGAAATTAAAGCCTCAAAAAAAATAATATGGTTCTCTGAAAATGGGAAGGAGTTGGTGACTATAACTAAAGGTGAGATTGAGGTCGAAGATGATGCTGATGTCCAAGTTGAGGGTAGTAAAGTTGTGTTGAAACCTAATTTTGTTGTTATGGTTAATTCGGCAAACGAGACTACAATTGTCGTAAAAGATATGATTTATAGAATAAAGTTTTAGTGCTAAGAATAAGGCAATGTAGGATTTTGTAGCCTTCCCATTTGATAAAGCATAGTAAACATAAAAAAGGAACTGTGCCAACTGTAGGCATTATGGAACAGTCTCTTGTCGGTCCTCATCCAATAGGCAGTCCGCACCACTACGGGCTGCCTATTCCCGTTATGGAAATACCAATTTCGGGAATCGACTATGCTGTGATTGTCCCGAATGGTTTGAACCAAGGACGTAGCGAGACATGAGATGCATGAATATGAAATTGTAGGAGGAATGAAAGATGTGGCGGAGTTGCGTATATGTGTATTGGAGTTGCGAAAGTTCAACTTTAACGTTTAAAATTTGGGTAGATCAATATCTCTTTGTGATTTTGCCGCATAAAACAAAAAGTTTACCCATTCAAAGAACAATAGCCATGATTAGCCCAAGGAAATGAAGACTGTGTACGAAACTCGTACATGGAACTATCGCGGTGAGGAATATGAATACATCCACACATCATATAGGTGCGAAGACACAGGTGAATTGTTTACCACATGTGAAAGTGATGATGCTGGATTCTTTCAAGTGACAAACCAGTATCGCGTCAAGTATGGAATCCCTTTCTCAGATGAGATTGTTGCTATTCGTAATCGATACGGAGTGTCGGCGTCTAAGATGTCTGCAATACTGGGCATTGGCGCCAATCAGTGGCGTTTGTATGAAAGTGGGGAAGTCCCTAGTGTGTCCAACGGACGAATGATTCGTTCTATAATGAATCCTAAGGTTTTTCTCGACCTTGTAGAGTCTGCACGGCAGGTGTTGTCAGATAAAGAGTATATGTCGATTTCGGAAAAAGTGAAAACAGTGATTTCTCAAGCCAAAGAATACCACACTGATAATTACGAGCGCAAAAGAATATTTAGAACTGTCCGTGGGCAAGAAAATGGATACTCACCCTTGTCTCTTTCTCGCCTGAAAACTGTTATACTCATGGTGCTTAATGAATGTGGAGAAGTGTTCTGTACAAAAATGAACAAACTTCTGTTCTATATAGATTTCCTTTCGTACCAACAGCGAGGAATGGCAATTACAGGGCTTGCGTATCGTGCATTTGATTACGGTCCTGTTCCGGACAGGTGGGATAAAGTGTATAGCGAATTTGATGAAATACATCAGGAGCCACGGCTTATAGGTGAATGTGAGGGCAATGTGTTGATTGCTGAGAGCACTCCCGATGATAATGTGCTTACAGAAGCAGAAAAGAATATAATACATATTGTATGCGAAAGGTTCAAGAATTCTACTTCTCGCGAAATCTCAGAGATCAGTCATAATGAACCGGCATGGAAGAAATATCATGAAACTCATGCCAGAATACCATTTTCTGAAGCGTTTAGTCTGAAAGCAATATGAATTGAATCATTATGATTGTCTGATATTATACCTGAAAGGTGATGTGCGCTCAAGGCATCGCTACGCTTCTTGTGCGTCTGTTAAGACGCTATTCCCATAACCCCGTACATGGAGCGAAGTGACGTGTGCGGACAACAAGACTTGGGCACTCGTCCGTAAGACGATATAGTACGCACTACAGAGATAGCGTCTTACAGACGCACCATTGTCACCCTGTATATACACTTTACCCTGTACATCCACTTCACTTTGTTCAGTGTATGTACAGGGTTATAGAAATAACGTCTTTCAGACGTTGCCTGCCAGTTGTTGGTGTTGGCCCCTGCGTTTTTCTATGGGATGACGTAAAAATCTTCAGTCCGTTGAAGGTTTTTACGTAAATTTCTTCAATGCATTGAAGATTTTTACATTGTTGAGGTGATTGGCAGTTATCCGTGTAGGGGCGGTGCCTTGTGCCCGCCCAATGCCTTGTGCCACCCAATGCCTTGCGCGCCGTCCAATGCCTCGTTTCGTTCTTGCCGCATGGGAAATCCCCCGTTTAGCAAATCTTTCCGTACCCTGTTTCGTTCTTGCCTTTGGTTACGCACTCTTCCAAGTAACTTTGTACGTGGCGGATGCGCTTTTCCTCGAAGATCTCCTGGATGGTAATCATCAGTCCGGTCTCTTCTACGTCGCCGAATTCGTCGTTGATGCAAGTGCCGAATGTCCTCATAGAAGGGGAGAGGGACATGTAGGCGTTGATGAGTGGAGGTATGTTTCTGCCGAACTTCCTGACTTGGTCCTTTAGTATGGCATAATCCTCTTTGTAGGTCTTTCCGCAGAAGAGTTGCTCCATCTCTTTCTCGTTGTAGTCAACAGGCATTGGCTTGTAAGGGAAAACAAGATGGTCACGGTCTGGAAAATATTTCTTCATGAAGTAGAGAATCATGTTCCTTGCCTCGATTCCAAATGTCGGATACATCGTAGCCTTTCCAAAGAAGTAGTAAGTCTCCGGAATCGTTACGATGAGGGCTCCCAATCCGTCCCAAATGTTGTCCAATGCGAAGAGGCTCTTTGCCCCCATCTTCGTTGATTGGTATTCTGGGCGAACGAAGGAACGTCCTAACTCAATGGTGCGAGGAAGGTAATCTTTGATGAACTCCTCCGAATAGTCGAACAAGTGAGACGAGGTGAGCATCGGTTTCCCATTGTTGTCAAACGACACGTTGGAGCCGTGGATATAGCGGTAGCCTCCGATGATTTCTCTCTCTTCTGGATTCCAAACGATTAGTTGCTCGTAAGGAACGTCCATTGTATCGTATATGTCAATGTCGCAAGCCAATCCTGAGCCGCCGCCCGAACTGCGGAAGGAGATTTCCCTGAGACGGCCAATCTCCCTGAGCACGTTGGGTGCGTTGTGGTGGTTGACCACAAATATTTCGTTGTTGCCTTTGTTCGTCTTTCTTAGACGACGCTCGGGCGTCAATTCGGCTTCAAGCAGTTTCTTGTCTATTGGATCTATGATATTCTCCATTTCGATCTGTTCGTTATAAATTATAAACGATGTCTTTTATATAAGCGGCCCATTGAAGGGGAGTCTTCTCTTGTGTAAACGTCTGCCAAGGAATCGGTTTCCCGATTCTTGCGGTAAACGTGGTGTTCTTGCTCTTGAACAACTCGTCGACGAGGTAAAGCATCTCGATGTTTGCCTTGATGCCTAATTTCGTACGGTAATAAGCGAGGTTGTAGAAGAATTTGGAGTTGTGTCCGATGAAATGCAACGGAACGATGTCGCGTTGGTGTTTTACGGCGTTTACGATGAACGCCTTTTTCCAGTCCATATCCTTTATCTCGCCGTTGGGTTGGCGGCGGGAACACATTCCTGCTGGGAAGTAAAGGATGGTGGTGTCCGATTCGTAAGCGTGGTTGATTTCGATGGATGCCTCTTTTGTCTGGCTGCCCAACTTGTTGATGGGAATGAAGAAGTTCCTCATGTTTTCAACGTGCATAAGCAAGTCGTTTACAGGGGCTTTCACCTCTTTGTACCTTCTGCTGAGGAAGTCCAAAAGTACAACGCCGTCGGCACCGCCCAATGGGTGGTTGGAGGCGAAAATGACACGTCCGTCTTCGGGCAAGTTCTCTTCCCCTTCGATTTTGAGGGTCCAATTGAATCGCTTCATATTCGAACCGGTGAACTCGTTTCCCAACTTGTCCTTGTCCGTCGTGAATATTTCATTCAACTCGTCTTGATGTATCGTTTTTTTCAAATACGATATGACAAAATTGGGCAATTTCTTCTTCAAAGCGGGAGCCTTGCTTTCGAGAATTGCGTCGATGTCAACCTTCTTTTTGCTTGTATTTGCTACGTTTTCGGACATTTTATGTCAATTTCTAATAATGACTTCAAATTTATATCTTTTTTGTCAATCAAAACTAATTTTCCCCGAAAAAAGGGTGTTCTCGTATATGTTAATGTGCCGAAAAGATAGAGGATGCCTCTGTTTGGGCGCAGAAAAAAGGGGGCTGAAGAATGATTTTGTAGGTAGAAGAGTTACTGTTTATGCTGTTTGAAGGGCTTGAAATGTGCTTTGTTGAGGCTTAAAACTGGTGTTTTGAAGTTTGAAAAACTGCTGTTTGACGATTGTTGACTGTTTTCTTGCTCCACTTCGCCCCATTTTTCTGAATGTTTTTGTTAAGTATAAGATTATTATGTTGTTATGTTTTGGCTTGTGGAAAAATTGTGGAATGGTTTTTGTTGATAACCTGTTAATAACAAGTTGAAGGGGTGTGAAAAAAATGATGGTGGGGGATTGTGGGGGAAGAAAAATAATTACTACCTTTGACACATTGAATATTGGCACCAAATGGGTATGCTTAAATTTTTGGGAAATATTGAAGCTAAGGCAGATAGCAAAGGACGCTTGTTCGTCCCTGCGCTCTACCGAAAGTCGCTGGAAAAATCCGGCGAAGCATCCCTCATATTGCAAGCAGACCCGATAAACAAATGCGTGAAACTTTATCCCGAGTCGGTTTGGGAGAAGATGGATGCAGAGTTTCAAGCCAATTTGAACTTGTGGGACCGAAAGGATTTGGCGCTTTATCGCCAGTTCACGGCAAGCGTTGAGCCCGTCGAGTTGGATAGCAATGGCCGTATCTTGATCACCAAGAAACACATGGAGATGATTGGTGTGGAGACGGATGCGCTTTTCGTCGGAATCGGCAACTACTTTGAGGTGTGGAACAAGGATACCTTCGAGGCGAGTTTGTGTGATATGGATGATTTCGCTGCCGCTATGCAGAGTAAGATGGGCAACAAGGCTCCTACATTAGAATAATGGGTATGGAAGAAGTAAAGGTTGTATATCACGTTCCCGCTCTTTTGGAGCCTTGCATGGAGCATCTGGACATTAAACCGGATGGCGTCTATGTGGATGTTACATTTGGCGGGGGTGGACATTCTCGCGAGATTATGAGCCGTTTGGGTGAAAATGGTCACTTGTTCGGCTTTGATCAGGATGAGGATGCGATGCGGAATGCGTTGGACGACAAGCGTTTCACGTTTGTCCGTAGCAACTTCTGTTACCTTTCCAACTTCTTGAAATATTACGGAGAAGAGAAGGTGGATGGCATTTTGGCCGATTTAGGCGTTTCGTTCCACCATTTTGATGATCCGGAGCGTGGCTTCTCTTTCCGTTTCGACGGTAAGTTGGATATGCGTATGAATCAGAAGGCGTCGATGACGGCGGCCGACTTGCTCAACACTTACACGGAGGAGCAGTTGGCTGATGTCTTTTACCTTTATGGTGAGTTGTCCAACGCTCGCAAATTGGCCTCGGCTATCGTGAAGGCGCGTTCTTCTAAGCAACTTGAGCGCATCTCCGATTTGCTTGCCGTGTTGGATCCGTTCTTCTCTCGTGATAAGCAGAAGAAGGATATGGCAAAGGTGTTTCAGGCTATTCGCATTGAGGTGAACCATGAAATGGATGTGCTCAAACGATTCTTGGAACAGGCGAAAAAATCGCTAAAGCCAGGTGGGCGATTGGTCATCTTGACTTACCATTCGTTGGAAGATCGTTTGGTGAAGAACTTTTTCCGTGCCGGCAACTTCGAAGGTAAGGTGGAGCAGGATTTCTTTGGAAACAGGCTTGCCCCCTTCCGTTTAGTGAACAACAAGGTGATTGTGCCTGACGACGACGAGATTGCTCGCAATCCAAGGTCTCGCAGCGCTAAATTGCGTGCGGCAGAACTTATCTAAAGGGGTAGGCGTATGTTGTGGTCGAAGAAAACATTGAGCGACATGAAGGAGTTCACCGATATGAAGGGTGTCTCTGTTCGTGACTTGTTTGCGGGAAATGTCTTCAAAAAGGATTTCTTCTTGCGTCAAGTTTGGCTTATTCTGTTGATTTTGGCCATGCTTTTCCTCTATGTCGGCAACCGTTATGCTTGCCAGCAGAAACTTATTGAGATAGACCGCTTGCAGAACCAGTTGCTTGACGTGAAGTTGGACGCATTGACCCGTACGTCGGAGTTGATGATGATCAGCCGCCAGTCGAAGGTGAAGAATATCATTAAGGCGCATGGTGTGGATTTGACCGAGTCAACCACGCCTCCGTTCCGAATTGAATAATAACCGCTGAGGTAAGGTTCGCCTGCCTTGGCTTTTGAAAGAGATAATAGTCGTGTCGTTAAAGAAAGAGATAATAGTCCGCTTTTTTTTCGTCTATGCCTTGGCTTGTATCGGAGCATTGCTGGTCATAGGGTCTGCTATCCGTTTGATAGCAAAGGAGGGCGAACAATGGCGAAAGGTTGGCTCTTCTTACAAACGCGACAGTTTGGTGATCAACCCGAATCGTGGAAATATTTTGGCATGTGACGGGAAAATGATGGCCAGTACGATTCCTTCTTATACCTTATATATGGACTTCAAGGCCGATGGTATGGAGAAGGATACGTTGCTGAAATACATTGATTCGCTCTCCATAAGTCTCTCGCGGATATATACGGATAAGACCTCGAGCGAGTTGAAGAACCATATCTTGAAAGGATTTAAATCTCAATCAAGATATTATAAGGTGAATAACAAGAAGTTGACCTATAATGAGAAGAAAGAGATTGCTCAGTTTCCTTTCTTTCGCAAGGGACCGAATGTGTCGGGATACAACTTCGTGGAACAGGTTTCGAGAAAGAAGCCGTTGGGTACATTGGCTTCGCGAACCGTCGGACAGATTTACGCTGAGTTGGACAAGGGTGGTAGTAGTGGTTTGGAGAAGCAATACGACTCCTATCTGCGAGGCAAGTGCGGCGTTAAATGCAGTTTGAAGATTGCCGGCCGTTTCCGTGCGGTCAATATCGTTGACCCGGAAGATGGCTGTGATGTGCAAACTACGATTGATGTCAACATCCAGGACATTACGGAGTCGGCTTTGCTTAACAAGTTGGTGCAAGTGGATGCTGACCGTGGATGTGCCATCGTGATGGAGACTGAATCGGGCGAGGTTAAGGCCATCAGTAATCTCCAACGTCGTTCGTTGGGCGTTTACGAAGAGAGCCAGAACTTTGCAGTAGGTAGCCTTACGGAGCCTGGCTCAACCTTCAAGACGGCCTCCATTATGGTGGCCCTTGAAGATGGTGTGATTGATACTTCTTATATAGTGGATACCGGAAATGGTATTTGGCCATATAAGGGAAGTGTTAGTGTGAAAGACCACAACTGGAATAAAGGTGGTTACGGCAAGATATCGGTGAAGCAGGCGATTGCTTACTCTTCCAATATCGGTGTGGCAAAGGTCATTGACAAATATTATAGCGAGAATCCAAGCCGATTCATTCATCGACTTTATGATATGAAGATGAACGAACCGATGGATTTGGAGATACCGGGTGCAGCCAAGCCTAGGATTAAGGACCCTTCGGCGTCCGATTGGTCGGGAACTTCTTTGGCGTGGATGTCGTTTGGTTATGAGACGCAGATTCCGCCCATTTATATGTTGACTTTCTATAATGCGATAGCCAACAAGGGTAAGATGATAAAGCCGTTTTTCGTGAAGTCCATTAATAAGAATGGTTCTGAATGGAAAACCTTCTCGACCAGTGTGATAAACCCTTCCATCTGTAGCCAGAAAACCTTGAAGAAGGTAAATGAGATGTTGATTGGCGTGGTCGAGTCTGGTACGGCAAAAAATGTTCACTCAGACCATTTCCTCATTGCGGGAAAGACGGGTACGGCACAGGTGGATTACGGTAAGCGTGGTGTCAGGAAATCTCACCAACTTACTTTTTGCGGTTATTTTCCGGCCGACAATCCGAAATATTCGATGATTGTCGTGGTTTGGAGCCCTAATATAGGTTATCCTTCGGCAGGTGCCATATCGGGCAGTGTCTTTAAGACGATCGCAGAGCGTGTCTATGCTCAAAGTCCGCTCATCCATACGGATCCGTTCTTGGCGGATGCGAACGAGGTTAAGATTCCGATAACGAAGGACGGAGACCTTAATAGTCTTCGTTTGGTGATGGATGAACTCTCTATCGCTTATACGCAGAGTGATGCGGACAAGAAAAAGCCTTGCCGATGGGCTTTCTCGGAAGGACGGAGAAACGATGTGCTTCTGAAACCGCATAAGATAAACGGCAACTATATGCCCGACGTGAAGGGAATGGGCGCCAAGGACGCCATTTATGTCTTGGAGAATATGGGCTTGAGGGTGAATCTTGTTGGTAGAGGTCGTGTGGCTGCCCAGTCGAAAGCACCGGGTGATCGTTTTGACGCTAATGAGGTGGTTACTATTGAGTTGAAGTAAATAGAATAAGAAATGAAGATATTAAAAGAAATATTACGCACATTGAAAGTGATTTCGTGCATCGGTTCCGCTGATGTCGAGGTGGCTGCTGTTCGCTCTGATTCGCGTAAGGTGGAGAAGGGTGACCTTTTTGTTGCCACGGTGGGAACCAAGGTGGATGGACACGACTTCGTCCCTTCGGTGATTGAGAAGGGCGCAACTGCTATTGTCTGCGAGAAAATGCCGGAGCAGTGTGTTGAAAATGTTGTATATGTTCAGGTGGAAGATGCCAATGAGGCTTTGGGCCGTTTGGCTTCTGCGTGGTACGACTATCCGTCGTCTCATCTTTGCCTTGTCGGTGTGACGGGTACGAATGGAAAGACGACGACTGCTACGTTGCTTTATCAACTTTTTGGCCGTTTCGGTCATCGTTGTGGATTGCTTTCGACTGTCTGCAATTATGTGCTTGACGAAGCGCGTCCGTCAACGCATACGACGCCTGATCCTCTCTCGTTGAACGCCTTGTTGGCTGATATGGTTGAGGCTGGTTGCGAATATGCCTTTATGGAGGTTAGTTCGCACTCGATAGACCAGCGCCGTATTGCGGGCCTTGAATTCAAGGGGGGAATCTTCTCGAATATCACGCGAGACCATTTGGATTATCATAAGACTTTCGCCAATTATTTGGCCGTGAAGAAGCGTTTCTTCGATGAACTGCCCGATGATGCGTTCGCATTGACCAACCTTGACGATAAGAATGGTATGATAATGTTGCAGAATACGAAGGCTTCTAAGCATACGTACTCGACTCGTTCAATGGCTAATTTCAGAGCGAAGGTCTTGGAGGATAACTTCGATGGAATGCTCCTGGAAATGAATGGTCGCGAGGTGGTCGTCCCTTTTATCGGGCGATTCAACGCCTCTAATTTGCTGGCTGTCTTTGGAACGGCAGTTTTGTTAGGCAAACCCGAAGATGAGGTATTGGTGCATTTGAGTGCGCTACGTTCCGTTTCTGGCCGTTTTGAGGTAGTGAAGTCGGCCGATGGTATCCGTGCCATTGTTGACTATGCGCATACGCCAGATGCGTTGATGAATGTGATTAATACGATTAATGAAATACGTCGAGGCGCAGGCCGATTGATTACGGTGGTCGGTTGTGGCGGCGATAGAGACAAGGGCAAGCGTCCGATGATGGCCAAGGAAGCCTTGGCAGGAAGCGACCAGGTGATTCTGACTTCCGACAATCCTCGTACGGAAGAGCCTAAGGCAATCCTTGACGATATGATGGCAGGTGTGGAGGTTTCAGATAAGCGTCGTGTCTTGGAGGTGGAAGACCGTTATCAAGCCATTAAGACGGCTTGTATGTTGGCTCAACCGGGCGATGTGGTTTTGGTGGCGGGCAAGGGTCACGAAAACTATCAGGAGATAAATGGTGTCAAGCATCATTTTGATGATAAAGAGGTACTTGCCGAAGTGATGTCGATGTAAAAAAGTAAAAAGAGAAGAATATATGTTGTACGATTTGTTTCAGTATTTGGCCAAACTGAATGTTTCGGGTGCGGGACTCTTCAATTATGTTTCGTTCCGTTCGGCTTTAGCCTTTATCATTTCGTTGCTTGTGGCGACGATAATTGGTAAGAAGATTATCCGAATGTTGCAAAAACGTCAAATCGGAGAGATTATCCGTGATTTGGATTTGGAGGGTCAGATGAGTAAGAAAGGAACCCCGACGATGGGTGGTGTCATTATCATTATCTCCATTCTGATTCCTTGCCTTTTGGTCGGTAAGTTGGACAATGTTTATATGATTCTTTTGCTGGTCTCAACGGTGTGGTTGGGTTGTATTGGATTCTTGGACGATTATATAAAAGTATTCAAAAAGGACAAGGAAGGTTTGCATGGACGCTTTAAAATCGTTGGTCAAGTAGGTCTTGGCCTTATCGTGGGTCTGACTTTGTATTTTAGCGACAGCGTTGTGATGCGTGAAAATACGAAGACCATCGTTAAGTCAGAGCAAGTCGTGCAGTATAGTCCGGCCAGCGAGAAGTCAACCAAGACAACCATCCCATTTGTCAAGAACAACAACCTTGACTATGCGGACCTTTTCAAGTTCGCCGGCAAGCATGCTCAGACTTGCGGTTGGGTTTTCTTCGTGTTGGTGACCATCTTCATCGTTACAGCCGTTTCCAACGGTGCTAATTTGACGGACGGATTGGATGGTTTGGCAACGGGAACTTCGGCAATCATAGGAACAACGCTCGGTGTGCTGGCCTACTTGTCGAGCCACGTCGAATATGCAAGTTACTTGAACATCATGTATATCCCGCATTCGGAGGAGATGGTGATATTCATCTGCGCATTTGTGGGTGCTACGATTGGATTCTTGTGGTACAACTCATATCCTGCTCAGGTTTTTATGGGCGACACGGGTAGCCTTACGTTGGGTGGTGTGATAGCCGTCTTCGCCATCATTATCCACAAAGAGTTGTTGATTCCAATTTTATGCGGAATCTTCTTGGTGGAGAACCTCTCGGTGATGATTCAAGTCTATTATTTCAAATATACGAAGAAGAAATATGGAGAGGGAAGACGCATCTTCCGCATGGCTCCGCTTCACCACCATTTCCAAAAGTTGGGAATGCCAGAGGCGAAGATCGTATCTCGCTTTTGGATTGTAGGCGTCCTTTTGGCAATGCTTACCATCGTGACGTTGAAGATGCGTTAATCGTTTTTGAATAAAAGTATCATAGATATGAAGATAGTTGTATTGGGAGCAGGCGAAAGTGGTGTAGGTTCCGCTGTACTTGCTAAGGTAAAAGGGTTTGAAGTCTTTGTCTCTGACAAGTCGGAGATAAAGGAGAAGTACAAGAAGGAGTTGACTGAGCATGGTATTGAGTGGGAGGAAAAGCAACATACCGAAGCACGCATTCTCGATGCCGACGAGGTCATCAAAAGTCCAGGTATCCCTGAGAAGGCTCCTGTCATCAAGATGTTGAGAGAGAAGGGTACGCCGATTATTTCTGAGATTGAGTTCGCTGGTCGTTACACCAACTCAAAGATGATTTGCATCACGGGTAGCAATGGCAAGACGACAACGACGACTTTGATCCATCACATCTTGACCAAGGCGGGCTTGGATGCAAGTTTGGCTGGAAATGTAGGTTTCAGTTTGGCAAGACAAGTGGCCCTTGACCCGCACGACTATTATGTCATCGAGTTGAGTAGTTTCCAATTGGACGGAATGTACAAGTTCAAGGCTGACATTGCGATTTTGATGAACATCACGCCTGACCATTTGGACAGATACGAATATAAGTTCCAAAACTATATAGACTCCAAATTCCGCATTGTGCAGAATATGACGGAGAATGACTACTTCATCTATTGGAACGATGATCCGATCATTCAACAGGAGTTGGCAAAGCGTGACATAAAGGCTACTAAGTGCCCGCTTGCATTGGACAAGAAAGAAGGTTTGGTAGCCTACATTGAAGATGAATTATTAAAAATAACAGTAAAAGATAGCAATTTTGATATGGAACTAAATAAATTGGCATTGAAGGGACAACACAATGTGTATAACTCTATGGCGGCTGGTATTACGGCTTGCATCTCGGAGATTAACAAGTCAAGCATACGCGAGTCGTTGAGCGACTTCCGTGGTGTTGAGCACCGTCTTGAGCCAGTGGCAAAGGTTCGTAATGTCTTGTTCGTTAATGATTCGAAGGCTACTAACGTAAATTCTTGCTGGTATGCTTTGCAATGTATGAAGACACCAGTCGTGTTGATCTTGGGTGGTACGGACAAGGGTAACGATTATTCTGAAATCGAGGATTTGGTGAAGGAGAAGGTTCGTGCTATCGTTTGCTTGGGTGTTGACAATGCCAAACTTCATGCTTTCTTCGACGGCAAGGTACCTGCTATCTCAGACGCCACCTCAATGAAAGAGGCCGTGGATAAGTGTTTTGCGTATGCTCAGAAAGGCGATACCGTATTGCTCTCTCCATGCTGCGCAAGTTTCGACTTGTTCCAAAGTTACGAGGATAGAGGTCGCCAATTCAAGGAGCAAGTAAAGAATTTGTAATTAAGAAAATAATAGGCATAGGTCGAAAGTCACGTTATGAAGGAGTTCTTGGTAAATACATTCAAGGGAGACAGGGTGCTATGGATCGTTTTCGTAGCATTGCTTGCCTTTTCTTCGGTGGAGATGTATAGTGCCTCCAGTACTCTTGCCTTTAAGCATGCCAACTATTTTTCTCCCGTTTGGAGTCATATCGTATTCCTCTGTGTGGGATTTTTAGTGGCCTACATAACGCACATTTTGCCACGAAATCTGGTGATGTACGCATCGCCTTGTATTTTGCTATTCGCGTTGGTCTTTTTGCTGATAACATTGTTGTCTGGCCATGCCGTCAACGGAGCCAACCGATGGACCACCTTCATGGGCCTGAATTTCCAACCCTCGGAACTGGGAAAATTGGCTTTAGTCCTCAACTTGGCGATTCTTTTGCAGTTTTATAATCATGAACTGTTTTTCACGAAGAAGACGACATTTTGGGTCTCTATAGGCCTGACGTTCTTAGTGGTCGGATTGATCTTCACCGAAAACTTTTCCACTGCGTTTTTGTCTTTTATTACGGCAATGACCATGATGTTTTGTGGCCGGATTCCATTGAAGTGGCTGGCAGGCGTGATGGGTTCTTTGGTTGTGGCTGTGGCGCTTTTCTTTCTCGTGGCGATGGTCTTGCCGTCTAATCCGGTTACCCACCGTGCAAAGGTCTGGGTGCAGCGTATAGAGGATTTTTCAAGCAAGACGCAGGAAGAGGACAAGTTTAAGGTGGACGATAAGAATTTTCAGGCGGTCCATGCTAAAATCGCGCTCTCCAACAGCAATTTTGTTGGACGTGGGATTGGCAATAGTATAGAACGAGATATTTTGCCGTTGGCTTTCGCCGATTTTATCTACTCCATCATTATTGAGGAGTTGGGTATAGCGGGTGGTGTTTTAGTGGTGCTGCTCTATCTGATAGTCCTCTATCGGGCGGCGAAAATAGCCCAGGCATCGGAAAGTGTTTATTCGGCCTTGTTGGTTCTTGGTCTGGCGACCATGATAGTCTTACAGGCCTTTATCAATATGGCTGTGGCGGTCGGCATCATTCCGATTACGGGTCAGCCTCTTCCGCTCATTAGTAGGGGAGGTACATCCATCATCATTACTTGTGCCTACTTCGGCATAATGTTAGGTGTGAGTAGGATGAATGACAAGAAAGCCACGGTTGCTGTTAAAAAGGAGAAGAAAAAAGATGAGTAATTTGAAATTCATAATTAGTGGAGGTGGCACGGGTGGCCATATCTTCCCAGCAATATCAATAGCGAACGCACTCAAAAAGCGTGTTCCAAGTGCAGAGTTCCTCTTTGTCGGAGCCGAAGGACGCATGGAAATGGAAAAGGTTCCTGCTGCCGGCTATACGATAAAGGGACTTCCTGTTTTTGGATTTGACCGTAAAAACATGTTCAAAAACATCAAGGTTTTGTTCTGTTTGGTTAAGAGTTTGTTCATGGCTAAGCGTATAGTAAAAGAGTTTAAGCCTAATGCAGTGGTGGGTGTTGGCGGATATGCCAGTGGCCCGACTTTGTATGCTGCCAATAAATTGGGCATTCCAACCGTTTTGCAGGAGCAAAACTCTTATGCGGGTGTGACCAACAAACTTTTGGCAAAGAAGGCGGCTAAAATATGTGTGGCCTATGAAGGAATGGAAAAGTTCTTTCCGAAGGAGACCATCCTTTTGACGGGTAACCCCGTTCGTCAGGATTTCTTGGAAGTGCCCGCTAAAGCAGAGGAGGCTTACAAGTTCTTTAATTTCTCACCTGAGAAAAGGACGCTTTTGATTATCGGTGGTAGTTTGGGCGCAAGAACGGTCAATAAGAGTGTTTTGCTTGGCTTGCAAAAGTTGAAGGATGCTGGCATTCAAGTGCTTTGGCAGACCGGTAAATATTATTTTGAGGATATGAAGAAAGAGTCGGCTGCCTTTGCTTCCGATTCTCTTTTGGTGACCGACTTCGTGAAACGAATGGATTATGCTTATTCCATAGCCGATTTGGTCATTTCAAGGGCAGGCGCAAGTTCCATTTCGGAGTTGTGTCTATTGGGTAAGCCATCCGTTTTGGTGCCTTCTCCTAATGTGGCTGAAGATCACCAGACCAAGAATGCGATGGCGTTGGCCAATCGTAATGCTGCGGTGATGATTTCAGATGCCGAGGCTCCGGAGAAGATGGTCGATGCGGCTTTGTCGTTGATTGCAGACGATGGTCGTTTGTCCGAAATATCAAAGAATGCGCTGGCAATGGCTCAGTTGAATTCTGCCGACCGTATTGCGTCGGAGATTCTTGCTTTGATTGGTTATAAAGAGTGATTTTAAATGGAGAAGAAGAATATATATTTCATAGGTATCGGTGGCATCGGTATGAGTGCCTTGGCTCGTTATTTCAATGCCAAGGGCTTCCAGGTGGCTGGATATGACCGTACGGCTTCTGCATTGACCAAAGAGTTGCAGGCTGAAGGCATCGCCATTCATTATGAGGACGATTGTTCGCTTATACCGGATTCGTTCAAAGATAAGGCGACGACGATGGTGGTCGTGACGCCTGCTATTCCATTGACAAACAAAGAACTTTCTTATTTCAAGGAGAGTGGGTTCGCGTTGATGAAACGTGCGCAAGTTTTGGGTGAGATAACAAGGATGCAGCGTGGCATCTGTATCTCCGGCACGCACGGAAAAACAACTACGTCAACAATGACGGCTCACCTTTTGCGTAATTCGCACCTTGATTGTAATGCGTTTTTGGGCGGCATCTCCAAAAACTTCAAGCAGAATTTGCTCCTTTCTGACAAGAGTGACTTGGTGGTTATTGAGGCAGACGAGTATGACCGTTCCTTCTTGACGCTTACCCCTTATATGGCGGTAGTGACTGCGGTCGATGCTGACCACCTCGATATTTACGGTACGGAGAAGGAGTATAGGGCAGGATTCGAGTCGTTCACGTCGTTGGTTCGTGATGGTGGCGTCCTTTTGGTGAAAAAAGGGTTGCCCATTACTCCGAAATGTTCTTCTTCCGTGCGGGTGTTTTCTTACTCTTCTTCGGAAGGCGATTTTCACGCAGCGAATATCCGTGTGGGCAATGGCGACCTGATTTTCGATTTCGTAGCACCCGATGCTGTGGTTAAGGATGTGAAGTTGGGGGTGCCCGTAATGATCAATGTGGAAAATGCCGTGGCAGCTATGGCAATGGCTCATTTGAACGGAGTTACGGCAGAAGAGATGCGTGCGGCTATGGCCTCTTTCGCAGGTGTCAAGCGTCGCTTTGATTTCCACATCAAGCAAGACAACCTTGTCTTTATGGACGATTATGCCCACCACCCCATGGAGGTGAAGTCGTGCATAGAGTCAGTCCGTGCGTTGTATGCTGATAAACGTATTTGTGGCGTTTTCCAACCACATCTATATACTCGTACGCGTGATTTCGCAGATGATTTTGCGCGTAGCCTTTCTATGTTGGATGAGGTGATTTTGTTGGATATTTATCCAGCCCGCGAACTTCCGATAGAAGGCGTTACTTCTCAAATGTTGCTCGACAAGATTACGACTCCGAATAAGCGTATCTGTAGCAAGCCAGGTTTGTTGGATTATCTCCGAACTCATAAGCAGGAGGTCTTTTTGACAATCGGCGCGGGTGACATTGATTTGATGATTCCAGATTTGAAACAAGTGTTGTTGGAAGCGGTGAATGCGTAAGGAGTGGGGTAAAATAGTAGCGTTGGTGGCTATCTTGGGCTACATGGTCTTTGCGGTTTGGATGTTTACATTCAGATCGACAGAGCAGGTGTGCCGCTCCGTATTCGTGGAGATTCGTGATAGTTCAATGCTTCGTTTTATCACCGAGCGAGAGGTAATTCGTCTGCTTGAGCGAGAGGAGATGAGCCCCGTCGGAAGTACGATGAAGGACGTTAAACTTGACAAGTTGGAGTTGATGCTGAAAAAGCAACCCCGAATCAAGCGCGCAGAGTGTTTTAAGACTCCCAACGGAAACGTCGGTATTGTCATCTTACAGCGCGAGCCCGTATTACGGGTGATCAGTGGCGGGCGAAGTTACTATGTCGATAGTGAAGGAGCCGTGATGCCGGAGTCGCATGGTTTTACGGCTTATGTGCCAGTCGCTTCTGGACATGTTTCAGAGACTTTGGCGAAGAACGAGTTGTATGATTTTGCTATGTTTCTCCGCAAGCATAAATTCTGGAACGCACAGGTGGAGCAGATTTATGTGGAAGCCAACGGCGAGATAGAGTTGGTCCCGAGGGTAGGCGACCAGGTTATCTTGTTAGGCTCGTTGGAAAATTATGAGTACAAACTCGAAAAACTGCTTTCCGTTTATAAGAATGGGTTTAGCAGGACGGGTTGGAATAAGTACCGGATGGTCAATCTGAAGTTTGACAATCAGGTGGTTTGTACAAAAAAGTAGAAGGAAATAAAAAGGATATTATATATGACGGATTTGAAAGAAATATCGGCCGACGACTTGGTGGTGGTTTTGGATATGGGTACCTCCCAATTCAGAGCGGCTGCTGGTGTTCGTTGCAAAGATGAGGCAGGCGAGGATTGTGTCGAACTCTTGTGCGTTAATTACGAGAAGGGTCAAGGAGTTAAGCGAGGTGCCGTATATAATGTGATGTCATCAGCTTGTGTGGTCAAGAAACTTCTCCAGGGGTTGGAAAACCAATTGAACAAACTTTGTAACGAAGGTCGAGAGGATGAAAACCGACTTAAGGTCAAGATTAAGAAAGTTTGCGTTGGATTGAATGGCCGCTCCATCATGACGAAGGAAAATCCTGCACATCGTACTTTGGGTTCCAGTCAAGTGATGGTTACCAAGGAGATGATGGATTCTTTGTTTCAAGAGGCAAGTAGCGTCAAGGTGGGCGATGAGGCAGAAATCCTCAAGGTTGTTCCGCAAGAGTTCTTGATTGATGATGAGGATGAATTGAATCCGGAAGGATGTATGGCCACTCGCATTTCGGGTCGATATAAGATTGTTTATGGAGAAAAGAATTTGCGCAATAATTTGGTGCTTTGCCTTCAGAGGGCAGGGTATGAGTTGGCTGATTCTCCGTTGGCCGTTGATGCAATTTCAAAGTCCGTCCTTTCGGAAGAAGAGAAGAAGTCCGGTTGCGCCGTTTTAGATTTCGGTGCGGGAACTACTTCGGTGGCAGTTTATGGCAATGGCATACTTCGTGATGTCTTGGTGGCCCCTTATGGCGGAAATGTCATTACAAAAGACATTGCTTCGTTGAAGTTGACCGAGAGCAGATCGGAAATGGTAAAGGTTAAGTTCGGTTCTACGCTTCTACAGAAAACGGAAGAGGTCAATCTGAGTCTGGGTAATAATCAACTGCTCAATACTCGCTTTTTGGCGGAGGTGATAGAATCGAGGGTGGACGAGATTTTATTTTCCATTTTGAAAATTTTGGAGAGTAACCATTCCTTCCGTCATATCAATGAAATTGTCTTGACGGGTTGTGGCTCCCAACTTCAAAATTTGGCGGAGAAGGTGACGTTGCTCACAGGCGTGGATGTCCGTTTCGGTTTGCCTAATTATACGAATGTCATTATGGAGGATAAGGTGAAACAGCAGGTTGAACTATCCCAAATCATAGGACTTTTGGAAATAGCCAAAGCGGACGAGTGCTATGTGGTGAACCAAGATGAAATCGAAGAAAGGCCAAAACCTAAGCCTTCAAAACCGGATGTGAAGAAAGTAAATAAGGAGAAGCAAGGTCAATTCTCGCTCTTCGGCAATTTGAAAGAAAAGGCTAGTAAATTTGCTGATAAGGTTTTTGCCGATGAAGGAGGAAATGATTGAAAAGAAATAAAAAAATAAAATAGAATAAGTATGGCAAGTGTAAATGTCGAGTTAAGTGGCCTTTCAGAACAAAAGCCGATTATTAAAGTAATTGGTGTTGGAGGCGGAGGCGGTAACGCTGTGAATCACATGTACGATAAGGGTATTTGTGATGTGGATTTCGTTATTTGCAACACGGATAAGCAAGCATTGGAGGCTTCTCCTATTCCCATTAAGGTACAATTGGGCGAGAAGGGACTTGGTGCAGGAAATAAACCGGAGGTAGGCGCAATTGCTGCTACTGAATCGTTGGCTGACATTCAAGCTGTTTTGCAAGACTCTACCGAGATGGTTTTCATCACGGCAGGAATGGGAGGAGGAACCGGTACGGGCGCTGCTCCAATCATTGCACAGGCAGCAAAGGATATGGGCATTTTGACCATTGGTATTGTTACCATTCCATTCCTTTTTGAAGGCAAGAAACGTGTCAGAAAGGCCATTCAAGGCGTAGAGGAGATGCGCAAGCATGTGGATGCTATCTTGGTGGTCAACACGGAGCGTATCAACGACCTTTACGCTGATATGGACCTTGAAATGGCATTCAATAAGGCTAATGATGTTTTGGCGGTTGCCGCAAAAGGTATTGCCGAGTTGATTACTATTCACGGAACGATCAATGTGGATTTGGAGGACGTGAAGACGGTGATGAAAGATAGTGGCGATGCGGTGATGGGTGCTGCTCGTTGCAGTGGCGACCATCGTGCGGTGGATGCCATCAAGGAAGCTTTGAACTCACCTCTCCTTCAAAGGACTAACCTTGAGGGTGCTCGCAACATTTTGTTGAATATATCTTATAGTAGAGAGTATAAGTTGGGTGTGAGTGAGCTTCAGTCTATCACTAACTTTATAGAGGAGCAAATTGATACTGACGAGACGGAAACAATCTGGGGTATTACTTACGACGATACGTTGGGCGATGCCGTAAATGTTACCATCGTCGCTACCGGTTTCAACCTTTCAGACGAGGAGCGTTATGGACGTGAATCGGCTAAGTGTGCGGAGGCTAAACCCAAACCAATGGTGGTGGAGCAACCGGTAATCCCTCAAGTGCCAATTGTCAACATCGAGGATTATTATGGTAGAAGTCAGAACGCGAAACCGACTCCTCAATCTGTAGCCAACGTGGCTGCTCCATCTGTAGTTGTGGAGGAGAAGCCAATCGTCCGTACGATTTCTTTGGATGGATCGGACGATATGTGTGACAGAATAGAGTCCCAACCTGCCTATATGCGTAAGAGGGCACCAGAGAAGAGCATCTATGACGGTGGCGAAGTCTCAACTTTCTCTTTGAGCAGTGATGGCGGTTCTATCGAAATCAAGGATACGAATAGTTTTATCCATAATCAAGTAGATTGATTGTGTTTTCTAAATTAGTGTGTTATGGCATTATTTGATCAAATAAGTGAGGATATTAAGCAAGCAATGCTTGCTAAGGACAAGGTGAGATTGGAGGCCTTGCGTGGCGTTAAAAAGGAGTTCCTTGAGGCTAAAACGGCGAAAGGAAACGATGGTGAACTATCGGACGAGCAAGCCATTAAAATCATCCAAAAGATGTGCAAACAACGTAAGGATTCTGCCGATATCTTTACGCAGCAAAATCGTGCGGATTTGGCCGAAAATGAGTTGGCTGAGTTGGCTGTCATCGAGAAGTATTTGCCTAAGCAAATGTCCGACGAGGAACTTACGGCTGAGGTGAAGGCTATTATTGCTGAAGTGGGCGCAACGTCTGCCAAAGAGATGGGCAAAGTGATGGGTGTTGCTTCTAAGAAGTTGGCTGGCCGTGCAGATGGTAAGGCGATTTCAGAGAAGGTGAAGTCATTGCTCGCCTGAAGAATTTTGAATTGATGTAGTGTCGGATCACTACTCCGACTAATACTCGCAGCGGATAGGTAAGCATCCGTATTGTTTTAGCCTATGCTCAAATGGTACAACCTTTTGAGTATAGGCTTTTTTTGTCGAATAAGAATTTATGGAACTGGCAATTCAACGAAAAGGAGGCATTTAATAAGATAGTTAAGTTTGCAATAAAAACAGAAAAGGAAAAGTCGCAAGCGGAATTTTATTATCTCGCTAAAAATGATTATGTTTGCATAAAATGAATCTGTTATGGCAAAGTTTATTAATCCTTTAACCGATGTTGGTTTCAAACGTATTTTTGGAGACAAGCAGATTATGCTTAGTTTCCTGAATTCTTTGTTCGAAGGTGAGTTCGTCATCAGAGATTTGGAATATCTCGACAAAGAACAGGAGGCTTTACCGGGCGATGAGCGCAACATTATTTACGATTTGTTCTGCAAGACAGATGCTGGGCATGAATTCATAGTAGAGATGCAGTGCCGTAGCCAATTGTATTTCCGCGACAGAATATTGTACTATATGTCGAGAGCAATTGCAGGCCAAGGCATGAGAGGTGATGATTGGAATTACAAGTTAATGCCTGTTTATGGAGTCTATTTTATGAATTTCAGCATCGCAAACGACGATCATATAATTGACGATATATCTTTGTATTCGAAGGCCCAACTAAAAGAAGGCGTTAATGCTAAGCCATTCACCGACAAGGTAAGGGCAATCACCATAGACATGCACGCATTCAACAAATTACAGTCTAATTGCGAAACAACATTAGACCAATGGATTTACAACATTAAAAACATGGAAGATATGACAGTAATGCCTTTTAAAGACAAGAACAACATTTTTGCATACCTGGAAACTCTTTCAGACTACTATGCTATGGACCCTGAGGATCGCAAACTATACGATTCAGCCTTACGTCGTAGTAGGGACTACTATGCTACAATAGAAAGTGCTAAGGTTGAAGGCCGAGCAGAAGGCCGGGAGGAAGGACGTGCTGAGGCAAACGTCGAAAATGCTATTGAGATGAAAAAACTGGGTGTTGATTCGTTAATTATATCGAAGGTTACAGGTTTGTCTATTAGTGAAATTGAAAGATTATAAATAGCAACACTATAGTATAAATTGAAAAGCATCGCCAATCTTGACGATGCTTTTATGATTATACCGTACGCATATGATTACCTATTCAAAATAGATTTGAATGTCTTCAAAACTGGTTACTTTTTGCAACTTGACATCAGGGAATGAAGTCACTTCTTGGTATTTGATGACATCAGAAACGGCAAACGACTTGCTGTCGGCTGCTTTGATCTTGTAGTCTGGGAATGAAGTCACGAATTGAATTTTGATGTCTGGAAATGAAGATACTTTCTTAAAAGTGACCTTCTTCCCTTTGAACTTTGATAAATCTTCTTTACGCATAGTGTTTATTAATTTTTAATGATGAATTAAATTATTCGCATCCTTTGTCTTCACTCTTGAATACGGTAGGGGATACGCCTGTATATTCTTTGAACACGCGGTTGAAGTGTTGCACGTTGTTGTAGCCAACGGAGAAGGCGATGCTCGAAATTTGTTGCTTGCTGTCTTTCAATAGACGCTTTGCCTCTTCCATACGAATCTGGTTGAGGTATTGACGGAACGATTTGTCGCAATAAGCCTTTAGAATGTCCGAAACTTCGTTTTCTGTCAGTTTGAAGTGGTTGGCCACATCACTCACTTTAAAGTCCGGATTCGGGTAGTTCTCGCCGATGAAGGATACGATGTCCACATCTTGTGTCGCCGTTTGGGCGGCTTGCTTTTCAGTCTCCTTGATCGGAACGACGACATATTTGACTTCGTTCTTTTTCTTTATCTTTTGAATGAAGATGAATGTGGCTAATGCAATGTAGTAGAGGATGACTATCCACATGTACTTGAGAAATCCCCAAGAATCATAGACGAGTTTGAACTCTTGTATGTCTATGGAAATCTCTTTGCCGACAGGACATCCGTTTTCAAATATGAGCGTCAGTTCGTTGACGTCTGCTTTTTCTGCGTGCTTTTCCGCTTTTTTCTCCCATGCCTTATTGATGGCATACCACCAATTCGGCGTTTCGTTGATGTCTTTGGTCTTCAACGTGATTGTGTTTTCGCCTTTGGTTACGCTCTCGGTCTTGGAACAGAGTAGGTAAGTGTCCCATTGCCCTTCTTGGGTATAGTCCTTTATGAATTTGTTGACACGGAAAATGAGCGGTACATTCTCTTCGCTGTGGACTTTCAATATGATTTCGTAATCGAGTAGGGAGAAAAGCGCCGATTGCTTGTTGGCCACGCTGAGCCCTGCGTAAGGTTGGGGAATTTGGTCGGAAAGCGTGAAGTTAAATGTTACGCCCTTATCATGACAAGTGAGGTTGGTCGTAGCCAATCCTTTTGCCATAGGAAGGTCCCACATCTCCAACTGGTACACTTCATCGTCCAGAACGTTAATGGTGGGCTTTCTCATGATGCAGTAGGCTATCGCAACGATAGCGATAGGTAATGATATGAGTATGATATATAGTGTTTTATTAGTTGACATTATTTTGCAATTTCTTCTTCTATGCAAATATAAATTAAGTTGTCCGATTTTTTTGTAGGGTTGACTATATTTTTTCAGAAAAGAAAAAGGGGACCATCGGCCCCCCTTAAATAGATCCTTGTTTAGGTTTGGGTTAATTAGATCGATTTCCGATAGATGTTTGAACCATAAAACACTTATATTTGAATAGTGACCGAACAACGATTATACCATCGTTCTTCTTTCATTGCAAAACTATGAAATCTTTCGTGCCCATAATTCACATCTTTAGATGAATGCTTAACATAGACTTGATTTGGATTAATGTTAAGCCTGATGTTAAGTGATTTTTGCCCTTTTCATCGAAGAAAGACACTTTTGACAAAAAATAGAAAAATGCGAACAAGAAACGGATGCGTAGGGGCGGTGCCTTGTGCCCGCCTGGTGCCTTTCCCACCCTGGAGCAAACATCGCGGCAAAGAAGAAGGGGACGTTGCCTTTTGAGCACGCCCCCTTCTTCTTCAGATAGAATTCAATGGGATTTCCATAATGACATTTATACTTTATAGTGACCAACAACTTAGCCGTTGTCCTTTATTCTTTTCTTTGATACAAAATTATGTGAAAGAAGTTTTTTTAGTTTCACATAAAGTGAGAAAGGATTAGCATCCGTCGTTTTTCTATAAAATGTTCAATCAAATGTTCATTCTTCTCCTTCGATTTTGGGCGGAAAGGCAAACGATTATAGTTTGTTTGTAAAGCATCGGGAAAGACTCTATATGGGACTTTTTTGTTTTCGTGCTTGAAACGACCTCAATATGGCGTGAAATGCCTATAAAAGAAGAAGGAGACTTTGTCTTTACAGACATTGCCTCCTTTACTCTCAGATAGCCCTAACGGCTATCTTATAAAAACATTTATACCTATAGTGACCAACCAACTTTTGCAGTTGTCCTTTGTTCTTTTCTTTGATACAAAGTTATCTCTTCCTTCGCCATTTTAATTCACATTCCTACCGAAATGGTTCGCATCTAACTTTTTTTGCAAAATGTTCAGTGAAATGTTCAGTGAAAACGTCGTTGGAAAGGGGGAAGTTTACTTGGAAATTATAATCGAAATATGAACTATTTCCTGAATGTTATGTAAATGTCAAATTTGATTTTTAGTGCTGTTTAATGGATAACCATATTTCTTGTTTCGGATGCCTTGGGAATGTTGCTTGTACTATATATGTGACGATATGGCATTTCTATGCATAGGGCCTCTCCAGATATTCCCATAAAGTGGCGACATTGCCTTGTGGAGTGACGGATTGATTGACTCATTATTTTTAAAATTACTTATCATACCACATCTTGAGCAAGGATTTTACTTCCGGCTCGTCTTTGCATTTGAAAAGCCAGTAGGCATCATAGTTGATGGCGATATTCTCATCTTCCATTGATAAACCCCCTAAATGTTTGTCGAAACCAATATTGTCATCCCATTCATTTAATGATTCTTTGATATGCTGATATGCGTATTGTGAAAAATTGTCTTCATTCGTTGCGAGAGATGAAATGATTTCGCAGAGTTGTTCTCTTGTCATTTTATTACTCTTGGGTTACTATTCCTTTTATAATTCGCATGATATTAATGACAGCATCAATGGAGAGTTCTGATTTTCCAACTCCTATAGAGAGTTTTGAACCCTCGACTTTGCATTGATATGCTTTTTTTATTTCACTATGGGCCGATTTAAAGACATCTCCACTTATGTCTATCCTTTCGGGATCAAAAAAGAACTGAAGTAGTTCGTCTTTCGTGTCATTGGTATAGACCTCTACTTGCTTCTCAAAGAGATAAAGTCCTCGATTGCGGGGTTTCCTGCCTTCTCCTTCGGGCGACTCGCTATAAGTATAATTTTTTTCGAAAAGTGTCATTATCTCTTTGGCGCGCTGCTGCCTATACGCTTTGTCGCTGAGGAATTTTGCTTTTTGTTCTGATACTCTGCGGACGTATGCCTCGACATCTTTATTATATAATTGATTGATGATTTCTGGAGAAACAATGGGGTTGTCGTTAAGTGAATAGCCTATGACTTTTCCTATCAGCTTCATCTCTTCGTTGGTGTATTTGAAGGCTGTATGTTTTATGGCGAGATAGAGCGATCCCGCTTCTGTATAATAAGAGATGCTGCCTGCTACGAGGTCAGAGAGTTTATTGCCTGTGGCCTTTTCGTAGAGTTTCCCGCAACCATTAAGAAGGATTACTTTGGGTTTTAGCAAAGGAACGAGTTTAAGCGTCCAACGAGCACAGTCGGCCGCGTACTGGCTAATTGCTTGGGGTATTTCTGCTTCGGTCTCTGTGCCGAAGAATACCATGTTTGTGAAAGCGAAATTCTTTAAGTCCTCAAGGAACGCGCCTTTGCCTGCATAGGATAGCATCTTGTGTGTCTTCTTCCAGATGTCCCAATTTGACTTGTACATTTGTAGCCAGTCCTCATCATTCAATGACCAATAGGAAACGTTGCCTTTTAAGAGGTAATCGTCATTAAGTCTATCCTTTAATTCCCAATTCTTGAAATAGCAACCTGCTCCAGGATTATAGCCAATAACTAATAAAGAAGGATTAAACCCTTCATATAGTTTGCTTTGGTTGTAGAAAGAAACGGCATTTGCTTCTCCTACTTCTTTCACTATACCCAAATAAAATTGTAGGGTTTGTTTTGCCCAGTTGTCCAAGTTCATAGGTGGTGCTATATTTTTTTATTTGTTTACAAAACTACTGCTTTTTTATTGAAATGTAAACCTGTTTTTAGGTTTTGCTTTTTTTGATCGGACTCTGTCATTTTTATTTTGTCCGATTTTTCCTAAAGTTCTTTAATCATGTGTATGGTGGTTGCCGTGTGCCCTGAGTTTCCCAACCGAGTAGATAAATGGGTAAATCCATATTTCTCGTAAATGGCAACAGCATTTCCACACTGAGGAAAGCTTTCGATATAGAGGTGGGTGTAGCCTTCCGTTTTTGCTTTATCTATTACCTTTTTCAGCAAAATGCTTCCTAACCCTTTGCCTCGGGCCATAGGCTTGAAATAGTATTTTACTAACTCGGCGCACCCGTCTGGTAATCCTTCGGTAGGGTAGTAACCACATCCTCCTAACAAAACCCCGTCTTCTTCTGCCACGAAATAACCTGATTTTCTTGTTCGGAACACTTCGTACAGACGATTGGTTTGTGGATCGTCGTACACCGAATGTGTGAGTGGCAATTGCAATTCTTCGAAAACCGAACGAACCAAATTTGCCAACTCTCGGTTGTCGGTTGCTTGTATTTCTCGAATGACAATCATAATTAGTTTTTGCCCGTAAATGTTCTTATCCTTCGTATATGAAAAAAGCGGAAACATTATCTTTGAATGTATCCGCTTCTTCTATTAGTCAATATCGCTTTTTATTCGAATTTCTCGTAAACAGCAGACTTCTTCTTGTTCTCCATAGAGTAAGAGAACATCAACTCGTGAGAAGAGCCTGAGAGGCGAGATACCTTACCAAAGGCGTAGTCAAATGTGTAGCCGATACGGAATGATCTGTATTCTACGCCCAATGTGATGGCTAAAGGGTTAGTCTCGAAACTTTGGTTGATGTCTGGGTGGTAAGTAAGGCCTCCCCAGATAAAGCGGTTGTAAAATGCCGTTGCACTCAACTCTGTCACATCAATCAAATCTTTGTGCATATATACGAGGGCAGGAGCGATGTCCCAAGTCTCGTTCAAAGTGAACATATAGCGTCCATAAGCATAAAAGTGGCGTCCTGCCGTCAATGTGCTTGACTCGTTATTTGTCAAGTGGGTAATAGACATACCGAGCAAGAATCTTGGTGTTGAAAATTCAAGACCGAAGTCAAAGTCCGGATTGAGTTTCGTCTCCTTTTCTGCGGGTGCTTCACCGTCCTCCACCTCGGAATAATCCTCGTAGGTGTACTCGGCTGCGTTGAAATAGCCGTATTGAACGCCGGCTGACAAACCGAAAGAGAGTAGGGCCGTCTCGTTCAATTTCATGCTGTAGGCGTAAACGAGTTTTGCATTTGTAGTGCTTTTGGCAACACCCATATTGTCATACGACAAAGAGAAGCCGACTCCGGAGTTGTATTGCTCCATAAATGTTTGAGCATTGAATACGAGCGACTTAGGAGCATCTTTTACATCGATATATTGGTAGTGGCCCAACAAGAAGAAATCGTAGTCGGGTACGTTACCAGTTCCCGCAGGGTTTTTGTTGATACGGGAATAGAATTGTTGAGACAAAAGCAAATCTTGTTGCGCTTGAGCGGCAACACCAGTCATCATTAGGCAAATGAGTGCCAATACTTTTTTCATTATGCAGTCTCCTCTAATTATTCGTTAATAATCTTGATGTCCACACGTCTGTTCTGCTCGTGCTCAGCCTCTTCTTGAGCATCAGGAATAACAGGCTCCGTCATACCACGGCCTACGGCAACTAAGTTTGATGGGTCTATGCCTTTCTTAACCAACAGGTCTTTGATGTACTCTGCACGTTTTTGTGAAAGTTTCAAGTTGTACTCGGCAGAACCACGGGAGTCGGTATGTCCGCTGATCTCGAATTTTCCGTCGGGGAACTCCTTCATGGCAGAAAGCAACTCGTCCAATTGAGCCTCGTATTCAGGCTTCATGGATGTCATGTTGAAGTCGAAGAAGAAGAGCACCCAATTGAATCCCTTAGGCTCCTCTAACGTGCTGTGAGCCATCAACTCCTTCTCTCTTGCAGGGTTAATCCAAATAGGACGGTAAATGTCGGCTTTGCCTTTGCCGCTTGCTCTGTTGGAGATGAAGTATGCTGATACCTTGTTGAAGGCCACGTTATAGTCGGCCGCTGATGAGTTGATGTGGTCTCCTAAGTTTACAGGTGCCCCCCAAGTTGTATCTTTGCGTCCTTTGTGGGAAACCCAGATGTCCATGTCACCAAAACCGCCTTCTCTTGTTGATGCGAAGTAGAGGGCAGTATCACCTACCACATAAGCAAAATCCTCTTTGCCTGCCGTGTTGATGGAGTCACCGATGCTTTTCGGACGGCTCCATAAATCGTCTCCGTCATAGTCGATGTACCAAAGGTCTCTGTTTCCTTTTCCTGCTAAGAACGTACCTGAGAAGTAGATTCTTCTACCGCCTCTTCCTAACGATGGGTTGAAGAAACCAGTTGTTCCTTTTACCGTATGGTTCCAACGGCCGGCAGCAAGTGATGAACCTTTGATGACTGCTTTGCTTGGCATTACACCCTTTATTTTCAATTTCTTTATATCCGTCCATCTCTCACCCATATAACTCGCCTCATACAACTCGGCATTGCCGGCTCCGTCATTTTTTGAGAAATAGATCTTGTTCGCGTTCTTGTCGTATGCGAATGTGCCTTGAATCTCTAAACCCATCAATTCGTGGCAGACGATAGGAGTGTCCAACTCCAAATCCATTCTCGGATAAAACATGTAGGCAGTATCGTTTCTGAAGAATACGGTTGAGCCCTTCATGTAAGGGGACATCGGGCACTCTTCTGCCTTTGTGTTCTTGTTGGATGATATGAACTCGTACTTTCCTTCGCTGAATTTGTCTTCGGCGGCACTGATATTGTGTACCAGTGCTATCATCATCACGATATAAATTAACTTTCTCATGTGCTTTTTATTTACATGGATTCTTTTTTACTTTCTTAGAATTTAGCAACTTCAAGTGTACCCTTGAATACGCGTCCGTCCTTCATGAATATTCTGTAGAAGTAGGTGCCAGGCTCTGCCAAATGACCTCTGTAGATGCCATCCCAACCATTGTCACCTTCAAATACCATTTGTTGGTAACGGTTGTAGATCTCGACGCGGTAACCTGGTTTGCCGTCCTTTGGTCCCATGAATACATCGTTCTTTCCGTTGTCATTGTAAGGAGTGATGATATTAGGGATAACCGTGTAGTCGGCCACCGTAATCTTTCTCTTTCCGGATTCGATGTCGCCACAGTACATGTTGTCAACGACGACGCCAAGCTTAAAGGTTCCGTAAGTATCTTCGTCAAGTTGATAGCGGAACTCATTGTCGGATGTTTCACCTAACAATTCGCCAGTCTCTGTGTTATACCAGCGGATTGAATTGTATTCGTTGTTGGATAGGATTGCTTTCAAGACAACCTCTTCGCCCATTTGGAATTCTGGCTTTTCAATCTCCAACTCAACTTTTAGTTTGTTGGAAACCTTGATCTCCTTGGTGTAGATCTTGTCAGAATTTTTACAGACATCGTCTGTTCCATAAGCCCAGTAGGTAACGTCCTCGTGAGGAGCCACAAGAATATGAGTCGTGTTGGTCGTGTCGATTCTTGTCGTATCCCCTGTTGACCAAATGACTGTACTTGGCCAACCAGATTTGATGCCTACCGTCAACTTGACGTATTGAGCAGTATCCTCTCTTTGACAAAGAGTTGCTTTGTCTGGAGAGATGTACAAGCGGAGAGAATCTTGAGCAGAGATGACTGCAGAGACCTCTGTGGCTGGGCAAATGCTTGAGTTGGCATCTGCTACGTTGACGTAGATGCTTTGAGAACCAACGGATGGCTTGTATGTCTCCGAGTATTGTCCGTTGGCAGCATTGCTTTTACTATTTCCGTTAGACCATTGGATGATTGATGAAGAGCTTGGATGGGTGTTGCGGATATCGGCGGTTGCCTTAATCTTGTTGCCAATGCAGACTAAACTGTGATCCAAGAACAAGTCAACTTGAACAGGCTCTCTTGTTTCGATGGAGTTGTTGGCGGTTGCCTCGGAAACGTCAATCTTGTTGCAGACATCATCCGTTGCTCTTACCGAGAACGTGTTGGTTCCTTCCTCCAAAGAGATCGTTCTTACCGTGTCTTTTCTGGTTCCGATGCTTCCATCATTCCAGATGAATTGGTTCGGATTACCCTTCTTCACATTGATTGTCAAGGTTGCCACACTGTTTGAAGGGTTATTCATACAAATCTTGCTGTTTGGAATGTTAGAAAGCAATTCGATGTTCACCTTCATATAGACATTGTAGTTGACCGAAACTACCGTATCGCGTTGACAAACAGCATCGTTTGCTTTGATAGTTGCGTAGGCAGTTTGCATTGTCTTTCCACTCTTTGTCGTCTTGACTGTATAAGAAGAAGGACTTCCGATGGTCTTGGAACCAACAGCAATGTCATCGCCTTCCCAAAGGATTGTTGTTGCCTCATTCAATGGGTCGGTTACGGTTGCTATGAGTTTTATGCTCTCGCCCTCACAGATGTTTTCGTTTTTAGGATTCAAATCCAATCCCAATTGGTGTCTTGCCTTGATAGGCACTACAACAGAGTTGGTGTCCGCACAAACGCCGTCGCTTGCGATGACTTTGTATTGGTTCGTTCCTACGCCGATTGCAAGTGTCGTGTCTTTCTTCGTTGATGAACCTAATGCCTGATCGTCTTTATACCAATTGTACTTTGTAGGTTCACCTGCTTTGACATCAACCTTCAAGTTGATGTTGTTGTCTTCTTCGTTTGTCAAACAGAAGAGACCGTCTGTTCTGTCGGCAAGAATAGCAATATCCATCTTGTTGTGGATGGTGTATTCTGTCGTTGCCTTTACTGGTGCGCTTGCACTACAAACATCATCGGCTGTGCTGATGGTGATCGAACGCTTTTCTGTCGTTTTGTTGCTCTTTACAGGCTTGATTGCCAATTGGCAATTCTCGCCCTTGATAGTTGAATCCTTGGCAAGGTCATCTCCGCTCCAAAGAACTGGCACATTGATCTTGTCCAAAGCGTTCTTTACCGTAGCACGGAAGGTGATGGTTGTGCCTTCGCAGAATACAGAATCCTTTGGCTCAATGTCGATAGAGATTGGCAAGCGAGCCTCTGTCGTCATCACTTCAGAAGTTTTATTCTCGCAGACACCGTCGCTGGCGATTACTGAGTATTTGTTAGTGCCCTCCTTGATGGTCAAGTTTGCCTTGTTTGTGTCGGTTGAGTCCAATCTCGTTGAACCTTCCAACCAAACATATTTTGTAGGCTCTCCGGCCGCTACAGTTGCGTTGAGTGCTATCTTGTCGCCGTCGCTCAAGCAGAATGTGTTGATAGGGTCAATGCTCAATTCAATGTTGTTATGAACCTCGTAGTTGACGTCGGCGGTGATAGGCTTGTTACATATATCATCAACGACAGAAACTTTCAAAACTCGTTTGTCTGTGAATTTTGTGCTCTTGGTTGGTGTTAATGTAATGCCGCTCTTGAAGGTTGCCGTCGTAGTTGTGGTCTTGCCGCCTTCCAAATCTTCTGATTCCCAAGTGACCACCTTGTCGTCCAATGCGTTGCCAATTTCAAGGTTGACAGCAATGCTCTCGCCCTCGCAGATGATGGCGTTTTCAGGACTTGTAGTAATGGTCATGTCAAGTGTTCGGCTGGCCGAGATGGTGTCGGTGTCCACTGGTCCATCGGCTGAGTCTTTGTAGCAGACGTCATCTGTCGATTTCACTATGAACTTATACTTGCCGTTCTCAGTGATCTCGATTTTATAAGTTGGTTCGCTGCTTTCTCCTACATATACACCGTTGTTGTACCAATAGAACTTGCTTGGCAAAGCCGTAGCCGGACTAACAACTGCCGTCAATGTGATTTTGTTGTTGTTGGAGTTGAAGCATAACATATCGTCTTCAACATCTGTGTCCAATGCCAAACTGTACTTTTGGTGGATGATATACTTGATTGTTCTTGTCGAATCACAGAAGCCATCGGCAGAACCCGTCACTTTGATGGTTCCTTGCAAAGGCGCTGAGGCTGGGATTTTGAATTTGCTGCTGGTTTGCTCTGTATCGACAGTACCGTTCAACTCCCAAGTGAATGAAGGAGTAGCGGTTGAATTCTTAAGAACGACATTAGTCAATGACAATGCCGAATCGAATTCACAGACGATGAACTCCTCTGGAGCATCAAACCAGACGAACTCCTTCTTTCTGACATGAACTTTTTGAGTGTCTGTACAACCCATCTTTTCTGTGCCGACAAACCAGAAGTAGTAGTCATCTTTCTTGCCGTCGATGAGGAATGTCAACTCTTTGCTGTTTTCAGAGATAAGCGTGTCTGTCTCTGCATCTACCCATTTGAATTCAGGCTTGTCTGACGCAAAACCCTTAATGGTCATGGTCTCGCCAATACAACCAGCCGTATCGATTGCAGGGCCCATAGGACCGCTGTAATGGAAAATTATGACGAATGCAGAGTCTATTGCATAAACGTGGTCACAGTCAACGGGTGTGATGATGCGGCCGTTTTCGTTTTCTTCTTGAATGACATCAGTCAAAATCTCCTTGCTGGAAGCAACGATAGCTCTGAATTTTGTTGTGCCGAAGAAACGATTGTCAGTGCTGTCCAACTTGATGCTTGTGTGGTCTTCGCTTGAGAAGTGAATGCCTTCGCCCACAGTCTCGATATCTTTCCATTGAGTGCCAAGTTCGTCAACCTTCTTGTATTGGAAGAGGTAAACTGGCTCGTCGATGTAATTCTCGATTCCATTCTCGTTGAATGCGTACAAGTTGATCGTCGTGTCCAATTGGCAAGTCTCAACCGTATCCTTTGATTTGTTCGCGAGGTCGGTGATGAGGTTTACGTTAGGATAGCAGATGGTGATGGAGATGTCGTCCAACAAGATATCGTTACCATAGTTCTCCGAACCACCTTCATTGTTGTTAGTCAATTGGATGATGTACTTTTTCTTACCGGTTGACTTGAATTGGAAGGTCATGTTCGACCATCTCTCGCCCGAGTTGCGAGGCATTACATCTCCAGAAGCAACGGAGTGAACAAGCGTAGAGTCCTCGTCTCGGATATCCAAACGAACGTTTACCGGTTTTTGTCCCTCTTTGATAGATGCATTACTGATATATGCAGAGAACAAAAGTTGTACGTTGTCGCAATCATTACTTAGCGTAAGTTCGCGTTCGTAGATGATGGTGTTCTTACTGTCATCGCTACAGTTTACGAAAAGCATACCACCGTTTTTGTTGCCGGTGTGGTCAACTCCGTCCCAATAGTCGCGGTCTGACATACCGCAGTTACTGATGTTCGGATTGGTCAAGATGGCGTAGTATCCATCTTCAACACGAATACCATTACAACCTTCCCAACAAGCATAGTGTTTGTAATTGTCCGCGCCGCAATCGCCGCCGAAAGGACCGAATAGAGGGTTCAAAGAGGCGAATTCGTGTCGTTTGACGAAGAAGTTAGGGTCTGCGGCCATGTAGTTGCTGATTTCGCACTCGTTGCCGCCTTCGTCCGTGATGGATGTAGTGTGAGTTTGCTCGACACCATCCACATCTTTAGTGATGTAAGTGTTCGCATCGCCAAAGTGGCCGAAGTCGTCAAACCACAAAGTGTCGGTAGTTGCGCTCTCGTCGCAACGGTGGATGACGCGAATGATGAATTCACTGGAAATAGTGCCTATCTCATTTGTCGTGTTGAGAATACCTGTTGCTTGAACTTTGTAAACAAAGTTTTCTTTAGGCTCGAATGTCCAAATGTCGCCAGTTCCCAATACGGTGTCTCTCCATGTTGAGGAAGAGAAATCTTTTACCTGAACAGAGAATACGGGATCCTTGATTCGTTCTGTGAGAATCGTCAACTTGACAGAATCGTGGAAAGGAATCTCATATTCAACGTCGTTGATTTTTTGAGCATATTCTATTTCAGTGATGATTTTAGAAGGCTCAAAGTACAATAGAATGGAGTTGGAATTGCTGGAAATGCTACCACTTGTGGCAACGATTCTGATGTTCGTGCTATCTATTGTTGCTACGAAATCCTCCAATGTGCTATTTGTAGCCCCTTCGATGTCCTCCCAAGTCTTACCGTTGTCTGTACTGCTTTGCCATTGGTAAGTGATTGCAGAAGAAGAGTTTGCACAAACGTCCGCACTGAATGACGTTGCCTCTCCTCTTTCTATCTGGTTCGAACCTTTGGTCTGAGTGATGGAAGATGCGATAAATTCTTTGTCTTCAATGTTATCCACCAAACTTATAGGAGTGGTTCTTGCATCGATATAGAAGGTTGCACTTTTCCCGTTCACATCTTTGTTCGTGATTCTCCAACCAGAAATGCCGGTGTCGCCCTTCTGCTCTGCCATTGAAAAGGATGTGTTGTTGTCAATGTCGCTAGGACCGAGGATCAATCTCATATCGTTGATGGTGAATTGAGGGTCGTTGCCGTTGAATGTCATCTCAACCATATAGACGGTATTGCAGTAGCCTGCTAATTCCGTTACTTTGTAGGTGCCGAGCCCATACCATGGGGTGATGCTGAATCTTTGCTTGGTACCTAATGTGCGAATTTTGGTGGTCGCACTTTTCACAAGAGTGCCATCCTCCTTCATTTCTAATTTAAAGGTAGAGTATGGCGTCTCTGGCGTATGGTTGGCAAGGTCGGCGTCAGTCGCTCCTGCAATTGCCTTGTCGTTCTCATACCATTGGTAGGTGTATGAGGTGGAAGTTGGACATGCAATTCCCTTCAACGTCACGCTCTCACCTTCGGAAAGAGTTGTTTTTCCGTCGATTTTTAAGAATGCCTCGCTTAAAGACGGTGCCTCAGATGAGAATTGGTAAGGCTTTCCGTTTCTGGTGTTCAGATAGAAAGTCGAAGGACCACTATAGGCTCCGGAATTGAATACGATATTGTTGTTTTCGTTGAATCGGAATGTTGAAGCGTCGCCTAATAGAGAAACGTCGCTCGAACTTAATTTCACGCCGTTTTCTTTGATGACAAACTCGAAATAGTATTCGTTGGATGGTGACAATGAAACCTCGAGGATGGTCGAACAGTCATCATAGTCTTTGGAAAATACAGATACGTTTGAATTTCCGTCAACGGATACTGTTTGTGCCTCTGCTCCTACAGAGAAGAGGGACATCAATGTTGAGACAAACAATGTTGAAAGCTTAACGAAACTTTTTTTTGCTGTCTTTTGTCCTTGGGACAAATGAATCGAACTGAGATAATGCTTGTTTCTCATTTCTGTATTTAAAATTTAATGTTTTTCAAGTCTTTAGACCTCATAAATCT
The DNA here is from genome assembly GCA_024401455.1 of Paludibacteraceae bacterium. Classification (GTDB taxonomy): domain Bacteria; phylum Bacteroidota; class Bacteroidia; order Bacteroidales; family Paludibacteraceae; genus RGIG10190. Next base: position 55,919 of record JAKSLA010000001.1, on the reverse strand, counting down.
ATCTTCTTTTAGAGGTTTTTGTCATAACGCGAAAACGCGACTATGTAAATAGTTGCTTGCGGTCATCAATTAGTTCTCTGGAACATCTCTTTTGTATGACAAAGTTTGCTTTGTGTAAAGGAACGTACTTTCCCACTACAAGCCCCCAAAATTAATCATAGTTCTTAAAAAAAACAAAAAAGTTGATTTAAATTATTAATTTGAAGTTCGAAAAGGCGTTTGTAGAAGGACTCAGGCCCTGTTTTATGGTGCTTTTAGGGAAAGAACATGGCCATTTTTGTAAACAATGGGTTAAAAAAAAGTGTGTCCGTTGCCGAACACACTTTTCTTCTGATATGTGAATGATTACTTGTTCTTCTCGATCCACTTCCTTGCATTGACGAAGGCCTCCAACCAAGGAGTGACCTCGTCGCTCTTGATACGGTCGGATGGGTAGTATGCCCATTGCCAAGGGAAGATGGCTCTTTCCAAGTGAGGCATCATGGCCAAGTGACGGCCGTCCTTAGAGCAAACACCTGCAACGCCGAATTGAGAGCCGTTAGGGTTGGCTGGATAGGCATCGTAGTTGTATTTTGCGATGATGTTGTACTCGCTTTCTCCGTAAGGGAAGTCGAACTTTCCTTCTCCGTGGGCTACCCAGATACCCAACTTCGTGCCCGACAATGAACCGAACATTACGGAGTTGTTGGCTGGTATCTCCAAACCTACGAAGCAAGACTCAAACTTATGTGAGTTGTTGTGCAACATCTTGTGCTTCTTCTCGTGCTCTGGGTAAACCAAACCGAGTTCTGCCATGACTTGACAACCGTTGCAGACACCCAAACTAAGCGTGTCTTTGCGAGCATAGAATTTGTCGAGGGCTTGCTTTGCCTTTTCGTTGAAGAGGAATCCTCCTGCCCAACCTTTGGCAGAACCCAATACGTCTGAGTTGGAGAATCCACCGCAGAATACGATCATGTTGACATCTTCCAGTGTCTCTCTTCCTGTTGCCAAGTCGGTCATGTGGACGTCCTTCACGTCGAAGCCTGCCAACCACAATGAGTAGGCCATTTCACGGTCGCCGTTCGTTCCCTTGTCACGGATGATGGCAGCCTTGATGCCGCTCTTCTCTTTTCTGTCTGCAGAAATGCCTAACTTGGAAAGCTTGCCTGCGAAGTTTTGGAAGTTGTATTGAAGAGGTTGGTTCTTGTAGTTCTCGTAACGCTCTTTTGCACATTGCTCGCCACTTTGCTTTCTATCCAACAAGTAAGAAGAACGGAACCAAACATCACGCAATGCGTCGATGTCGAATGAATAGTGCTTGCCGTCTTTGTCGAGTTCGATGCTTCTCTCTTCAACAACCGTTGCAATCTTAGCATATCCGATGCCTTCTTTCTTCAAAATCTTCTCAACTTCTGCCTCTTTCTCCACTTGGATGAGAACACCTGGGTTTTCGCTGAAGAGAACCTTGACTAAGTTCTTCTCCGGAATTTCGTCCAAGTTAACCTTCAAACCGCAAGTCTTGTTGGCGAAGCACATTTCAAGAAGGGCTGTAATCAAACCACCGGCAGAGATGTCGTGGCCGGCGAGGATGAGTTCCTTGTTGATGAGCGTTTGGATTGCCTCAAATGCGTCCACGAAATATTCTGTGTTCTTGACTGTTGGCGCTTTCGCTCCGATTTTGTTGAGCGTTTGAGCCAAAGCCGAACCGCCCAATTGAAGTTCGTCAAATGAGAAGTCGATGTGGTAAATGCTTGTGCCTATCTTTTTCTCGATGACTGGGCTTACGATCTTGCGAACGTCAGAAACTTCACCGCCTGCTGAGATGATGACCGTTCCTGGAGAATATACCTTGTCTGCTCCATATTTTTGTGTCATGGAGAGGGAGTCTTTTCCTGTTGGAATGTTTACGCCCAAAGCACAAGCGAATTTGCTACATGCTTCAACGGCTTTGTATAGACGAGCGTCTTCGCCCTCGTTCTTGCATGGCCACATCCAGTTGGCACTCAAAGAAACGCTGCTGATGCCGTCCTTCATAGGTGCCCAAACGATGTTGGTCAAAGCCTCTGCAATGGCAAGGACAGAACTTGTTGCGGGGTTGATCATGGCTGCCATCGGAGCGTGACCGATAGAAGTGGCGATACCAGACTTATATCTGTAGTCTAAAGCAACGGCACCCAAATCGTTCAACGGAAGTTGAATCTCTCCGGCGCATTGTTGTTTAGCAATCTTACCTGTAATAGAACGGTCCACCTTGTTGGTCAACCAGTCTTTGCAGGCTACAGACTCCAATTGAAGCACGTTGTTCAAATATTCGTTCAACTTGCTGGCATCAGTCTTGACATCTTCGTACTTCTCAACGACTGTCTTGTCGGTGATGACCGTGCGAGGTGGCTTACCGATCATATAATCGAGTCGCAAGTCGATTGGCTTTTCGCCGTTGGCCTTCTCGAATACGAAACGCATGTCGCCAGTTGTTTCACCCACAACATACATAGGTGCACGCTCACGATCTGCGATTCTCTTGATAAGGTCGATATCTTTCTCGTTAACAAGGCAGCCCATGCGCTCCTGGCTCTCGTTACCGATGATCTCCTTTGCTGAAAGGGTAGGGTCTCCAACAGGCAACTTGTCCATGTCGATCTTTCCACCTGTGCTCTCCACCAACTCTGATAGACAGTTCAAGTGGCCACCAGCGCCGTGGTCGTGGATAGAGACGATTGGGTTGTTGTCTGATTCTGCCAATGTTCTGATGACATTGGAAACACGCTTTTGCATTTCAGGGTTGGCACGTTGAACGGCGTTCAACTCGATGGCGTTGTTGTATTGGCCCGTGTCTACGGAAGAAACGGCGCCACCACCCATACCGATGCGGTAGTTGTCACCACCCATGACGATTACTTTTTGACCAGGGACAGGCTCGCCCTTAAGGCTGTCCTTCATCTTGGCGAAACCGATACCACCGGCAAGCATGATGACCTTGTCGTAAGCGAACTTCTTGTAGTTCTCTGCGTGCTCAAAAGTAAGGAGCGAACCGCAGATGAGCGGTTGTCCGTATTTGTTACCGAAATCGCTGGCACCGTTAGAAGCCTTGATCAAGATTTGCTCTGGTGTTTGATACAACCACTTACGCTCGTCCATGCCGTTCTCCCATTCGCGGCCTTCTGCTGTGCGTGGGTAAGAAGTCATATAGACGGCAGTACCTGCCATTGGCAAACTGGCCTTACCTCCGCCGAGGCGGTCACGGATTTCACCACCCGAACCGGTAGCAGCCCCGTTGAATGGCTCTACGGTAGTAGGGAAGTTGTGAGTCTCTGCTTTTAGGGAGATGACAGATTTGATCTTCTTCACCTCGAAGAAATCTGGTTTGTCGCCGCTTGCAGGCGCAAATTGTTCGATTTCAGGACCTTCGTTGAAGGCAACGTTGTCCTTGTATGCTGAAACCAATTTGTTAGGGTTGGTTTCTGATGTCTTCTTGATGAGTTTGAAGAGGGAACTCTCCATCTCTTTTCCGTCGATGACGTAAAGTCCGTTGAAGATTTTGTGGCGGCAGTGCTCTGAGTTTACTTGAGAGAAACCGAACACTTCGCTGTCGGTCAACTTTCTGCCGATCTTCTCGCTGATGCCGTTCAAGTAAGCGATTTCGTCAGGGTTGAGTGCCAAACCTTCCTTCTTGTTGTATTCTTCAATATCTTCGATGTGTACGATGGCATCCGGTTGTTTGTCTATCGTGAAGATGTTTTGGTCCAACTTCGGATAGATGCGTTGAAGCATAGGATCGTGCTCTGAATCAGCACCTTTGGCTGCAAAGTACTCCTCGATTCTTAGCAATCCGTTCAAGCCCATGTTTTGGGTGATTTCGACTGCGTTAGTACTCCATGGGGTTATCATTTCGCGGCGCGGACCGATAAACCATCCATTAATCTCTTTTTCCTCTGTGAATTTTGCTCCGCTGAACAACCAAGTCAACTTCTCGATGTCCTGAGCGTTAAGTGCAGACTTTGAATCGACTGCGATTATGCCTGCATCCTCTTTTTTGAAGAATAGAATCATATTGTATGATTAATTAGTATTTCCTGATTTGCTTTGGACGGGCATATTTACGCCAAGCCCAATCTATCTTTTGCAAAGATAAATAATAAATCTAAAATGGGGTAATTTTTTGTGGGGAGAGTTAAGAAAGAAAATTTTGGGCGTCGACTTCCTTGTTTTGTGGCGAGAAAATCCTAGAAGCTGTTTGAATTTTTCTAAAATATTTTGTTAAACATCAGAAAACAGAAGGCTAATTGAATCATAGCCACTGCGGATTCCGCACTCCTCTCGTCCCAATATGATGCGTAACCAGATGTGTAGTTTGATGAACAAATCCTCAAAAACACCTTCGTTCTTCCATTTGGAGAAATAGTAATAAGCAAGGTTGTAAGGAGGGAAATCCTTTGGGAGCATCCTCCACTGACATCCTGTTTTGAGAAGGTAATTGATTGCGTTTACAATGTTTCTGAGAGGGTACTTGCGCTTTCGCTCTTGCACATCTAAAAACTTTTCTATAACTTGCCACTGATTATCGGTGAGATTTGTTGGATAATTGTTCATCCCTTTATTGATTGGCACCTTAAAAGTTACGAATTTTTTATCCGTTTATTAAACTGATAATCAATATTTAAATGTATTTTAGAGAGTTTTTTCAGATCTCTCAAATTAGTTTTGAATTAAATTTAAACAAAATTTTAGACCTTTGGTATATAAGAATTGCCTAAACGATTCTGTAAAGTGAATTTATAGAGGTTAGTAACGAACATTTTGCTGAAAAAAGTCACTTATTAGGTTCTAATTTGTGAAATCCCCGTTATAATTGATTGGGCAAGAATAAGGTTGATATTAATTACAAAAAACTAATTCTATATGAGTGAGCAGACAAAAGCCCCCTTGGCAGGGGAAATCGTATGTGTGAGCGGTAAGTTTGAAGGCTACACGCAAGAGGAGATGACCTCCTTGGTGGAAAGTAATGGTGCAACCTGCGTTTCGTCCGTGACGAAGAAGACCACGATGTTGGTGACGGGCGACAAGGTGGGAGCCACGAAACTCACGAAGGCGCAGGAACTGGGTGTTAGAATCGTTCCGCAGGAAGAATTCTTTCAAATGGTCCATGGATTGGAAGGAATTGATACAGAGAAAAAAACTGCCTCCCTGGAGGTGGAAATTTTGCCATCAGGAGAAGGTTGCGTTTGTGTCGGAATCGCGGATAAAAAAGCGACAAACATAGAGATCCCATCCACAATGGAGATAGAAGGGAAGGTTTATAAGGTGACGGTGATTGGGAAAAGAGCATTTAAGGAATGCGAAAACCTAACGAGCGTAACCATCCCCGATTCGGTGTCGGAGATTGGGGAAAGTGCATTTGGTGGTTGTCCATTGTCCCCTGGTTTATTGTTATATGCCAACGGTACCAAATGTTATGGCTGGGTAGGGGATAAGTCAAAGTGTATAGATGTCATAATCCCTGATTCGGTGAGTGTGATAGGCGAGGACGCATTTTCTTGTTGCGATAACCTAACGGGCGTGACCATCCCCGACTCGGTGACAGTGATAGATGCAGGCGCATTTGAATGTTGTAGTTCCCTTGAATGTGTTTCTATCCCCGCTTCGGTGACAGAGATACAACGTGGTGCGTTTAAAGGTTGTGTTTCATTAATGAAGGTCGCAATCCCTGATTCGATAACGATGATAGATTCGTTTACTTTTAAGGCTTGTCGCTCCCTTGTAAGCATTAGTATCCCAAATTCCGTGGAGCGCATTGGAGATGCGGCATTTTCCCATTGTGTTTCCCTTGAAAGCGTTACGATTCCTGACTCAGTGCTCGAAATTGGAGAACTTGCATTTGATCGTTGTCTCTCTTTAAAGAGTCTTTCTATTCCAAACTCGGTGGTCAAAATAGAAGAGAATGCATTTGAAGATTGTCGTTCTTTGGAAGATGTCTCATTGCCTGATATGCTTACTGAAATTAGTCGTTTTACATTTTCTGGATGCAGATCACTTAAGAACATTGTTATTCCTGCAGATATGGATTATATTGGATATCATGCATTTTTTAATTGTGGCTTAGATAGTATCACGATTCATGGTGAAAAACTCAAAATCCCTGGTTTATTAATATATGCCAATGGCACCCAATGCTATGGGTGGATAGGGGATATAGATCAATGTATAAGCGTGACCATCCCCGACTCGGTGACGGCAATAGGCGAAGGAGCATTTTGTGGTTGCGAACTAACGAGCGTAACCATCCCCGCCTCGGTGACGGAGATTGGGGCGTACGCATTTGCGGATTGCGAAAACCTAACGAGCGTAACCATCCCCGCCTCGGTGACGGAGATTGGTAATTGTGCATTTTCTGATTGTGCCTCCTTAGAAAGTGTCACGATTCTTGGCTCGGATGTGGACATTTGGTGTGGTGCTTTTGACGATTGTGAAAACCTCAAAACCGTAAAGATATCCAAGGATTTAGAGGTGGATGATGATGTGTTTGGTGAGGGGATAGAAATCATTCGCGAGTAAATTTGGCTCTCTCGAAATTGTTGGTAAATTTAATTTGTGCAATTTTCAAGAAAAACAAAAAGGTTGTGGATAACAAAAATATAGAAACACAAGAACAGACGCAAGGTGGCAATGACGTGAACAAGAGCATTATCTACTTTGGTGCTCCATCTACGATCCTTTCGGTTGGCCTTTTAATGCGAAGATGCAGTACGGCCTGAAAGGCCAATTTGCCTAAAGCCCAAGGCAAGCGAAGCGACGCCTTGGGACCTCGGAAATTGTAAACGAGATGTGACAAAGAGGGAAGAAACGAAGATAGAATTTTGAAAATCCGAATTCAAATTAGGCGAGGAGCATCAGTGGCATCCTCGCCTTTTTTTGCTTTTATAACTCGTCCGCAAAGCGTGTAAACAATTTTTCCCGTAAGGGGAATGGAAAAATGCGTCGTTGTTTGTTACAGCGACTCTATTTGCGAGATCGGCAATTTCGTTATTTTTGCAATGGTCTCCGCATCGAATCCCTCTTCCTTCATGTTTTTGGCCGTCTGGATGATGCCAATTTCGATGCCCTGTTTTATTCCCCGTTTTATTCCCCGTTTGTCTCCAATTTCGATGCCTTCTTTTATGCCTCGGTCGTATCCGTATCGTTCGGCGGTGCCCTCGTCGGAAAGGATTTTGAGTTCCGCTTCGTATCGGGCATACTCCTCGTCGGAAAGGGCGGAGATGCGTGCTTTGTCGATGAGCGCCTTGAGCTCGTCGTCTGCGCGGTCGTAAAGTTTTGGGTCAAAGCTTACCATGTTGCCAATGTTTTTGATTGTCTGTATCCAAATCTCTTTGTCTGATGGGTTCTCCTTTTCGTCAAAGTTGAAGTTGGGAAGTGAAATGAAGTATTTTCGCATTCTGTCCCAAATAATCTTCCCGGTGGCGAGGTTGCATTCCGCTGTTTGAGTGATTACGTCGGTCAATTCATTCATGGGTACGCCGAGGATGAAAACGCCGATTAGATGAGGAATGTCATGTTCCCTTTCGCTCCAAACCGCTCCCTTGCCAATGTGTTTGTCCATCAGATTGTAAAGGTAATAATTTGCTCTCGTAAGGAAAAATCGGTGGCCATAATTTTGCATTTCGACAATCACATCGTCTCCGTTGTCGAGTGTGCTTTTGCCCTTTCAGGGCGTAGGTCTGTGGATGCTCTTGATCCCAAGGCGTCGCTACGCTTGCCGTTGGGCTATGAGCCTTTGGGTTGCCCTTTCAGGGCGAAGATGTCCATCGCTTTAGGCGGCAGGACGGCCTGGAAGGGCAATGTCCATAGAGCCCAAGGCAAGTGAAGCGGCACCTCGGGCGGCCTTAAAAAAAGAAGGAGTGTGCCAATCAGCACACTCCTTGCTATGTTTGGAAAATTTTGCTAATGATTATTTAGCATCCCAACCCAATGCTGATGCACCCAAAACGGCTGCGTCTGCATCTTTCATGCCTGAGAACAATACTTTCACCTTGTTCTTGAAGATTGGCATTAGATTGTCTTCCATGGCTTTCTTCAAAGGCACGAGAAGAAGGTCGCCTGATTTTGCCAAACCACCGAACAATACGATTGCCTCAGGACTGCTGAACTTGATGAAGTCTGCCAATGCAGCACCCAATACCTCGCCTGTGAATGCGAAGATGTCCTTTGCAATGGCATCGCCTGCCTTAGCGGCGTCAAATACATCTTTTGATGTGATTTGGTCTGCTGGAATCTTACGCAACAAAGAGTCTTCGTTGGCTCTCTTCTCCAAGAATTCTCTTGCTGTGCGTGCTACACCAGTTGCTGATGTGTAGGTCTCCAAACAACCCTTGTTGCCACATCCGCAAGGACGGCCGTTGCGCTCCACAATAACGTGGCCCAACTCGCCTGCAAATCCGTCATGACCGTAGATGAGTTGTCCGTTGGCGATGACACCACTACCAACCCCTGTACCCAAAGTGATCATGATGAAATCCTTCATGCCTTGAGCTACACCGTACTTCATCTCGCCGATAGCTGCAGCGTTGGCATCGTTGGTCAATGCTACTGGCACACCCAACTTCTCAGACATCATCTTGGCGAATGGAACGATGCCCTTCCATGGAAGGTTAGGTGCGTGTTCGATGTTTCCAGTATAGAAGTTGGCGTTTGGTGCACCAACACCGATACCTTGGATTTTATCCATGCCACAAGTGTCTGCCACCAATTTTGCGATACCGTCGCAAAGTGCGTTCATATAGTTGTCTAACTCTTGGTATGCTTGCGTTTTGATTGAGTTAGAAGCCAAAACCGTACCTTTTTGGTCAACGATTCCGAAAACGGTGTTTGTTCCACCGATGTCGATTCCCACTACATTGGGTTTCATTTCGTTTTTCATAAAATTCTATTTTAATTATTAATTCTGTTGTTCGTTTTTCTTTGTCTTACATCCGATGAATCCGTACCATGCCAAATATGCGTAGCAAGCCAAAGGCACCGCAAATGCCAATTGTGGATTCAATACGTCTGCCAATAGACCTTGCAATGGAGGAACTACCGCTCCTCCTAAAATCATCATGACTAATAGGGAAGAGCCTTGAGAAGTATATCTTCCTAAATTGCGGATGCCTAATGTAAATACGTTAGAGAACATGATGGAGTTGAATAGACCTACGGAAAGAATTGTCCAAAGTGAAGCAGCTCCTTGCGTGTTGAGCATGATGAGAATCAACGCCATGTTTACGATGGCAAACATTCCCAATGTTCTGGATGGAATGGATTTTGCCATGATGAACACTACGAAATTGAGTGTTAAGAAGAGAATGAAATAGATGGTGTCTTTGAACTCAACGCCTGTAATGTTGTAAATGAGGGCAAAAGCTGCGGCTCCGGTTAATAGCATTAATCCATATTTCGTTGTCTTCTCAAGTCCGCTCATGGAGATGGAACCCATGAATCGGCCAATCATCGCACCTCCCCAATAGAAGGATAGAAGCGAACTTGCTTGGAGCTCTGCCATGCCATGAACCTCCTTCATGAGCGACACCAAGTTGCTTCCGATGGTCACCTCGCCACCTACATAGCAGAAGATACCGAACATTCCGAATATGAGATTAGGATGTTTCAATGCTCCGATAGGATCATTGTCCGAGTCGTTTCCCTCCGTTTCGATGTTAGGGATCTCGGCAAAAAAGATGATACCTGCCAAGATGAAAAGAACACTTGCCAAGATGAGGTAAGGTATTTGTACGGCAGACGCGCCTTGAGCATTCTCACCGAAATATTTGAATACGAAATAACCGCCGACAACAGGGGCCAATGTCGTTCCCAATGAGTTGAATGCTTGTGATAAGTTAAGACGACTGGATGATGTCTCTGCTGATCCTAATTGAGCAACCAACGGGTTGGCTGCAATCTGCAAGAAGGTGAATCCTGTGCCCAAAAGGAAGAGGGCCGAGAGGAAAATTAGGAACTCAGGCTCTTCTGATTTTGCCTCGACAAAGAAGAGGAAGCAAGCGGTGGCGGAAATCATCAAACCGCTACCAATCATGTTCTTGTAGCCTATTTTCCGAATCGGGTCGCCTACGGTTGCTGAAATGCAGAAATAAATCAATGAGATGATGAAGTAAGCCGCAAAGAAGGCAAACTGCACCAAGTTGGATTGAAAGTGCGAAAGCTGGAATACTCCTTTCAAATAAGGAATCAGAATGTCGTTCATGCAAGTGATGAATCCCCACATGAAGAATAGGGTGGTCAGCGTGGCCAATGGAACTAAATAGTTCACTTTATTATTCTCTCTCATAATTTTATGTTATTTAATCTTGTTGTCTTTAAAAGTCTAATTGTATTTTGAAATTTAATCGTCTTCCTGTCAGATAGTTGGGGACTGCATATTGCATGTTTGAAACATCGGTCACCCAATAGTAGGAGTTGACGTTGCGGATGTCAAGCAAGTTGAAGACTTCGGCATTGAACGAAAGTCGTTTCGCCCAAGCGAAGACCTTCTTCTCGAAGATTTTGTCTTTCCCCTTTTCAAGAGCATAGATGGCTCCTATGTCAACACGTCGATAGTCGGGTGTCCTGAATTCGTAATCACCACGTTGGCTGTGCGGTGGTGCGAAAGGAAGTCCGTCTGCCCAAGCTAACTTGAGGTTGAACTTGAGTTTCTGATAGCCTGGAATGTAGTCTTGGAAGAAGAACGAAATGTTGTATCGTTGGTCGGTTGGACGGGCTATTTTGCCTTTACCGTCGCCGTAGATGTCCTCTTGGGTCTGCATTACAGAAAGGGAAATCCACGAGTCTGTGCCGGGAACGAATTCGCCGAACAATTTCATGTCGATACCTGCCGCATAGCCGTCGGCGCAGTTTTCGCCAGCATAAACAATCTTCACGTTGTCAACGCTGTATGGGTTGATGCGGTCCAAGTATTTGTAGTAAATTTCGGTGGTGAACTTGAAGGGCCTATTCCATGAACGGAAATAGTAGTCGCCTCCGAGTAATACTTGATAAGAGCGTTGTGCCTTTAGTTTGTTGTTGAGTTGGATCTCCGTGTTGCCGTTGGCCGTCGTTACCGTATCTCGAATTTCCTTAAAGAAGGGGGCCTGGTAGTAGATACCAGTGGCAAGGCGGAATCCGAAGTTTTTCTCCCAGTTTGGAAACCAAGTAACGGAGGCGCGAGGGCTGATCAACAACTCCTTGTTGAAATCCCAGTAGTTGGCGCGTACACCACCCGTGAGCGAAATTTTACCGATGTCCGTCCTTTTCTCGTAGGTGTCTTGGAGATAGCCTAAGAAACGGTTGGATGTCAAGTCGTAGTCAGCATTGGTGTTGTAATAAAGTGCCAAATAGTCGGGGTGGGTTGGTACGGAGTATCCTGCCGAGTCTCTTATTTCCCACTCGTTTACTTTGTCGCTCATCACTTCTCTTTGATAAGTCAATCCCCATTTCAACGTGTTGGAGAGGAAGTTGATGCTTCCGAGTTGGGTGATGTTCGTCACCGTGACGTCCAAGTAGTTGCGGGCGTGCTCTTGGTATCTTCCTATTCCGTCGCTGAGGTTGGTGGTTGCCGTGTTGCTTCCGTCCACGTCGCCGAGTCTGTATTCTCCAGCAATGTCGTAAGTCTCTTCCTCCGAAGTGTTGAAAGAGGCGGCCATTATGCCTAATGTCACGTTGCTGGTAGGTTTGTAGTTGAATGTCAGTGCCCCGAATAGCGTTTGAAAGAGGTCTTTCTCTTGCCCGTCAAAATAGACGGTAAATGACTTCATGTTGGTCATCGTTCCGAAAGAGGTCTCTCTGCTTGTTGGTCTAAATTGATAGTCGTTTCTTGAAAAGTTGCCAAGGAATGAAACCTCCGTCTTCGGAGTGAAGGCGTAGGTCATATACGTTTGATAGTCAAAGAAGTTCGGATCGTATTCTCCCTCCGTTTCCAATGACCCGAGAAGGTAGGCGGAAGTTTTGTAGCGCACTCCGTGGACTTGTGTGAATTTCTTGTTTGAGGAGCCGACATAGGCTGTTGCTCCGAGAAGGCTGGCTGATGCCGAACCTTCGAAATGAGTCGGCTTTTTGTAGCGAATGTCGAGGACGGACGACATCTTGTCTCCGTATTGTGCGCTAAAACCGCCCGAAGAAAACTTCACCTCTTCCACCATGTCAGGATTGACAAAACTGAGGCCTTCCTGTTGTCCGGCACGGATGAGCATAGGACGGTAAACCTCGATGTCGTTGACATAGACAATGTTCTCGTCGTAGTTTCCTCCTCTGACGGAGTATTGTGAGCTGAGTTCGTTGTTGGAACTAACGCCTGCTTGTGTGGAGATGAGCGCGTCGATGGCTGAGCCCGAAGCACTTGGCATCACCTTCAAGCCATCTACATTCAAAGTCTGGACGGAGTTCTTCTGCTTGGCATATTCCACGACTTCGATGCCTTCCATCACCTGGCTGTCTTCCTCCATTTTTTGACGGATGTGTAATGTGTTTTGCTTGGCAGAGAATCGTATGTCTTTGGTGATATACCCAACATAGGAGAACCGCAAAGTGATGCTGTCTTGTTGGGTGGAAGTTTGGAACTGAAACTTTCCGTTGGCGTCGGTGTTGGCTCCGTTCGTAGTGCCGACTGCAATCACCGAGACGAATTCCATAGGCGTACCATTGGGGTCAATGACTTCGCCAGATACAATGAGGTTCTTTGCTCCTACGCTATTGCATAGAATCAAGAATATCATCGAGAAAAGTATGGTGAGTTTTTTTGTCATTGCCTTTTTGCTTGATAGCTGGATAAAATCTCCCTATGTAGAGTGCAAAAATAGTTTTTTTTTGGTAAATATCTTCTTTTTGTCGTGATTAATCTGTGTAGAGACGTCCCCATGGAACGTCTGAAATACAATGCCCCCATGGGACGTGAGACGCACCAAGGGGACGTCTCTACGTTAGATTTTGTCCAAATAGGCAATAACCTCTGTTTCTGAAACTTCGTTGTCGAATGCATGTATCCTCCAAATCTCAGAAGTCTCTATGAAACCTCCTGGAGGAATGGTCTCAAACGGAGCGTGGTATTCCATTTCAAGCAACGAACTCTCTTTGTGGTCGGTAGCGAAACTATAGACTTCCACCTCTCGTTGCTCTGGGTGGATGCTTGCTGGCTCATGGTGAGCGAACTCGATGGTCAATAGATTCTTGCCCGAAAGAGAGGCCATGAATGGTCGGCTTGGCGTGATGAATGCCTTCGCCGTACACTCTTCGTGTTCTTTGTCTTTTAAGAGTGGGGTGAACGAAAAGTAGCCGTTGGCCACTTTGTATGTGGCTGGACCTTGGTGTGGGTGCGTTGGCTCCGAAACCTCCACTTGGTCTGCCTCGGCAGGCACGAAGTTGAGATTGTGTCCGTTTACGCGTGTCACCAACCACAAATCCCACGAAACGGGCTCTTTGCGGATGTTTTCGGCTTTGACTTCGAAGATGACTTCATTGTTGTCGGAGATGAGGATGCTTTTCGTGAAGCGAATGCCGCTGATGGGACTCTCGGGTCCTTTCAAGATGATTTTGTTTTCGCCGATTCGTTCCACCTCAAATACTCCGTAACTGATGTATGGATCAGGTGGCCAGAAAAGGTCAGAGTCCTTCTTCTCGGGATTCAAGTCTTGAATCTTCCACCATTGGCTTTGTGGACCTATCCAAACCTCGTGGCCGTTGTAGGCTTTGAAATCCAAGTTGCTTGGCGAGGCTACGGGGCGTACTTCCTCCTCCCATTGGGAAGCGTCGCTCTCCAAGAGGTTGTCGCTGCCATCGTATTGCAAAGAGACAATTCGTCCTCCGACCTCAGGCAGAATGCCTATCTTTATTTTCTTGTATGCTAATTCAATCATTTCTTTGATTCTATTTTAGAATCGAGGTGACGCTCGATTTCGGTCATGGCGTTCTTTGCTCTTTCGTCTGTGATTAGTGTCTTTACCGTGTCTTTCACGGCTTGGCATTTCAACCACGAACCCATTACAAATCCTCCTGCACTATAAGAAGTCTCCTCCTTGATGATTCCCTGCTTGCCCGAAAGAATGTCATTTAGTATAGTGAAAAGAGAGTCAGCCAATTCTGGCTTGCCGATGTTGAACGCGAAGGAAGTGTCGCGAAATCGATATCTGGCAAATTCAGCGTCCATGCTGTCTGTTCCGTTTGCACTGAGGCTGAAAAGTTTGTCGCCGCCGCCTACACGTTCGATAAGGATGTAGTCGTATTTGCTTGCGCTTGAGTCTGCTGTTTGGGCAGCAACGGGGGTAGCCGCCACTTGATCTTTCTTCGATTTCTTGCATCCACCGTAGGTGTTGAACGCACATGCGGAGCAAAGCAATAATAGTATGCCAATCTTTCTTTTGCTCATTGTTCCCTTTGTTTAGAGGTTACGCTTAGATTAATTAAAGAAGGGAGAGGACTTGCCCCTCCCTTGTTTTAGTGTTATTTGATTACTTTGAATGTCTGGTCGCCAATTTTGACTATGTAGATGCCTTGGCTCCAATCTTTGATGGAGATGACAACATTGTCGTTGGCTTCTGCCTTGCTGATAGTGCGGCCTGCTGCATCCAAAATGATGATTTCGCTTTCTGCACCGCTGATTCTCACCTCGTCGTTAGAAGCGGAAACGGTGATGTTGTTGGCGGTGACATCTTCTGCTGAAGTTGCGCTTGACTCCTTGATTTGGATATAGTCAATGACAGCCCAAGTCCAAACTGGAACGATCTCGATGACGTTTTCGCCAGCTTTAAGTTCAACGGCATTCTCTAATGCAACTGTACCGCAAGAACCTACTTCGTCGTCCTCGCTGCCAAGTGTGATGTCATACTTCTCTCCGTTGACAAGGCAAGAAACGACTTTTCCGCCGGAATAGTTGAGCGCATAGCCTACTGAGATGTCGTAGAGACCACTCTTTTCAATGTTGATGTTGAATTTGATGTAATCGTTGTCGTTTATTAGATTTACGCCGTTTCCTGATTCGCAGGCTACTTTCTCGATGCTTGCATTCAAATCATCGGCACATTCTGCTTGGTAAATGCCGTTCTTGCTCTTGCATGGGTCAGGAATACCGCAATCTTCTGGAGCCTCAGATTTCCAACCTGGCATTTGGTCCAAAGAGAGGTTGTATTCGCTGTTCATGATTTTCTTCCAAGCATCAGCGGTGTTGTCGTCAAATCCGCCACTTGGCATTGCATAGTCGCCATACCAAGCCATGGAGTATGACCAAGGAGCACCGTCTTCGAACATTTCGGAAGGGTAAGGCGTTGAACCGTTCTCGGCCAATGTGATGATCTTCTTGGTTCCGAAAACCTTTTTCAATTTTTCAAACTCACCGATAAGGGAAGCGTGGTTCGTTTCGCGAGGATAGTAGTAGAAGTCTCTTGCGATGATATCTACATACTCGTCGCCTGGATACCAATCTTTGTCGCTACCGTCTGAGTTCCAAACCCAGATGGCGTTTCTTACTCCATTCACCTTCACCATGCGGTCGAATACAAGTTTATAGAGGGCAATGTAGTTCTTAGCACCCTTAGAGCCCCACCAGAACCAGCCTCCGCTTGCCTCGTGAAGAGGACGCCAAAGAACGGCAACACCCTTGCATTGAAGCGTCTTCAATTTGAGGGAGACAATGTCGATGTCGTTGATCATGGCTTGATAGATAGCACTTTCTGTATCCCATTCAGTGGTGCCTGCCTTGAATGCCTTTGTAAAGTCGAAGTCAGTTGATGGAGATCCGCTTCCTGGATTGTAGAATGCCTCTTGCTCTTTGCGAGGATCTTTCCAGTGCCAGCAGTATGCAGGGATACCACCTTGCTTCCAGAGTTGCAATCCTAATGTCTCTGTGCTGGTAGAGTAACCTTGGTGCCAAGAGTTAGTGTCAGAACTCTTGCCTGTAGAGTGGAGGAAGTCAAAGCCAACCAATGCAGGTGCTTTTCCTGATTCGCTGGTGATGAATTTGATCTCTGTTTGGTCTTCCAATTTGTTGACGCCATAGATGCCATCTGTCATGACACCAGAAATGGTTTTCTTGCCGAAGTTGTCTGACAAGAATTTGTAAAGTTCTTTGGCCGATTCGATAGGATCTGGAGTGGCCAAATTTTTGTCGAGGTCGAAAGCGACGAAACCGTGCTTCTCCACTGTTATATAGTCGATGTCCACCCATCCCCAAGAGTTGGTGATGCTGAACTCGTTCTCTCCTGCTTGGAATTTTACCGTACAAAGCATTCCGACGAAATCCGTCGCCGAACTGGTTTCTGCGAACGTGACGCTTCCCGCTGAGATGCCGTTGACAACGAGGTTTTGTGTCTTAGGTCCGCCGTAAGTGTCGGTGTAGAAGATGTTGATGTCGTAAGTGCCCGCCTCTGGTACAGTAATGTTGAATGTCAAGTTACCTGATTGCATCTTTACATAGGCACCTCCCGAAGCGGAAGCCTCCGTTGCCTTTTGACATTTGTCCAAGATGGCGTCCTCTGCCTCATATTTGTCGGCAGCGTAACTGGCACTTGTCGCCAAAAAGCAAGAAATGCCCAAAAGTGTTTTTCGTAAAGTTTTGTTCATGATTGTTTGTTTTTAGAAAAGCTTTTCGCTTTAAATTTAAAGATTGAGTTTGTAGTATTAGTCTAATTGGAAAAATCCAAAGTTTGTTTTGTGAGAAACCTCACACGATAGGCGATCAATCGTCCATCGTGTGAGGGGTTGTTTTTTTGTCAAGTTTATTTCTTGCAACTTGGGCACCAAGGCTTCAATTGCTTGAAGAAATCGTTGCCCTTGTCGTCAACAAGGATGAATGCAGGGAAGTCCTCAACGGTGATCTTCCAAACTGCCTCCATTCCGATCTCAGGGAACTCAACACACTCGATTGACTTGATTGAACTCTGAGAAAGAACAGCCGCAACACCACCGATAGTTCCGAGATAGAAACCGCCGTGCTTCTTACAAGCCTCTGTCACAACATCCGAACGGTTACCCTTGGCAATCATCACCAATGAACCACCGTTATCTTGGAACTCATCTACGTATGGATCCATACGGTTGGCTGTTGTAGGGCCCATAGAACCGCAAGGGTAGCCTTCTGGCGTCTTTGCAGGACCAGCATAAAGCACTGGGTAATCCTTTAGGTACTGAGGAAGGCCTTCTCCTGCGTCGAGACGTGCCTTGATCTTAGCGTGTGCGATATCACGAGCCACGATGATTGTACCCTTTAGGTTGACGCGAGTAGAAACTGGGTATTTGGTTAACTCTGCACGAACGGCGTCCATACCCTTGTCAAGGTCAATCTCGATAGTTTTAGCACCCTCACCTGCCTTTGCATACTCAGCAGGGATGAGTTCTGCAGGATTTGAATCCATCTTCTCGATCCAGATACCGTCTTTGTTGATCTTAGCCTTGATGTTACGGTCTGCCGAACAGCTAACACCCATACCGATAGGGCAAGATGCACCGTGACGAGGCAAACGGATGACGCGGATGTCGTGAGCCAATGCCTTACCGCCGAATTGAGCACCCAAACCGATCTTGTGAGCCTCTTCGAGCAACTTGTTCTCCAAGTCGATGTCGCGGAATGCGCGACCTGTCTCGTCGCCAGTTGTTGGCAAGTTGTCGTAATATTTGATGGAAGCAAGCTTCACGGTAAGCAAGTTCTTCTCAGCAGATGTACCGCCGATGACGAATGCAATGTGGTAAGGAGGACAGGCTGCCGTTCCAAGAGTCTTCATCTTCTCAACAAGGAAAGGTAGCAAAGTGCCTTCGTTTTGAATCGTTGCCTTTGTCATAGGGTAGAAGTAGGTCTTGTTGGCAGAACCTCCCCCCTTGGCTACCATGACGAAACGGTACTCGGCACCCTCAACTGCCTCGATGTCAATTTGAGCAGGCAAGTTGCAACGGGTGTTCACCTCGTCGTACATGTTCAATGGAGCATTTTGAGAATAGCGGAGGTTGTCTTGTGTAAATGTGTTGAACACACCCTTAGACAAAGCCTCTTCGTCCTCGAATCCAGTCCAAACTTGTTGACCCTTCTCTCCGTGGATAATGGCTGTGCCTGTATCTTGGCAGAAAGGAAGAATGCCTTTGCAAGCCACCTCTGCATTGCGGAGGAATTGTAGTGCTACATACTTGTCGTTTTCCGAAGCCTCGGGATCTTTGAGGATAGCAGCCACTTGCTCGTTGTGTGAACGGCGAAGCATGAACTCTACGTCGTGAAAAGCTTGTTGAGAAAGCATTGTCAATGCCTCTTTTGAAACCTTGATGATTTCGTGACCTTCGAAATTTCCTACGCTGATGCCTTCCTTGCTCAGCAAGTAGTATTCGGTATCATCCTTGCCCATCTGGAACATAGGTGCATACTTAAACTCTGGAGTAGCCATAATTCTTTTGTTTATATTTTTGTTATTAATGAACGATTGAAAACTTGCCGAAGGACGGCAAATCACGCAAATTTAAAAATTTATCTTGATTATGCAAAGAAAAAGAATGGGGCGAGTTGTGTACTCACCCCATTCTTTTTTAATGTCAATATTTGAAGCTGATTAGGCGTCAATGTTTGCATAAGTGGCATTCTCTTCGATGAACTTACGGCGAGGTCCTACCTCATCACCCATAAGCATTGAGAATGTGTAATCTGCCTCTGCCGCGTTGTTGATGGTTACTTGGCGAAGTGTTCTGTTCTCCGGATCCATGGTGGTTGACCATAGTTGCTCGGGGTTCATCTCACCCAAACCTTTGTATCGTTGTACGCTGACGGCATTCTCGTTTCCTGCTCCGTATTTGTCGATGAAGGCAATACGTTGTTGGTCGTTCCAGCAATACTCTTCCACTTTACCCTTTTTGCAGAGATATAGCGGAGGTGCTGCGATGTAAACATATCCCTTTTCGATGAGTTCACGCATGTGGCGGAAGAAGAATGTCAATACAAGAGTGTCGATGTGGCTACCATCGACATCGGCATCGGTCATGATGATGATCTTGTGATAGCGCAACTTGTCGATATTCAATGCCTTCGAATCTTCGTCTGTTCCGATGGTAACACCGAGGGCCGTATAGATATTCTTGATTTCCTCGCTTTCCAACACGCGGTGTTGCATGGCCTTTTCCACGTTGAGGATCTTACCTCTCAATGGTAGGATGGCTTGGAACTTGCGGTTACGTCCTTGCTTTGCAGAACCACCGGCTGAATCTCCCTCGACGAGGAACAATTCTCCTGTCTCTGGGTTCTTGTCTGAACAGTCGGCCAATTTTCCTGGAAGTCCGCCACCAGAAAGAGGAGACTTTCTCTGAACGAGATCTCTTGCCTTGCGGGCTGCGATACGGGCACGGGCTGCCAAAATCACTTTCTCGACGATGGCTTGAGCCTCTTTTGGATGCTCTTCCAAATAGTTGGAAAGCGCTTCGCTCACCGCCTGTTGAACAATACCGGAAACCTCGTTGTTTCCCAACTTCGTTTTGGTCTGACCCTCGAACTGAGGCTCTGCCACCTTGACGGAGATGACGGCTGTCAAACCTTCGCGGAAGTCGTCGCCGCTGATTTCCACTTTAGCCTTCTCCAACATCTTGGAGTCTTCGGCATATTTCTTCAACGTTCTTGTCAACGCCATACGGAAACCGGTAACGTGTGTACCGCCCTCAATCGTATTGATGTTGTTTACGTATGAGTGGATGTTCTCGTTGAAAGAAGTGTTGTATGTCATGGCCACCTCGACAGGTGTGCCGTATTTGTCTGTGTTGATGTGGATTACATCTGGAATCAGATGCTCACGGGTTGAATCCAGATACTCGGCAAACTCGCCCAAACCACGCTCAGAGTAGAATGTCTCTGATTTAGGTTCACATCCTTCGTCGGTGCGCAAGTCTGTCAATGTGATGCGGATGCCGGCATTCAAGAAGGCCAAGTCACGAAGACGTCCCGCCAAAGTGTCGTATTTGTAAACGGATTCCGTGAAGATGCTTGAGTCGGGAAGGAATGATACGGTTGTACCTGTTGTCTCTGCTGTGCCTATTTCCTTTACTGCGTAAAGTGGCTTTCCGCAAGAGTACTCTTGGATGTAGCGTTTTCCGTCACGGCGTACTTCAACTTCCAATTTCGTTGATAGGGCGTTCACACAAGATACACCTACACCGTGGAGACCTCCGGAAACCTTGTAGGTTCCTTTGTCAAACTTACCTCCAGCGTGGAGGACCGTCATGACCACCTCCAATGCCGAACGCTTCTCCTTTGCGTGCATATCGACAGGGATACCACGACCATCGTCGGAAACCGTGATGGAGTTGTCCGATTGGATGGTAACTTCGATGTTCTTACAGTAACCGGCCAAGGCCTCGTCGATAGAGTTGTCCACCACCTCGTAAACCAAGTGGTGCAAACCACGCTCGCCAATGTCGCCAATGTACATGGCGGGACGCTTGCGAACAGCCTCCAAACCTTCTAGTACCTGAATACTACTGGCCGAATATGAATTGTCTTTCTTCTCTTCGCTCATATTGAGTAAAATTTTTACAGATGGTTTTTTAGTGAATCCACCTATTTTTCAAAAAGCAAATATATAAAAAAAAGATGACTAAGAAATGAGGTTGAATAGGATTTTGTGAAAATATAGCTGGAAAATTAGGATTGTTTTTGACTGTTTTATATATTCGAGAAATATATCTTTCTTTTACTTATGCTTTGGAAAGGAGTGATATGATTGTTAATGGTTGATTTTTTTAAAATGTCTTTTTTATGGAAGAAAAACCATATGTTGAGATATATACGGATGGGGCTGCAGAACCAAATCCGGGACCAGGCGGGTATGGTGTGGTATTGTTTTGTCCAAAATTAAATTATAAAAAAGAGATTTCTGAAGGCTTTGTTAAAACAACGAATAATCGAATGGAATTGTTAGCTGTTATAGAAGGATTGAAACAGCTTAAATATCCGTCAGTTGTTAAAGTGTTCTCTGATTCACAGTATGTCGTGAATGCAGTTTCTCTTGGTTGGTTAGAAAAATGGGAGCAAAATAATTGGATTAGAAATAAAACAGAGTGGGTCGCTAACGATGACTTGTGGAAAGAGTTGTCTCATTTGTTAAAAGTTCACGATGTCTCTATCTGTTGGATAAAAGGGCATGCAGGGCACTCAGAAAATGAAAGATGTGATTTCCTTGCGGTTTCGGCAGCAAAAAAGGAGAATCGAATCGAAGATATGGGCTATTATGCTAATGCGGATAAAGAATCAAAATCTTTAAAGATTACTAAGGAAGGCGATTTTTGTAGAAAGTGTTCGACTCCTGTTGTTAAAATTGAAAATAGAAACCCTAAAAAGAAAAAGAAGCATCAATATTATTATGAGTATTTTTTCCTTTGCCCTAAATGTAAAACTTATTATATGGTTGAAGATGCTAAAAGAGCATATGATTTAGTAGGAGAAACTGGCAAATTGTTTGAATAGTTATATTAAAGTTAATTATTCTTATCTTTGTCACATAAATGCGTGGATTATGAAAATAGTTGTGCTTTCTGGTAGCCCGCGAAAAGGAGGCAATACGGAAATGCTGGTTGAGGCTTTTGTGGAGGGGGCCTCATTGAAACATACGGTGGAGGTCGTCTCTGTCAACGACTATGATTTGAGGCCTTGTGTCGGTTGTGATGTTTGCTTCGGACCGGGAAATCGTTGTCCGCAAAAAGATGATATGGCGCTGGTGTACGAAAAGTTGGCTGGGGCAGAGATGCTTGTAATTGCTTCTCCTGTCTATTTCTATGGTCTCAGTGCTCAGTTGAAAGCGGTTGTTGATCGATTGCATAATCCGATTAGAAATACATTCCATATTCGAAAAATGGCGCTGCTTTTGGTGGGTGCCGCCACATTGCCCGAATTGTTTGATTCCATCCTTACGCAGTATCAACTTTGCCTCAACTTTTTCCGTCTGGAGGATGCTGGCAAAGTCTTGGTGAAAGGGGTAAGGGAAAAAGGGAAAATAGTAGATACGGGTGCTTTGCGCGAAGCGTATGATTTAGGTTGTAGCATATTATAAAAGAAATAACAATACTCGAATGATGAAAATTTTGTATGGACTGCTGGCAATGTTGGCCTTGTCTTCGTGTGCTAAGTCCGATGTCAAGGGAGGTAAAACGGAAGCGGACGTTGTGGAAAAAGTGATGATGGATAGAAGAAGTATCCGTCAGTTTACGGAACAACCGATTAATCGTGATACGCTTCTCCGAATATTGCGATGTGGAATCAATGCTCCTAATGGCCAAAATCGTCAGGCTTATGAGATACGTGTAGCGGATGATCCGAAACTTATCTCTGAGATCTCCGATGCTGTGTTGAAGGACAATCCGGGAATGAAGCCTCAACATGGAGCAAAGAATATTTTCTTGGGCGCCCCTTGTGTGATTTTCTTGGCAAATGATACGACGTATGATATGTCACAAGTGGACTGCGGTCTTCTTGGCGAGAATGTTGTCCTTTCTGCTTGGGCCATGGGGATAGGCTCTTGTTGTATGGCACATCCTGTTCGATTGATGAAAAGTAGTGAGGCGTGTGCTCCTTATATCAAGCGATTGGGTTTCAGCGAAGGCTATAATCTTTTGATTGCTCTTGCTATGGGTTATCCGGATGAACATCCAGAGGCAAAACCACGCAAAGAGGAAATGATACGTTTTGTAGAATGACGGCAATATCTCTCAAACCTAATCAAGGCATTCCTACGGCCTTGATGTGGATGCTTGCCGTGATGGCGGGCATCTCGGTGGCTAATCTTTATTACTGCCAACCGTTGTTGAATATGATTCGTGGGGATATGGGGCTCACGGAGTTTCAGGTAAACCTTGTCCCTGTTTTTACGCAGGTGGGGTATGCCTTGGGGTTGCTGCTCATCATTCCGCTGGGCGATATGTATAATCGTCGTACTACGGTGCTGATGAGTTTTTGCGCCTTGGTGGTTTCGTTGCTCTCCATTTCATTGGCAGCCAATGCTTGGGTGTTGTTGGGGGCTTCTTTTATGACGGGCTTTTGTTCTGTCACGCCGCAGGTCTTTATGCCTTTTGCTTCGCTCTATTCTCGTCCGGAAGAGAAGGAACGTAAGGTGGGCGTTATCTTGACGGGGTTGCTCATCGGAATCTTAGGGTCTCGTGTGGTGAGTGGATATGTCGGCCATTTGTTTGGTTGGCGTATGATGTATGTGATAGCATCTGTGCTTATCGCCCTTTCTGCGCTTGCTATGTTTAAATGGTTCCCGAATGTAGAGCCGACCTATAAAGGGCGTTTCCTCTCCTTGATGGCGAGTATTCGGCGTTTGGCGGTGGAGCGACCTCGCTCATTGCTCTATTCTATTCGGGCGGCATTTGCCTTTGGCTCTTTTCTTGGTTTGTGGGGTTGCCTTGCTTTCCGTATGAAGGAGGCCCCTTATTTCGAGGGTAGTGATGTGGTCGGGTTGTTGGGTTTGTGTGGAATGGCTGGGGCTTTGACGGCTTCGAATGTCGGCAAATATGTGGCGAAGTATGGACCGGATCGCATTAATGCGTTCGGCCTCTGTCTGCAACTTTTTGCATGGGGGCTTTTTGCTGTCTGGGACGATTCGTATGTCGGACTTGTACTTGGAATCTTGATTATTGATGTTGGTATGCAGTGTATTCAGCTTAGTAACCAGAGTGCCACAATGAAACTTTGTCCGGAGGCCTCTGCCCGAATGAATACCATCTATATGGTAACCTATTTTATCGGCGGCTCATTCGGAACATTTTTGGCAGGTACGCTTTGGAGTCTTCAGGGTTGGAATGGAACGGTTGCGGCAGGATTGTTGATGATTGCAGGTTCCATTGCCTCGATCGTTGTTTATAAGATATTGCGTAAGTTGAGGCGAGGTTAAGGGGCAAACGGATCTCCTTTTGTAAGCGTCCCAATTGGTATAAATTTGGTCACCTTCCTCGCATCTTTACGAGGTCTTCTTCTGCTTCGTTTGTGTTCATGTTTTAAAAACATTTTTGTTGTGTTTTTAGTGCATGACACAGTTTAGTTTACGGTCTCAGTTTCGCATAGGGTGTTTATATCCTCTATTCTTTTCATTGTTTCTTCCTTATTATTCTATAATCTGAATTGAAAAATATATCATTCATAATACACGTATTCAACAATTATACCATAGATCAAACCTCCGTTTTCTCCGTTTGTCTTGACATGTTCAATTTCGTTCCCCCTATCGTCGTACTTATGTGTGTGTTTCGCCAATAAATGTCCGTCTGAATCATATACACACTTTTCTATCTCATTACCCAGATTGTCGTACTTGGTGATTTCTTTCTTTGCTATCACATTTTTATCTGAATCATATACATATTTTTCAACTTCATTAAACTTGTGTATAGATTCTTCGACTAATTTCCGACAATAATTATACCTGCGTTTTTTATACAAACGCCTTTGGGTGTCGTATTCATATTTGTCTTTCCATATTATTCCGCTATATGATTTACAGGTGCACTCTTTTATTCTGCCTTTGGAATTACGTTTATATGTATGGCCCCATTCTAGTTTTCTATTTGTATTGTATTTGCCCCATTTTTTTAAGTAGCCCTTTCTGTCATACTTGTGTGTATGTCTCTCCTTCAGATTTCCATTAGAATCATAGCTACAACTTTCAATTTCATGCCCCTTTTCGTCATATTTGAAAGTTCCTCTCCCGTCTAATTTTTCATCAGAAAAATATCTACACCACTCTATTTTGTTCCCTCTGTCGTCATATTTGTAGGTAATCTTCATTGATAAAGCACCGTTTGATTTATAACGGCAGTCTTCAGCCAGGTTTCCTTTTTCATCGTACTTGATGATGTGTATCAAACTGTCTTGATCGATGGAGAAAGAATCTTCAATACAAGTTCCTTTTCCATCATATTTGAAAGTGTTCAAAGGGCGGCCTTTAACTAACTCACCCGAACGTTCTGCAACTAAAAATTGCCTAATCTCCTTCACGTTCCCTTTCAAATCGTATGTTTTAGGCATATGTTCTACCTCAGTAAATGGTTGTGCAAAACATCCAGAAAAGGATTGCAAGAATACCATTAGTGTATAAAAAAGCTTATTCATAGACTTACACAAATCGTAACAGTTTAAAAATCGTGAACCTGTATTTACGCAAAACGTGCGACAAAGATAAGGAACAAGCCGAATTTTGCATTGGGTGCTTACAAAAAAAAGCACAAGTCGGGTTCATCCAACTTGTGCTTTTGTTATTCTCATCAAAATTCATCAAAACTCATCAAAGTCTTCTGAGTTTGATTCTTGTTGATTGCTCTTTTGTTTCTTTTTGTTTTTACCATTACCGAACGAGTAGGTTAGGTTGAACATGAACATTCGTCCGTAGCGGTGGAATTCGGTCTCTTGCCAGAAGTCGTCACTCCAACTTTCAGAAGCGCGCTTGCGGGAGTTGAGGATGTCTCGAACTTGTAGGGCTGCTGTCAATTTGCGGTCGAAGAATGGTTTCTTTACGCTGGCGTTGAGTTGATAAGAGGCCATTGTTTTTCCTTGGGCCGTTGCTCTTGGAGCAGAGTAGTTGCCTGCCAACTGAGCGCTGATGTCGTGTGGCAATGAGAAATCCGCAGAAGAACGGAAGGTCAATCCAAGGCTGTTGCGCTCCTTCAGTTTCTCTTCTTTGAAATTGCTTCCGTTTGCGTCGGTTACTACATAGGAGAAGGTGCCGCCTTCCAATTTGTAATAGTAGAGGTCAACGCTGCTTGTCAATGAGATGTACTTCCCGAAGCGGTCTTTTAATACAAGGTCGATACCGCTTGCTTGTGAGTTGGCCATGTTGGCATAAGTCCTCATCATGACATTCCCTTCCATCCGGTTGTATGATTGGATGACGTCTGTCGTCCTCTTGTGGTAGGCTGAGGCCGAGAAGGTGTGGTTCTCAAATGTCTTGATCAACCCCAATTCAAAAGAATTGACATACTCAGGTTCCAAGTCTGGATTACCGAAAGAGACATTGGCCGAATCGCTTACGTTGTGGTAAGGATTGAAATAGAATGACCTTGGCGTGTTGGTTCTTCTTGTATAACTAAATTGTACATCCAATGTCTTGGACAAAGGATAGCCGAGGAACAAGGAAGGGAAGAGGTTGAAAATAGGATCTTTGTGATATTCCTCATTCGTCAATTTCTGTTCCCAGCGGATGTCTAACAATTCACCCCTCAAGCCGACGTTCGTCTTCAACTTGCCGAATGATGTGCCCCATGAAACGTAGGCGGCATAGGTGCTTGGGTTGAAGCAGAAGTCGTTGTCCTGTCCGGGGATGGGCTCGAACGCTGACTCGGCATCTTTCTTGAGCAGAGACTCCACCTCGCTGCCTGATCTGGTGAAACTGCCTGAAAGTCCTGTCTCCAATTTTGATCGTTCAAAAATAGGAGAGACGTAATCGATCTGGAGATTGATGAGGCGCGTATATTCTTCTTTGTTCAAATTCTGTATTGAGCCGACGACAGGTTGCGAAAGTTGGAACTGTTCGAATGTCAGTTGGTCATATCGGGCATCCTCGTTTCGCGACGTGTTGGACAGACTTGCCAAAGTGGAGATCTCTTGTCCTTCTTTTTTGAACTTGTGTTTGTATTCCAACGAAACATTATACATCGTCCTTTCTGGCTTTGAGTCAATGTGGCGTCCGTATATGTATTTTGTTGATTCCAGTTCATTGCTGACGAGGCCAGAACGATAACGCATGTCATCAATTCTTTCGCGGGAAGACAATGACCCCATTGTAGAGAGAGTCAACACATCCTTGGGATTGATTTTGTAGTCGAGAGAAAGGCGGAGGAATCCGGAATTCATCGTGAAATCATTCTCTTGAGATTGGAATAGGAAGGTGGTGTCTTGGCCGTAGCGGTAGCGGTTGGTGAAACCGTCGCCGGCAGACGATGTCCTGAATAGACCTGCGCTGGCCATAACATCGATTTTGTCTGATCCGTAGTTGATGTTAGCGTTGAGTGAACCGCCCAAGTCGCTCTTCCAAGGTACGCGAACACCTGCGCCTACCGAACCGAAGGCACCCAAACTGTGGTTGCTCTTCATCACGATATTGATGATGCCGGCTGACGACTCGGCGCTGAATTTTGCAGATGGGTTGGTGATGACCTCGACCTTTTCAATGCTTCCGGCAGGCAATTGCTCTAAGATGTCGCCCTGTCCGTCGCCCAAACCTACGGCTTTTCCGTTGATGCGGACCTCCACGGCTTCACTGTTGCGCAAAGTGACCGATCCTTCGGCATCTACATCCACCGAAGGAATGTCTTTCAAAATGTCGGAAGCGGAAACTCCTTCTGTATGGGCACTCTCGTTCAGTAGGAAGACTTTCTTGTCCACGTCCATTTGGAGTGACGTGCGTTTTCCTACTACGGTAACTTCTTGAAGCAATCCTTCGTCTTCTCCCATCTTGATGGATTTGAATCGTCTGGAAGGATTTTCTTTAGACAACGTGATTTTTATGTTCTTGTCTGTATAACCTACATAGGTTATGTTTAATTCATAGGCTTGGAGTTCCAAATCCTTGAATTCAAAATTACCGTCGGCATCGGTCAATCCTCCGACAACAGTTGTTCCCGATCCGGCAAGTCGCAATTGGACGGTGGCCATCGGTAAGGTCTCCATGGTGTTTTTGTCGACGATTGTTCCACTAATTAATCCATTCTTGGCATAAGAGATTAAAGAACAAAACAAAAACAATACTGTTAAATATCTTTTCATCATTTCCAGATTAGTTCCTCGTTGAAAATTAAGTTTCTTTATAAGACGGCAAAAAACATAAAAGGTTTAATGGAGTGTTTAAAAATTTTTCGAAAAAAATTCTTGTTGCACATTTTGTCTGGCTTTGAGCCTATTTTGATGGGACGCTCAACCATGATGGAGTCCCATTGCTTCTTTCAGGATTAATCAAACTATCCTACAAGAATTCTACAACAAAAAAATCAAACAATATCTATAATTAGAAAAAAAAGCGAGATGATAAGAATATCATCCCGCTTTTGGTTTTATTCTTGGGACACCACAGGTGAATCGTCCGTGTGCGCCTCTTTTTGCGAGTCAGGCATTTGCTCTTGTGTGTCAGATGACTCTGGTTCACCTTCTTGTTTGTCGTTGCCTTGCGACTCTTGTTCGGCGAGCAACTCGTCGGCACGCGAAGGCCAAGGACGTTTTCCGAAGATTCGTTCGAGGTCTTCTGCAAAGATGACTTCTCGTTCGATCAACAATTGAGCCAACTGCTCGTGGCCCTCCTTGTGCTCTGACAAGATGGCTTTTGCTCGCTCATATTGTACGTTGATCAAGGCTTTCACTTCGTCGTCGATTAGTTTTGCCGTCTCTTCGCTGTATGGCTTGCCGAACGAAAATTCTGCAGCGCCCGTCGAGTCGTAGTAGCAGAGGTTCTTCAACTTGTCGCTCATGCCGAAGTAGGCAATCATGGCGTAGGCTTGCTTGGTTGTCCTCTCCAAATCGTTCATCGCTCCCGTTGAAATTCTTCCGAATACCAAGTCTTCAGCGGCGCGACCGCCTAACGTGGCACACATTTCGTCCAAGAGTTGTTCCTTGGTAGTGAGTTGGCGCTCTTCTGGAAGATACCAGGCTGCACCCAAGGCTTTTCCACGAGGAACGATGGTGACCTTAACCAATGGGTTGGCGTATTGCAACATCCAACTGATGGTGGCGTGGCCAGCCTCGTGGTAGGCGATGGAACGCTTCTCCTCGCGAGTGATGATTTTGTTCTTCTTTTCCAATCCGCCGATGATACGGTCAACGGCATCCAAGAAGTCTTGCTTTTGCACAGTCTCCTTGTTGTTTCTTGCCGCGATCAAGGCTGCTTCGTTGCAGACGTTGGCGATGTCAGCACCCGAAAATCCCGGAGTTTGGCGAGAGAGGAAGTCGATGTCTATTGAGTCGTCCAATTTGAGCGGGCGAAGGTGAACTTCGAATATCTCCTTTCGCTCGTGGACGTCTGGCAAATCGACGTTGATTTGACGGTCGAAACGGCCCGCACGCAACAACGCTTTGTCCAAGATGTCAGCACGGTTGGTCGCTGCCAAAATGATGACGCCACTGTTAGAACCGAAACCGTCCATCTCCGTAAGTAATTGATTGAGCGTGTTTTCACGTTCGTCGTTTGAACTCATGCTTGGACGACTGCCTCTGGCACGGCCTACCGCATCAATCTCGTCGATGAAGACGATGCAAGGCGATTTCTCTTTGGCTTGGCGGAACAGGTCGCGTACGCGAGATGCACCTACACCGACGAACATTTCTACGAAGTCGGATCCTGACATAGAGAAGAATGGTACGTCAGCCTCGCCTGCTACGGCTTTGGCCAATAGGGTTTTACCTGTTCCCGGAGGGCCAACCAACAAGGCGCCCTTTGGAATCTTACCTCCCAAATTAGTGTATTTCTTAGGGTTCTTCAAGAACTCTACAATCTCTTGTACCTCTTGTTTGGCGCCAGATAGTCCGGCCACGTCTTTGAACGTGACTTTAAGGCCGCTGTTGCCTTTGTCGAAAAGTTGAGCACGAGATTTCCCCACATTGAAGACACCTCCGCCTCCAGCGCCTCCTGACATGCGGCGCATAAAGAAAATCCAGAGGGCTATCAACAGAATGATGGGGCCGAATCCCCAAACGAAAGAGTCGAAGTAGTCGCGATTCTCTTCGAAGCGAACCGTGATGTCGTTGCCTTTCTTTGCCTTCTTCCATTCGTTCATAGACTCGGTAAACTTGTCGGCCGAAGGAATCTGCACATGCATTACCGGCTTAGAAACGTATTTCACAGAGTCTTTGCCGAAAGCAACTCCCAACTTGTCTTCCTTGATTTTCAAGTTGGCGGTGTTCTTGTTGGTCATCACCGATATCTCTTCAATGGCGTCTTGCTCCACCAATTTCTGGAACTCTGTCCAAGTAACCTCTTTTTCAGGAGTGCCTACATTCAAGATGTTGATGGCAATGATGAATATTGCGACAAGTCCATATACCCAATAGATATTGAACTTTGTCTTTTTAGGAGACTTTGGCGTGTTATTTCCTTGTTCTTCAAACATATAAAAGCAATTGTTGTTTTGTTAATAGAAGGCTTAGTCCAAATCTGGAATTTCAGTCAGTTTGGCGTCGGCCCAAAGGCTCTCCAACTTGTAGAACTCTCGGTATTCAGGCTGGAAAACATGGACGATGATGTTGCCGTAGTCCATCGCAATCCACTGTGAGTTCGCTACACCATCGACAGCGTAAGGCTTCACGCGGATTTCGTCACGCACATAATCCTTGATGGAGTCGGCGATGGCCGCTACTTGCGTGTTTGACTTTCCTTCGCAGATGACGAAGTATTGGCAAACGTAGTTCTCCAATTCGGACATGTCCACGATGACGATTTTGGAACCCTTTCTCTCTTGGATTCCTTCTACAATTTTCTCTATGATTATCTTTGAATCTTCCATTTCTAATTAGTTTCTACTTGGTTGAGTAAATAGTCTCTCGGCTCTTATTGGAGCAGTTTCTCGACGGCCTCGTTGACGCGTCCGAATGAGAATCCAGCCATCGTGTTTTCTGCCAAGAGCGAAATACGGTCGTTGCATAGGTTGCCGATGCTTCCTTCGTGCGTGTGGGCGATGTTCTTGTTAGGCACGAACTTGCCGGCTTCGATGTCTAAGCCGACTTTCTTGTATGCGTCGCGGAATGGCATTCCCTCTTTTGCCAAGCGGTTAACCTCCTCCACGCTGAAGATGAAGTCGTACTTGTTGTCGTCCAAGATGTTCTCCTTGACCTTCACTTCGCTCATGATGTGACAAGTCATCTTGATGCAGTCGCGCAATTCCTCAAATGCAGGGATGAAAATCTCCTTGATGATTTGCAAATCACGGAAGTATCCGGATGGCAAATTGTTTATAATCATCATGATTTGTTGAGGCAATGTCTGGATTTTGTTGCACTTTGCACGGGTCAACTCAAATACGTCTGGGTTCTTCTTGTGAGGCATGATGCTTGAGCCTGTGGTACACTCGTCAGGCAACTTCAAGAAACCGAAGTTTTGGCTGGTGAACATACAAGCATCGAACGCCAATTTTGAAATCGTGCCTGCGATGGAAGCCATGGCGAAGGCTACTGTGCGTTCCATCTTTCCACGACCCATTTGAGCGTAAACGACATTGTAGTCCATGGAGTCGAATCCCAACAAGTCGGTCGTCATTTGTCTGTTCAATGGGAAAGAAGAGCCATAGCCGGCTGCCGATCCCAGTGGGTTGCGGTTCGTGATTTTCCAAGCGGCGAGGAGAACTTCCAAGTCGTCGGCCAGACTCTCTGCGTATGCGCCAAACCACAAGCCGAATGAAGATGGCATTGCAATCTGCAAGTGCGTATAGCCCGGCATCAAGATGTTTTTGTATTGCTCGCTTTGACTGATCAAAATGTCGAACAGACGCTTCACGTCCATCGCCAAGTCCTTCAACTGGTCACGCGTGTAAAGTTTCATGTCCAATAACACTTGGTCGTTGCGGGAACGGCCACTGTGAATCTTCTTGCCCAAGTCGCCCAATGCTCTGGTAAGCATCAACTCCACTTGAGAGTGGACATCCTCAACGCCCTCTTCGATGACGAACTCGCCTTTGTCCGCCAAAGCATATATCTTCTTCAATTCGGTCAAAAGAACGGGCAACTCATCGTCACCAATAAGGTCTATTGAATTAAGCATCGTGATGTGTGCCATAGAACCCAACACATCGTATTTTGCCAAATAGACATCCATTTCGCGGTCGCGGCCTACCGTAAACTTTTCAATTTCAGCATCGGTTGCCTTTCCTTTATCCCATAATTTTTGTGCCATCACAACATTCTTTTAGTAATTCATATTTAACGGCGCACTATGTCGCCAATTCGCAAATTTACGATTTTTTTTCCAAAAGCCAATAAATAATGGGGTTAAATTCCGTGGCGGAGGAACCATCGTTCTGCCTACTCTTCCTCCTTGCCGATTACTATCCGGCAGTAAACGGGATAGTGGTCAGAATAATTCACGTCGTCAATGGTGTAATTGTACGATTTGAATCCTTTGCTGTAGAGGATATGGTCTATTCTGAACGGGAATAGCTTGTCGCTGAAAGTGTAGCCGTACCCGCAGTAGTTGCGGGCGTAAGCACTGGTTAATTTGTTGCCTTTGATCGTGTTGTAGGTGTATGAAACAGCCACGTCGTTGAAGTCGCCACAGAGAATGATTGGGTCTTTACTGTTCTCTACGATCTTAGCCACGGCTTCGGCTTGTTTGGCCCTGAGTTGGTAGGAGATGCCCAATTTTTGGGAGAAGTGCTCGGCTGTTTGCTTGGCTGTCTCGTTGTCGAGTTTCGAACTGAGTTGTTTGAGCAGTTCTTTGTCATTCTCCGTTATCTTGTTTGATTCCAAGTGGCAGTTGATGATGTTGATTGCCTTTCCATTTACCGATATTTCCGTTAAAATGGCCGAGTTGTGTTGGCTCTCGAACTGGATTTTCCTCTTTGAATTGATGGGGTACTTGGAGAAGGTGGCGACGCCGAAAGTTCGTGTGGCGTTGACATCACCTATGTCCGTATGGCAATATGGGTAAATGCTGCTCAACGCTTCAGAAATCTCTTCTTCTTTCAGATACTCCTTCTTTTTAGTGAACCCATATTCTTGGATGCAAAGCACGTCGGCATCAGACTCTTGCAGATATTTGAGCACGGAGTTTTGTGACTTCTTCTTGTAAAAGTCGAAGAGGTGTACGTTGTAGGTCAGCACTTTGATTGATTCGCCCTTGATCTCCTTGTCGCCGAAATGGATTGGGAAGGTCTCCTTCATACTGTCGAAGCAGTAAAGTATTGAAGTTAGGGAGAATACGATGTGCCATCTTCTGCGGATGGCCCACCAAAAGAGAAAAAAGCAGTTGGCCAAGGCAAGGAAGGGGAAGGCTAATCCGATGTAGGAAGGAAGCAATAACTGTTCCGGACTGACTACTTTTGCAGCGTTGGCCAGTAAGAAAACTGCTATCACAAAAAAATTGACCAGCAATGCGGTCTGGGTCAGCAGTCGGGACAGGAAGGAACGCTTATTTCCTTCTGCTTGCAGTGAAGAGTTTGTCTCGCTCTTCTTTCGAAAGAGAGTCATAGCCACTTTTCTTTATCTTGTCCAAAATGATGTCAATCTGCTCCGATTCTTGCCGTTTGGCGTAGTTGTATTCTTGGTCAGTCATCGGGCGCTGGTTATATGTGACCTTCATTTTTGGTGCTTTGTTGCGTTTGAATAGATTGACAATCGAGTCAATCGCTTTATTGATGCCGGAGGTCAAATTCTTCCCTTTGCGGAGGGCAAACACATAGAAGAATCCTCCTAATGCGCCACCGAGGTGACTGATGTTTCCCCCTGCGTTTTCAGAGGCCACATTGAGCAGGCTCACCACAATGGCAAATACAGCCAGCCATTTCACTTTGACGTTGCCGAAAAGGACAAGGCGAATGCTTCGTTCAGGGTCGGTATAGGCGCAAGCCACGATAATCGCCATGATGGCGGCTGATGCTCCACAAAGACTGGCATATTGGTTTTGGAAGAGTGGTAAGGTGGCGTAAGCGATAAAATAGAGTAGGCCTCCCAGCAATCCGCCGAAAATATAAAGTCCCACCAAGTCGCGTTGAGAGTAATATTCCAAGAATATCTTTCCAAACCAATATAGGGTCAAAATGTTGATTATCAAATGGATGAACTGATAGTGCAAGAACATGTAGGTGAACAATGTCCACGGATTTCTGATCAGTACGCCGAATTGGCTTGACAGGGCGAGTGACTGGTCTATCCAACCTCTGTTGATGTTGAAGAGCAGAAGCACTACATTTACCAAACCAACAATTAGGAATACGCCTAAATTGATATATATGAGTTTCGTAAGGGTGTTGCCACTCTTGAACGAAGTGATGATTTCCTCTTTAAATCCCATAATGATAGTAGTTTAGTTTGTCCTGTGGGTCAATCGCCAAAGTTGGATGACTAAAAAGCCTGTCACCATACCTCCTACATGGGCAAAGTGTGCGATGGTGTCTCCCTCTATCGTATGGAAACCTAATGCCAAGTCGAGCAAGAAGAATATCAACACCATGTATTTAGCCTTGATAGGGTATGGGATGAATAAAAAGTAAGTTTTCACGTTAGGGTAGGTCATCGCTGTGGCGGTGAACACACCCATGAGGGAACCGGAGGCTCCGACAGCCATGAACCGGTTGCATAACACTTGGTCCTTGAATGCGAAGAATTCTGGCGGAGGAAGCAACTTCCCATCAGGCAAAGAGACCGAGTTGCCGTTTGCACTGACTAACGTAGCCAATCGATTGAGCTCTTCGACCGCAGGGTCAAAGACCCAGGCAACCTCTTCCGTCAATCCGGCGCCGATACCGCACAAAAGATAGAAGCCCAAGAATTTCATCGGCCCCCATTTGTATTCAATGGCGGGTCCGAACGAGAAGAGCATAAACATATTGAAGAATATATGCGCAAGGTTACCATGTATAAATTGGTAACTGATGAGTTGGAACGGATAGAAATTCGATGCCTCCCAATAGTGTAGTGACAAGACGTTGGTCGTGTCAAATCCGATAACGCTGGGTGGCGTGTATCTAAGTAGCATGAGTAATACATTGATGATTATCAGATGCTTGACTACAGGAGATAGCGTTGATATGCTGTTTTGAAAGGACATTCTATTATGTGTATTTGAAAGGATTGCCCATTTGAAATGGATCCTAATTGTTTTTTTTACCGTGCAAAGGTAATGTAAAAAACTCATCTTTTGTTGCTATAAAATGAAAAGAAGTGTGAAGATTCGTTGAAAAAAAATCTATATATGGATTGTGGGAAACTAATAATTCAATTGTTTGAGGATAAGAAGAGTGACGACTCAAAAGACCAATAGGCACAGCGTCCAAGGTAAAAGAAACGGTTTCTTGGAAAGAATAATGTCATTTTTTTTCTTCCCCTTCGAATACTCTATCTTGAAACTTTTTACCTTTGTAAACTTTATTCGTTAATAGAAAAAATATAAAAAGATGATAACGTTTACGGTGGCCCTTGTGGCTTTGGTTTTGGGGTATTTCCTTTATGGAAAATTTGTGGAGCGTGTCTTTGCTCCTGACAATCGCGTTACTCCTGCAGTGAGAAAATGTGACAATGTGGATTTCATCCCGATGAAACCATGGAAGATATTTATGATTCAATTCCTGAATATTGCTGGCTTAGGCCCGATTTTTGGTGCAATTATGGGGGCCAAGTTTGGAACGGCCTCTTATCTGTGGATTGTTTTCGGTTGTATTTTTGCGGGGGCTATGCACGATTATGTAGCGGGCATGATTTCTATGCGTCACGATGGTGAGAGTCTGCCGGGCATCGTTGGCCGTTATTTGGGCGTGACGACAAAAAATGTGATGATTTTCTTTACGATGGTTTTGATGATGCTGGTGGCTGCCGTGTTTGTCTCTGGCCCTGCCGGACTGCTTCAAAATTTGACCCCCATTTCCAGTCAAGTTTGGATTTATATCATTTTCGGATATTACGTTCTGGCAACGCTTTTGCCTATCGATAAGGTAATTGGCAAGGTTTATCCGTTGTTTGCCATTGCCTTGATTTTTATGGCGGTGGGAATTCTGATTATGCTTTATGTGAAGATGCCTGCCTTGCCAGAGTTGACGGACGGATTGGCGAACACTCATCCGAAGGCGGACGAGTTGCCGATTTTCCCTATTATGTTTATTAGTATCGCTTGCGGTGCCATCTCGGGTTTCCATGCTACGCAGTCGCCTATGATGGCGCGTTGTATGGAAAAGGAAGCGTACGGTCGCCCTGTGTTCTATGGTGCCATGATTGTGGAAGGTATCGTCGCGTTGATATGGGCGGCTGCTGCCACTTATTTCTTCCATGAAAATGGGTATGGAGAAGGCAATGCGGCTGTCATCGTCAATTCGATTACGGGAGATTGGTTGGGCACGGCAGGTGCTATCTTGGCCGTGTTGGGTGTGGTTTTTGCTCCGATTACTTCGGGCGACACGGCCCTACGTTCTTGCCGCTTGATTGTGGCAGACGCCTTGAAGATGGAACAGAAAACGATAGCCAGCCGATTGAAGATTTGCCTTCCAATCTTTGTCTTGACGTTGGCTGCGCTGATTTATAGTTTGAATGATAAGGAGGGCTTCAATTTGATATGGCGCTATTTCTCTTGGATGAATCAAGCATTGTCTGTCTTTACTTTATGGGCAATAACGGTTTATTTGGTAAAACAACAGAAGTTTTATCTGTTGTCGTTGGTTCCAGCGTTGTTTATGACGATGGTCTGCGTCACTTATCTGATGATTGCACCAGAGTGCTTCCACTTGTCGTCCGAAGTATCCTATGCGGTGGGTGCTTGCTCTGTCTTCTTCTCTTTGATCTTCTTCTTTCAATGGAAGAACAAGCAGGCGAAGGCGAAGGAAATTGGCAAAGAATGAAGTTGAAATAACGCAAAATTGAATACATGCAGTGTGAGGACTTGCCAAAGGTGGTAAGCTGTAGCGCCACTTCGATTGGCTTGGACCTCATTCTCGCATGCCCAATAGGCGAGGTCAGTCGGAAACGATTGACCTTTCCTTTTTTTATTAGATTAGATAATCGGGTTTTTATCGAAGGTCATATATATGGCTTTGTGAGAATTGAATCTATTGATTGATAGTTTTGTATTCGTTTTGTCGCTATGAAACCACTATTTTTTGTATTTTTGTGTCATTTTTGCAGGGAGGACGTTTGATCCTCTGTAAAGTGTATTTTTATGAGTGAAAATATAGTTGACAAAGTTACTCAGGGTGACTACAAATATGGTTTCGTGACAGACATTGAAACTGAAATCATTCCGAAGGGACTTAACGAGGATATCGTTAGGTTGATTTCCCAAAAGAAAGGGGAGCCAGAGTGGCTTTTGGAATACCGTCTGAAAGCGTACCGCCATTGGTGTACGTTGGAGATGCCTAAGTGGGCTCATCTTGACATTCCAGAAATTGATTATCAGGACATATATTATTTTGCGGCGCCAAAGAGCAACCCCTCTCCTAAGAGTTTGGACGAAGTGGACCCCGAGTTGTTGAAGACATTTGACAAGTTGGGTATTCCTTTGGAGGAGCAGAAGCAACTTTCGGGTATGGCTGTGGATGCCGTTATGGATAGTGTTTCTGTGAAGACGACCTATAAGGAGAACT
Source organism: Paludibacteraceae bacterium (assembly GCA_024401455.1). GTDB lineage: Bacteria > Bacteroidota > Bacteroidia > Bacteroidales > Paludibacteraceae > RGIG10190. The sequence goes on along the minus strand of JAKSLA010000001.1, from coordinate 18,728 downwards.
TGGCAGAGTTGGGCATCATCTTCTGTTCTTTTAGTGAGGCGGTCAAGGATTATCCTGATTTGGTGAAGAAGTATTTGGGCTCGGCCGTTGCATACGATGATAATTTCTTCGCGGCTTTGAACTCGGCAGTCTTTAGTGACGGTTCGTTCGTCTATATTCCTAAAGGTGTACGATGCCCGATGGAACTTTCCACCTACTTCCGTATCAATGCGAAAAACACGGGCCAGTTCGAGCGTACGCTTATAGTGGCAGACGATGACAGTTATGTCTCTTATCTGGAGGGTTGTACGGCTCCGGTGCGTGATGAGAGCCAATTGCATGCCGCCATTGTCGAGTTGGTGGCTCATGACCGTGCGGAAATCAAATATTCGACCGTCCAAAACTGGTACCCTGGAGATAAAGAGGGTAAGGGCGGTATCTATAACTTCGTTACTAAACGTGCACTTTGTAAGGGAGACAGTTCGAAAGTCTCCTGGACACAAGTCGAGACGGGCTCGGCCATTACGTGGAAGTATCCAAGTTGTGTCTTGATGGGCGACAACTCGGTCGGCGAATTCTATTCGGTGGCGGTGACCAACAATTTCCAGCAGGCGGATACGGGAACGAAGATGATTCACTTGGGCAAGAATACGCGCAGCCATATTGTGTCGAAAGGTATATCTGCAGGGCATAGCCAAAACAGTTATCGTGGGTTGGTGAAGGTTTCGAAGAATGCTGACGGTGCGCGTAATTTTTCGCAGTGCGACAGCCTTTTGTTGGGTGACAAGTGCGGTGCGCACACATTCCCATATATGGATATAAAAAACGATACGGCCGTGGTTGAACACGAGGCTACAACCTCTAAAATTAATGAAGACCAGATATTCTATTGCAACCAACGAGGAATAAGCAATGAGGATGCGGTTGGTCTGATTGTGAATGGTTATGCCAAAGAGGTGCTCAACAAACTTCCGATGGAGTTTGCCGTTGAGGCTCAGAAACTTCTTTCCGTCTCATTGGAAGGAAGTGTGGGTTGATAGTTTAAACGAAAAAAACAGAATCATGTTAGAGATAAAGAATTTGCATGCCAACATTAATGGCAAAGAGATATTGAAGGGTATCAACTTGACGGTAAGACCTGGAGAGGTTCATGCTATCATGGGTCCGAATGGATCGGGTAAGAGTACATTGTCTTCTGTATTGGCGGGCAATCCTACATTTACAGTGACGGAAGGTGAGGTGAATTTCTACGGAAAGAATTTGTTGGAACTCTCTCCCGAAGACCGTTCTCGTGAGGGCGTCTTTTTGAGTTTCCAGTATCCGGTAGAGATCCCTGGCGTTAGCATGGTGAACTTTATGCGTACGGCGGTCAACGAACACCGCAAGTACAAAGGCTTAGAGCCGATGTCTGCTTCCGATTTCTTGAAGTTGATGCGCGAGAAGAAAGAGTTGGTCGAGTTGGACAATAAATTGGCCAACCGTTCGGTAAACGAAGGTTTCTCAGGTGGTGAAAAGAAGAGAAACGAGATTTTCCAAATGGCTATGCTTGAGCCACGCCTCTCTATCCTCGATGAGACGGATAGCGGTCTTGATATCGACGCCCTTCGTATCGTTGCCAGTGGTGTGAACAAGTTGAAGACTCAAGATAATGCGAGCATCGTCATTACTCACTACCAGCGCCTTTTGGACTATATCGTTCCTGATTTCGTTCACGTGCTTTATAAAGGTCGTATTGTGAAGTCGGCAGGTCGAGAGTTGGCTTTGGAGTTGGAGGAGAAGGGTTACGACTGGATCAAGAAGGAACTCGGAGAGTAATTCCCGATTGTGGACCAAATTCTTTGAATTTTATATGGAAATAGAACAATCTTACATAGATATATACAAACAGTTCTCCCAAACATTGAAGGAAAATTCGGCAGAGGTGATGAACCAAGGGCGCGATAGGGCGTTCGAGAGTTTCGTCTCTTTGGGTTTGCCTTCCCAAAAGTTGGAGGACTACCGCTATACGGATGTCCGTAGTCGCTTTGCTGTGGATTATGGCATGAATTTGAAAAGAGTGCCTTGCTCTTTGTCTGCTTCCGAATTGGTCAAGTGCAATGTCCCAGGCATCAGCACGCATCTTTTCTTCGTGGTGAACGACACATTCTTGTCTTGTCCTTCGGCCTCTCTTTCAAGGGATATGGAGGAACTGATGGAGAAGGGTGTCCTTTGGGGAAGTTTGAAGGAACATGCCGAGAAATATCCGGAGTTGGTGGCACGCTATTATGGCAAGGCCGCTGATGTGGAGAAGGATGGCTTGGTTGCTTTCAACGCATCGTTTGCGCAGGATGGCTTCTTCCTTTATGTGCCTAAGAATGTGGTGATAGAGAAGCCTGTCCAACTCATCAATGTGATGCATGCCAATGTTGACATGATGGCGAATAGCCGTAACTTGATTGTCTTGGAAGAGGGTGCTCAAGCAAAATTCTTGGTGTGCGCGCATACGATGGATCAGATGAATTACCTTTGTAACAGGGTCACGGAAGTGTTTGTAGGCAAGGGGGCTTCGTATGAACAATATAAACTGGAGCAGACCAACTACAAGATGAACAATTTCGGCTCGCTCTATGTAAAGCAGGAGGCTGATTCTCGTGTCGTCATCAATGAATCAACCTTGCATAATGGATTTACACGAAATAATATCCGTGTGGATTTGGATGGCGAGCATGCAGAGACTTTATTGTGCGGTATGGCTATCGGCGACAAGGAGGAGCATGTTGACAATACGACGTTCATCAATCACAATGTGCCCAATTGCCACAGCCGTGAATTGTATAAGTATGTTTTTGATGACTCTTCTGTGGGCGTCTTCGCTGGTAAGGTGTTGGTGAAGCCTAATGCTCAAAAGACGGAGGCTTATCAAAGTTGCAAGAATATCTGCTTGACGAAGGAGGCTCATATTTATAGCAAACCGCAGTTGGAGATTTATGCTGATGATGTGAAGTGTAGTCATGGCGCGACGACGGGTCAGATGGATGAAACGGCGTTGTTCTACATGCGTGCGAGGGGTATTTCTGAAAAGGAAGCAAAGATGTTGTTGATGCTTGCCTTTATGGACGATGTGATTGAAAAGATCAGTGTGGAACCACTTCGTAACAAGATGCGTCTCTTGGTGGAGAAACGTTTCAGAGGCGAATTGGCCAAATGCAACGGTTGCGTGATTTGTAAAGAATGATTTGACGCTTGTCACTCTTTTGATATAACAATGGACAGCGTCTCGCTAACTAAAAGAAACAAAAAAACTCCGTCATCATAGATGCGGAGTTTTTTTTTGTGGGTCTATATGTTAGGGAAGAAGTTTATTCCACTTCGTCCTCTTCTATGACAAGGTTGTCGATGATGAATTCTTGTCTTTCAGCGGTGTTTTTGCCCATGTAGAAGCTAAGCATACCGCCCACAGCGTCTTCCTTGCGAAGAGTTACTTGGTCAAGACGAATCTCGCTTCCGATGAAGTGCTTGAACTCGTCTGGCGAAATCTCACCGAGACCCTTGAATCGGGTGATTTCGGCTTTCGCTCCAATCGTTTTGATGGCGTTCTCTCGCTCTTCGTCCGTGTAGCAGTAGAAAGTTTTGCTCTTGTCGCGTACGCGGAAAAGCGGAGTCTGCAGAATGTAAACGTGGCCTAACTTCACCAATTCGGGGAAGAATTGTAGGAAGAAGGTGAGCAACAGCAAGCGGATGTGCATGCCATCGACATCGGCATCGGTGGCGATGATGACTTTGTTGTATCTTAGTCCATCCATGCCTTCCTCAATGTTGAGTGCGGCTTGGAGCAGATTGAACTCTTCGTTCTCGTAAACCACCTTGCGGGTAAGGCCGTAACTGTTGAGCGGCTTACCTCGAAGGGAGAATACGGCTTGCGTATTGACGTCGCGGCTTTTGGTGATGGAACCACTCGCAGAGTCTCCCTCTGTGATGAAGATGGACGATTCTTCTTGCTGGTCGCCCTTCACGTCGTTGTAGTGGATGCGACAATCGCGGAGTTTCTTGTTGTGAAGGTTCACTTTCTTTGCTCGCTCACGGGCGGCTTTCGTCACACCCGCAATAGCCTTCCTTTCCTTCTCTGCATCTTGGATTTTTTTCAGGAGGATGTCGGTTGTCGTCGTGTTTTTATGCAAGAAGTTGTCCAACTCTTGTTTTACAAAGTCGTTGACAAACTTGTTGATGGACACGCCGTCGGGGGCCATGTCGCGAGATCCGAGTTTTGTCTTGGTCTGGCTTTCGAATACGGGCTCCTCTACGTTGATGGAGATGGCGGCCACGATACCCGAACGGATGTCGGCCAATTCCATGTTTTTGTCAAAGAACTCTTTGATGGTTTTACCTATGGCTTCGCGATAAGCGGACTGGTGCGTTCCTCCTTGCGTCGTGTGCTGTCCGTTGACGAACGATTGGTATTCCTCGCCATATTGCACACAGTGGGTGAGGGCAATTTCTATGTCGTCTCCCTTCAAATGGATGATGGGGTAGAGGGCATCTTCCGTCATCGTCTCGTTCAAGAGGTCGAGCAGACCATTGCGCGAATGGAATTTTTTACCGTTAAATATGATGGTAAGGCCTGTGTTCAGATAGGTGTAGTTGCGGAGCATCGTCTCCACAATGTCTTCCTTGTATTTGTAGTTTGCAAAAAGCTTAGCGTCGTTGTCCGGACGAAAATAGACTTTTGTTCCGTTGGGCTCGTCACCGTCGATGATGTCGGAGTCGCTGACCAGGATACCCTTTTCGAAAGTGGCGTATCTCGTCTTGCCGTCGCGGAAACTCTGCACTCTGAACTCGCTGGAGAGGGCGTTGACCGCCTTCGTACCGACTCCGTTCAGTCCGACGGACTTCTTGAAGGATTTAGAATCATACTTCGCACCCGTATTCATGATGGAAACGGCATCGGTCATCTTTCCCAACGGAATTCCGCGACCGTAATCTCTCACGGTGATGGCTCCGTCTTCCAATGTGATTTCAATCTGTTTTCCCACACCCATTCTGAACTCATCGATGCTATTGTCGATGACCTCCTTGAGTAGCACGTATATACCGTCGTCGTAGTGCGAACCGTCGCCCAATTTTCCGATATACATACCGGGACGTAGGCGGACGTGCTCCAAACCTTCGATGTGTCTGATGCTGTCGTCTCCGTAGTCGGACGCTTGAGCATTTGCCGTATTTAAATCTAATTCTGCCATAAGCCGTCTGAATTGGCGCAGGTTTTAGGGGCGCCTTCTGCAAATATACGATTTTTTTTTCGTTCTGTGTTGGTGATGATTGTGTGATTTTAGGAAAATCGTTGAGGCAAATTGCCTTCGAAAAACTTGGCAAAGTCCGGGACAATAGAAAATCCCTATCCAAAGCCGTTGGCGCTGAATAGGGATTGTAGAGGTGATAGTGAATGTAGGCGTTGTGCCGCTTGTTTATCTTTTGAAGGTATAGCCTAAACTCCAGCAGAAGAACTGAGCCTTGCTGAATCGGGTGGCACGGATTCCGAAAACGCCAAACACGTTGTCTGTGATGTCAAACTTTGCTCCCAAAATTTCGTATAGACGGGTGTCGTCTTCGTTGCTGTGGATTACGTCGTAGCCCAAGTTGGCAAAGTAGGATCCGAAGGGCATCTTCACCTCGCCCTTCAATGAAATGCCTGCCGAGAAGCGCTCTTTGGGCGATGCCAAGTAAACATGGTCGTAGTAGCGGGTCTCTTCGGGTTTTTGTGGGTTGGCTACGGGTTCCCATTTGGCCTCGGAATTGCTGCTTTCGTCGTAAAGCAACTCTAAACTTGGCCCCCATCTGAATTTGTAACTGCCGACGAAGAGACGAGAGTAACTTAACCCGTAAACTCGGTGGCTGTGGTTGACGTATTGTGTGCTTAATCCTGTCCCGACTACGCTGTAGTACTTCTGTCGTTGAGAAAAAGTGGCGATGATTTGGTGGTCCACCTTGTTCGGCTTTTCAGGGACGCATTTTGGAGCATCTGGCACTATTTGAGGCCCGTTGAATTTGTACGTTAGTTCTATGAAGGGCGCAGCAATGTTCATGCCCTTGTTGGGCATTTGTGTCGCTCCGTTGGAGAAGTGACAGACACCGGCTCCGATGTTCAGGTCCAAATGCTTGGAGATGTTTGCTTTAAGGTAAATGTTTCCTCCTACATAGACATTTTCACTTGAGCCTATGCAGATGTTGTCTGGTTGGAGAAAACGGTCGTAGTGCCCCCAGTTGCCCGAATAACCCAGTTGGCATTCGTAGTGAAGTGAAAGGGGACGAAATAGTTTGCAAACCCGTCCACCTTGAAAAAGGTAGAGCGAAAATGGATGTCCAAAAGCATTGTCTTCGGGTTGTGCTATCGAAAATCCAATGCCACCATACGGCATTCTGAAAGCTTTGTTGGCCCAAGAGTCGTTGGTCGGACAGATGCCGTAGCGCGCATGGATGGCGGAATAGCCGGTCTCTCCCGTTGCTTTGAGGTAATCGTTTGTCTTTAAAGCGGCGCCCTTTTCCCCTTTGAGAGAAAAAAACATAGGATGTTTCTCTCTTTGCTCTGTTCGGCTTTCATAGGCAAAAATGTTTTGGATGGAGAATGCCAAAAGCACGAATAGAATGAGTCTTATTTGCTTCATGAATGTTGTTCTTTTTATCTTTTGCAAAAGTAGTGATTAATAAGGATATGTCTTTTATGGAAGAAGAAAAAGGTGGAAAAACTTTGTAGTATGTCTCTAATGAAAAATTAAGGATAGACAAAAATGGTGGGTTTGGGTTGGAAAAATGGTGCGAAAGAGGATTAGGATGATAAAGGACGTTTTTTTAGTGAAATGATTATTTTTGCATGGTAATTGCAATGGAATAAAGGGCGTTACGAAGAAAGTTGGAAAGATAAGAGAGAATAAAGCACTTTTTTTTGAAGGCTTATGCCGTGTTGTGGCACAGGCGGGGCGTAATTTTGCCCACAAATAACAGAAACAAATTAACGGATATGCAGAATTTTGCAGCAATAGATTTCGAAACGGCCAATTATGAACGTACCAGCGTTTGTTCGGTAGGTGTGGTGATCGTTCGTGATGGCAAGGTGGTTGATACGATATATCGGTTGATACAGCCGGAGCCTAATTACTATAATTATCGTTGCGTTGCTGTCCATGGATTGACGCAAGAGGACACGGATGATGCCCCCGTCTTCCCTTATGTATGGGCGGAAATAGCGCCTCTTATCGAGGGGTTGCCGCTGGTAGCGCACAATAAATCGTTTGACGAGAATTGCTTGAAGGCGGTGTTTAAGGCTTATCAGATGGATTATCCTGATTATGAGTTCCATTGCACGTGTTTAGCCTCCCGTAAGGCCTTCCCTGAAGCGAGCAATCATCGGTTGGACACTATTGCCGCCCTCTGTGGATTCGATTTGAAGAATCATCACCATGCCGAGGCTGATGCTTTAGCGTGCGCGGCCATCGCTTTAAAGATATTGTGAGAGTTTATAGGAGCCTCCTTGAAAAGAAAAGAGCCTGCACGTCAATCGTACAGGCTCTTCTTGTTTGGTTTTCAGAAGGTTCTTAAGCCTCTTCTGGCGTAAACTTGTTGATGCCAGTTGCTATCAAAAGGTTGTACCAAGTGATGACCTTCTTGATGTCTGAAGGGTAAACGCGATTGCGGTCGAAGTTAGGCAATACGGTTGCGAAGTACTCGCGAAGTTCGTCTGGAGAACTCTTTGGGCTGGCAGATGCCTCTTTGCCACCTTCTTTGACAGCCATGTTCTCGAAAACCGTAGCCAAAGGCACCTCGTCCTCTTCAGTGAAGATGGCGATGTCTGCCAATGAAATGATCTTCTCGTGAGCATACGCTGGCATACGTTTTTTCTCTGTAAGAGACTCGACGATCAACATATTCTTACCTTGTGCTACCAATTCATATAAACCTGGTTTACCTGAAATAGACAATATCTTCTTAAGCATAAAAATTGAATTATAATTAAAATTAAAAAGGGAGTTCACCGTGTACTCCCACATAGCATCTGCAAAAGTAGCAATCAAATGATGAAAAACAAATTATATTTTAGTATTTCGACGTTCTTTGTCGATAAACTTATACGAAAGGTGTAGTTGTTTGCGTATGTTTTGTGGATAATATTCGTTAAAAAAGTGTCTTTCGCTTTTTCTATTGAATTTGATTTGGTATTTTTGCAGAATAAAATAAGATGGAAGTAAAGAAAATATACATATTATTGCTTTCGCTGGTGCTCCTTTCTGGTTGTTCCGGTTACAGTTCGTTGCTGAAAAGCACGGACAACGATTTGAAGTTTGCCAAGGCAAAGGAGTATTACGAGAAGAAGAAATGGCTTAATGCGGCCACTTTGTTGGAGTCGGTCGTCGTTCCTTTCCGTGGTACGGAAAAGGGAGAGGAGGCATTGTACCTTTTGGCTATGTCTCATTTTAATAATGAAGACCATCTGACGGCAAGAAGTTATTTCACGGGTTATTTCAGAAGTTATCCAAGAGGCAAGTATGCCGAATTCTGTAAGTTCCACGTGGCTTACTGCTACTATTTGGAGTCGCCCGAGGCTAAGTTGGACCAGGAATTCACGCGAAAGGCCATCGACGAGTTTAACTCGTTCCTTGAACTTTACCCTAAGAGCGAGCGTGTTCCTGATGCCAATAAATATCTTGATGAATTGCGCGAAAAGTTGGCATACAAGGCCTACTTGAATGTTAAATTGTATAATAAGTTGGGTAACTATCAAGGCAATAATTATCAGTCGGCCATTATCGCCGCTCAGAATGCCATGAAGGAATATCCAGGTTCAAAATATGAAGAGGATTTTGCATTCCTAATCCTCAAGTCGAGATTTGAAGAGGCTGAATTGAGTGTCGAGAGCAAAAAGGCGGAACGTTACGGCGACACGGTTGACGAATATTATAACTTCATCAACGATTTTCCGAACGGAAAGCACAGAAAAGAGGCTCAACGCATTTTCGAGAAGTCTTCAGGAAAAAAATAAGTAAGAAACAAAAACAAATTTTCTATAATTATGGATTACAAGAAAGTATCGGCTCCTACATCAACTATCACTCGTGATATGAATTCGTTGTGTGCAGACACGGGTAATGTTTACGAGACAGTGAGCATCATTGCTAAGAGATCTAATCAAATCTCTATTGACATTAAGAACGAGTTGGAGAAGAAGCTTCAAGAGTTCGCTTCTTACAATGACAACTTGGAAGAGGTGTTCGAGAACAGAGAGCAAATTGAAATTTCTCGTTTCTATGAGAAGTTGCCAAAGCCAACTTTGATCGCTGCTCAAGAGTATCAAGATGGCAAGGTTTATTATAGAAATCCTTTGAAGAACAATAAGTGATTCTTGGAGCGCGTTGTCAAGACGCCTCGGAATGAGATAAAGAAAGGGAAAAGATAAAGAGCTATTCTTATAGTCCTTTATCTTTTTTCTGTTTAAAAACCACCCTGTTGTTGATTGCAAATGATGGGGGAGTAAGACTCATCTGTTTGATTATAAAGTGATAAGTATGCTAAAAGGTAAAAATATAATTCTTGGCGTGACGGGTGGCATCGCTGCCTATAAGAGCGCGCTTATAGTTCGTGAGTTGGTGAAGAGAGGTGCATCCGTTAAGGTCGTGATGACGCCTTTGGCTAAACAATTCATTACTCCGTTGACGATGGCGACGCTTTCCGGCAATCCTATCTTGGTCGATTTCTTCAACCCTGAAAATGGAGAGTGGAACAGCCACGTGAAGTTGGGCCTTTGGGCAGACGCTTATCTGGTCGCACCTGCAACGGCAAATAGTTTGGGAAAAATGGCGAACGGCATTGCAGACAACCTTTTGTTGACGACTTACCTTTCTGCCAAATGCCCTGTGTTCCTGGCTCCGGCCATGGACTTGGATATGTATGCTCATCCTGCTACGCAGAAGAATTTGGACGTGCTTCGTTCTTATGGCAATCATATCATCGAGCCGGGTACTGGCTTCTTGGCAAGCGGATTGGAAGGCAAGGGCCGTATGGCTGAACCTTCTGATATTGTCGCAACTTTGGAACGCTATTTTTCATCTACGCAAGACCTTGCGGGTAAGCGTGTTATGATTACGGCTGGTCCAACATACGAAAAGTTGGATCCTGTTCGTTTTATAGGTAATTACTCTTCGGGAAAGATGGGCTACGCCTTGGCGGAGGAGTGCGCAGAGCGTGGCGCCGACGTGTTGCTTATCTCTGGCCCGGTGCAGGTGAAGGCGCATCACCCGAATATCCGTGTGCAGGATGTGGAGAGTGCTGCCGAAATGTATGCCGCCGCTGTTGAGGCTTCGCCATCGCAGGATGTGGAGATTCTTTGTGCGGCCGTAGCCGACTATACTCCGGCGCAACGTTTGGACCAAAAGATGAAGCGTGAGAAGACGGGCGATTTTATGCTGGAGTTGAAGGCTACGCAGGACATCGCCGCTGCTTTGGGCAAGATGAAACGTCCTGGACAGTTGATGGCTGGATTCGCGCTGGAAACCAATGACGAGGAGACCAATGCGAAAGGCAAGTGCGAACGCAAGAATTTCGACTTTATCGTCCTCAATTCGTTGCGTGATAAGAATGCAGGTTTTAAATATGATACTAATAAGGTCACAATCATTAATCGCGCTGGAGAATCTGTTCCTTATGATTTGAAAGACAAGAGATTGGTGGCTAAAGATATTGTCGATTACGCCGTGCGTATGATGACTGATAAGAAAAACACAGTGGAAATATGAGAAGATTTTTTGTTACATTGTTTTTGTGCTCGATGGTGCATTTCCTGAGCGCACAAGAGTTGGATTGCCGTATCACGGTGAACTCGGACAACATCGAGGGAACGAATAAGGATATATACACGGAGATGGCTAACCGATTGACGGAGTTCATGAACTCTCGTCGTTGGACGGATGCCATTTTCCAAAACGAGGAGCGCATCAATTGCAGTTTCATCATCACCATTACCTCTGTAGCGGGTGATAATTATGCAGGCTCTCTACAGATTCAATCCAATCGCCCTGTCTTTAACTCGTCTTATACGACTCCGATCTTCAATTTTAAAGATGAGAATTTCAAATTCACTTATGCCCAGGCTGACCGTTTGGAGTTTAATGAGAACTCGTACGAGTCTAACTTAATGTCTGTTATGGCATTTTATGTGAATGTCATCTTGGGCTTGAATTTCGACTCGTTCAGCCGTTGTGGCGGTACGAAGTATTTTGAGAAGGCGGAGGCAATTGCTGCCTTGGCTCAAACATCGGACGATTTGGGTTGGCAGGCGTTCCAAAGTGACAGGAACCGTTATGCCATTATCAGTGAATATCGTGACGAACGATTGCGCAGATTGCGTGAGGTGAGTTACGAGTACCACCGCCTTGGTTTGGACGAGATGGCTCAGTTGGTGGATAAGGGAAGAAATAAGATTTACGAGAACTTGCCTTATTTGCAGGAGTTGAACCGTGAAAAGCCGTTCTCTGTCGCTTTGCAACTCTTTGCAGAATCTAAGATGAACGAGATTATGGATATGTTCCACGATGCTACGCCAGACGAGCGGAAGAAAGTTTATGAGATCCTGACGGCCGTCTTGCCTACGCAGTCGTCCAAGTTGAAGCCTTTGATTACCAATAATTGATTTAGTCAGTAGCTATGTTGAAGAGGTTGTTGGTTGAAAATTATGCTTTGATTGACAAGTCTGAGATTGAACTTTCGTCTGGCTTCTCTGTCATCACCGGAGAGACGGGCGCGGGAAAATCCATTTTGTTGGGCGCCTTGAATTTGATTCTTGGCCAACGTGCCGATACGAAGTCAATAAAGGATCCTGCCCGCAAATGCGTCGTCGAGGCCGTGTTTGACATTTCGAACTATGACTTGAAGCCTTTCTTCGAGGCGGAAGATTTAGATTATGAAGAGGAGTGTGTCATGCGTAGGGAGATTGTGGCTTCTGGCAAATCACGCTCTTTCATCAATGATACTCCTGTCAATGTGACGACGATGAAGTCGTTGGGTGATAGGTTGTTGGATATCCATTCCCAACATGAAAATCTGTTGTTGAATGATAGCCGTTTCCAATTGCAGATCGTTGATTCGATTGCAAAAAATGGTGACTGCCTTCAAACGTATGAGGCGGAATATTCAAAACTCAATTCTATTTCTCATCGGTTACAGAAATTGCGTGACGAGTTGGCTCAAAAGAACGCCAATCGTGACTATGCAGAGTTCCAATTGACCCAATTGGTTGAGGCTGCATTGGTGGCGGACGAACAGGAATTGTTGGAGGCGGAAGCGGAGCAGTTGGAGCACGCCAGCGAAATAAAGGAGGCTTTGCTTAAAGCGGTTTATCTTTTGGACGAATCGGAACAATCTGTCAATCAGTCGTTGAGGGATTCTGTTTCGACACTCAATTCCGTTTCGAATTATTTGGGCGGATTGAACGATTTGTCGGAACGCCTCAACTCTTGTCTGATAGAGACAAAAGATATTCTACGTGAGTTGGAAGTCCTAAACAATGATATGGATGTTGACCCCAACCGGTTGGATTTTGTAAATACACGGTTGGATACGATATATACGTTGGAGAAGAAGCACAATGTGGACTCTGTAGCCGGACTGCTTGAGTTGCAGGCCTCTTACGAGCAACAGTTGCAGGATTTGGAGTTTGGTTCTGAAGAGATTGAGGCGCTGGAGAAGGAGTTGGCCGAGCAGACTCAGAAGGTTCTTGCTTTGGCGCAGGAGTTGTCCAAGGCGCGAAAGGCATGTGCTCCTCAAATAGAAACCGAACTGTCAGACTTGTTGCATGAATTAGGTATGCCTAACGCTCGATTGAGTTTGGATTTCAAAGCATTGGAAAAATGTGGTCCGACGGGGTTGGATGTTGTTACGTTCCTCTTCTCTGCCAATAAAGACAGGGGCATGCAGCCAATCACGGCGATTGCCTCAGGTGGTGAAATTTCGCGTGTGATGTTGAGCCTGAAGTATGTCTTGTCCAAGTCGGCCGCGCTGCCGGCCATTATCTTCGATGAGATTGATACTGGTGTATCGGGTGAGATCGCGGCTAAAATGGGCGCAATGATGCAGAATATGTCGGCCCATATGCAGGTGTTGAGCATTACGCACTTGCCGCAGATAGCCTCCAAGGGAGCGCAACACTTCAAGGTTTACAAGAAGGATGTGGAGTCGGGTACCGTTTCCAGCATCAAACAACTCAGCAAGGAGGAGCGAATCGCTGAAATTGCACAGATGTTGAGCGGCGCAAATCTTACTGATGCGGCCATTAACAACGCTAAGGAGTTGCTGAAAGACGCAGGCGTCTGATGGTGTTACGTTGCCGTTTGAAACGTATTGTCTTGGGCATGAAGATATAGTTCCCTTTTTCCTGTGGATGTTCTGCCCTAAGATAGGTTTGAAAGAGATAATAGATTGGTGAAATAACAAATGAGTATTGTTGATTATTTTGAGAAACCTTCCGTAGAGAATTTGGTGTTCCCGTTTATACCGGTGACGCAGACTTTAGGAAGTCGTTTGGTTGATGAGGCGTATGATGTGGCCATTATCGGAGTGAAAGCGGATTCTGACCAAGTGAACAGGGGAAGTGCGGCTGCCCCAGATGAAATACGTAAATATCTCTATGCACTTCGAGGGGAAATGCGACAGTTGAGGATTGCAGATTTGGGAAATCTCAAAGCTTGTGATAACCCGACCGAGTTGTATTTTGCTTTGCGTGGTGCGGTGTCAGAACTTCGTGCCATAGGCGTTTTGCCCGTTATATTGGGTGGTTCGCAGGAGTTGACGGCTGCGGTTTATGACGGATTGAAGGAGATTTCGCAGGAGTTGAACTTGTCGGTGCTCGATTCGCGCATAGATCTCTCGATAGAGGAGGGCGCACCTATTTCTCCATCGTCTTATTTGAACACGATTATAAATGACGATAAGCGTTTTCGCGTGGATGTGATCGGTTGTCAGAGTTATTACTGTTCGCAACTGCAGGTGGACAAGTTGGAGGAGAACAACTGTTGGGTCATGCGCTTGGGCAATCTTCGGGCTGATTTGGCCGAGGCGGAACCGATTTTCCGTGATTCGGATTTTGTCAGTTTGGATATGTCTGTGGTTCGCCAATCGGATGCCCCAGGACAGGAGATGCCTTCGCCTAACGGCTTGACGGGTGAGGAACTCTGCCAGTTGACTCGCTACGCAGGACTGAGTGACCGTATTCAGGCTTTCGGCCTTTTTGAGGTGAATCCTTATTTTGACAACAATGGTCAGACTGCCTCGTTGGCGGCCCAATTGGTTTGGCATTTCTTGGAAGCGTATGCCAATCGTTATGGTGATTATCCGTTGAGAGACCTCTCTTCCTATAAGACAATTGTTGTACCGGAAATGGATGGTGACGATGATATCGTTTTTTACAATAACCATCTGAATAATCGTTGGTGGGTTCAGATTCCGATGCGAGGGGGCGATAGAATTTTCTCTTGTTCGTATAATGATTATAGCAAGGTGGTTGACGGACGTCTTTTCGATTTGTGGATGCGTTATTATCAACGATGATTTGATGCGAAAAGAGAGAAAGGTCGCAATTTAGAGAAAAACAAAAATCGGGGAATTAAAGCCCCCCTTAAATTATCATGAATTTGAGATACGTATTAGGCTGGATATTGTCCTTGTTGACATTCACCTCCTGTAATTTTGATGTGAAGATAAATCCGAATGGAGGCGCAAGTGCTGTTTCCGAAACAGATTCTGTGAATGTCCGTTGCTATGATGGACTGACCGTTCGTGGAAACCAATTGTACACGGCTTATGGTGATACCTTGCTGATGCGGGGTGTGAATGTCCATTGGGCTTGGAGCGGAGGTACGGGCATGGGACAGATGGAGGCGATTGGCCGTACGGGGGCAAACGCCGTGCGTGTCGTCTTGGCCGATGGTGATGTTTGGGCACCTACCCCCATGGAGGAGGTGGCCTTTGTAGTTGAGGAGTGCCGTAAGTATGGCATGGTCGGTATTTTGGAGGTGCATGATGCTACGGGCAACGATACGACTGAGAATTTGTTGAATGCCGCTCGTTGTTTTGCTTCGCTCTCCTCATTCCTTTCAGGAACGGAGAATTTTGTCATCATTAATATAGCCAATGAGTGGATGAAGAGTTGCAATGATAGCCTTTGGGCAAACTCTTATGCACAAGCAATCTCAATCATTCGTAGTGCAGGGTTGAAGCATTGTATCATGGTCGATTCGGATGGTTATGGACAGGGGGCGGAGTGCATCCGTCGGGCAGGAACTCAAGTCTTGGCATCTGACCCTGAGCGCAATGTCATCTTTTCCGTCCACATGTATGGGACGGCTGGTAACACAGCGCGTGTGCAACCCATTATCAACGGCATTATGGAACAGAATTTAGCCCTCTGTATCGGTGAGTTCGGTTGGTATCATACCGACGGAGACGTGGATGAAGATCTTATCTTGTCCACTTGTGATTCTGCTTCTGTAGGTTGGTTGGCTTGGTCTTGGCATGGCAATTCAGAGGCCGTGAACTATTTGGACCTTGTGAAAATGTCCGGGGATGAGCAAACGCTGAACGCCCCGACAATAGGCGACTCGCTCTCTTGTGAATGGGGCAAAAAGGTCTTGGCCGGCATAAAGAAGGAATCTGTGAAGCCGAGGTTGTGAAGATGTTATGAAGTGAGGACGTGTACGACTTTTTCGTCGTTGTAGGTCTATTATTTAAATATCATTCTTTATCTTTGTGTGATGTCAAGATTAAGGAGGAAATGCTTGACGCGTTTCCCTTATGAAATGGATAAGTTCAAAATTTGATATAATGAAAAAGAACATTGCAATCGTAGCGGGAGGAGACCAATCTGAGGTGGAGGTCTCTTTGCGTAGTGCTGCTGGTATTGAATCCTTTTTTAACAAGGAGAAATATAATTTGTATGTTGTTACTATCATCGGCAAAGAGTGGAAAGTGCTTTGCGATGGTGTGAAATATGATATTGACAAGAATGATTTCACATTCGTTTGCAACGGCGAGAAGAAATCGTTCGATTACGCTTACATTACCATTCATGGTATTCCAGGCGAGGATGGAAAGTTGCAGGGCTATTTCGATTTGATCGGTATGCCATACTCTTGTTGTGGCGTTTTGGCAGCCGCCTTGACCTTCAACAAATTCTTCTGTAACCACTATTTGAAATCCTTCGGTGTAAATATTGCCGAATCAATCCTTGTCCGCAAGGGTGAGGCTGTTTCTGCTGACGATGTGGTGGCAAAGGTAGGTTTGCCTTGCTTTGTGAAGCCGAACATAGGCGGCAGCAGTTTCGGTGTGACGAAAGTGAAGTCTGCCGATCAGGTGCTTCCTGCCATCGAGGCGGCTTTTGCAGAGGGTGACCAAGTCATCATCGAGAGTTTTATGAAGGGTACGGAGATCACTTGCGGCGTTTATAAAACCAAGCAGAAGACCGTAGTGTTCCCAATCACCGAGGTGGTCAGTCAAAATGAATTTTTCGATTACGATGCAAAATATAATGGACAGGTTGAGGAGATCACTCCAGCCCGTTTGTCACCGGACGTGACAGCGAAGGTGCAGGCCTTGACCTCTCGCATTTATGACATTATCGGGGCAAAAGGAATCATTCGTATTGATTATATCATAACGGAGGGTGATAAGGTCAATTTGCTTGAAATCAATACTACGCCAGGAATGACGGCCACTAGTTTCATTCCTCAACAGGTGCGTGCGGCAGGTCTTGACATTGCCGAGGTTTTGTCTGACATCGTAGAGAATAACATTAACGGATAATAAGAATGGCATTATACCCGAATTTGATATTGGACGCGCTCAAACATGTGCGTTACCCTGGTACGGGAAAGGACATCGTCTCTTCTGAGATGGTGGAGGACAATATCCGTATAGACGGAAACAAGGTCTCTTTCTCGCTCATCTTTGATAAGGCTAACGATCCGTTTTCCAAATCATTGGTAAAGGCTTGTGAGCAGGCTATCCTTACCTATGTCGGCCCGGAGGTCGATATAAAGGGGAACATTGATATTCGTTCGCGTAAACCGCTTCCTGTGGCAGAGGAGAAGCCTCTTTCTCAGGTGAAGAATATCATTGCCGTTTCTTCTGGTAAGGGTGGCGTTGGAAAATCGACGGTGTCTTCCAATTTGGCTGTCGCTTTGGCACAGCAAGGCTATAAGGTGGGATTGCTTGATGCCGATATCTTTGGACCTTCCGTTCCGAAGATGTTTGGTTTGGAGGATGCTCGCCCGATATTGGAGCCTGTAGGCGACCGCGAGTTGATTCGTCCAGAAGAGAAGTATGGGGTGAAGATGCTCTCCATCGGATTCTTTGTCGATCCTAACAGTGCAGTGCTTTGGCGAGGAGGAATGGCCAGCAATGCCTTGAAGCAACTTATCACGGATGCTAATTGGGGCGATTTGGACTATTTCGTCGTCGATTTGCCGCCAGGTACGAGCGACATTCATTTGACCATGGTGCAGACGGTGGCCATTACAGGTGCTATTGTTGTCAGTACGCCGCAGGAGGTGGCTTTGACCGATGCTCGCAAGGGAATTAATATGTTCATGGGGGAGAAGGTGAATGTGCCAATCTTGGGTTTGGTTGAAAATATGGCTTGGTTTACGCCAGCCGAGTTGCCGCAGAACAAGTATTACCTTTTCGGAAAGGAAGGTTGTAAAAAATTGGCACAAGAATTGCAGGTTCCTCTATTAGGTCAAATCCCTATTGTTCAAAGTATTTGTGAGGGAGGTGATGGCGGAACGCCTGTAGCCTGTGATCCGGATACGATGACGGGCGCTGCATTTGCCGAGTTGGCTCGCAATGTCGTGGCACAAGTAGAGAAGCGCAATGCAACGCTTCCTGAGACAAAAAAGGTCGAGGTCCACAAGTGATGCTTGACAAGTGAAGAAATAATTTTTTTTGTTTAATTATATAATAGGTTTTAAAATGAAAAGTTTGAAGCAATTTTTTGTAATGGCTTTTGTAGCCGTTCTTTCTTTGGGTTTCTCTGCATGTTCAGGCTCAGATACCGAGAAGTTGGATTCTTATAAGAAGGTTGAGGATGCAAAGGGATTCCAAGAGAGAATCAACACCTCAACTAATTGTTGTGTTGTTGACTATCGTTCAGCAGAAGAGTATGCAGAAGGTCACATCCCAGGTGCTATCAACATTCCTGCAACAGACAGAACTGCAGAGACTTCATTCAAGGCAGCAATGAAGAATATCGATCAGTCAAAGTCAATTTACCTTTATGGTTCTAAGAAAACCAATGGTTCTATGGGCTTCTATTTGGCTGGTATCGTTTCTTCTATGGGTTGGGGTCTAGCTAAGACCTACCACCTTATGACTGGCTACGAAGGTTGGGTTGAGGCTGGCCTTCCAATTGAGAAGTAATAAACTGACGTAAGGTTGAAATAGAAAGGGTTGCATATCCGTGGATGTGCAACCCTTTTAGTTTGCTTGGCTCAGCAACTCGTTTGTATAGGCAAGCAACTGTTGTATATGCCTTTGCGTGGAGTGGTGGCATTCGGTTGTGATGAGGTAATTGATTGCTTTTGCGATGTTCCTGAGCGGTTACTTCCGCTTTCGCTCTTGCACAGCTAAAAACTTTTCTATAACTTGCTTTGAATTAAATTCAGGCGATTTTTAACGAAAAATAAAAAATCTAACAGTAATAAGTTTTAATTCATGTACACAACAGGAATGCAGGTCAAGGA